>CALEPR010000048.1 GCA_937910665.1 uncultured Selenomonadales bacterium
GTTAAAAATAAATTATTATTGCCATAATTGGACAATCTTTTTTACAAAAATTCATCAGAGAGGAGACGATCCAAAATGGAAAATCGACAGGCAGTCACTATGCCGCTTTACAACGAAGATGAATTTTGTCTGGTGAAGTTTGGTCACTCGTTCACATATCCCGGTCATACTTACGGTCCTGCAGTTCGCTCGCACTATTTAATCCACTACATTTTGTCCGGCAAGGGAACTTTTAAATCCAATCAGCAAACTTATCAACTTCATGCAGGGCAGGGTTTCTTTATCGAGCCGAATAATCAAACCGTTTACTCCAGCGACATCGACGATCCTTGGCAATATATCTGGGTCGCTTTCAGCGGACGACAGGCAAAACTTATCGCAGACTCTCTCGGACTGTCGGCTGAGAATCCAATTTTTTCCTGTACGCCCGAGAACGGCGAACGATTGAAAAATTGTGTCCTGCAGATGTTGGAAAAAAATGATTTCGCATTGTCCGACATTTACTATCGCTGGGGATTATTTTTTAAATTCATTTCCATTCTGGCAGATGCTCAAAAAGAATTTATGCCGAAGGCTGATGTCAATACTTACGTTTCACATATGATGAATTATATTAACCACCACATTGAAGAAAATATTTCCGTCCAAGACGTCGCCGACTATGTGAAGTTGACTCGCAGCTACGCAACTACAATGTTTACCAAGCAGGTTGGAATGACTCCGAAAGATTACATTCAAAATTGTCGGCTGACAAAAGCAAGAAATTTGTTGGAATCTTCCACGCTCACGGTTTCTGAAATTGCATACTCCTGCGGCTACTCGAAAAGCGAATCACTGGTCAAGGCTTTCAGCAAACGCTACGACATAAGTCCCGGCGATTACAGAAAAAAATTGCTCGCCAAAGGCAGAGATCTGCGCGGAATTAACGGCTGGTGACAGGATAATTAGGAATTAGGAGTGAGGAATTTTTTTTCTAACAACTAACCACTAAATCCTATCCCCTATTCCCAATTCCCTAAAAATTTTCATAGTCAATTCTTTTTCCTCCGTCAAAATATTTTTTGTCTTCCTCAGAAATTTCTCGGAAAATTCTGCAGGGAACTCCCATCGCCACGACATTTGCCGGAATATTTTTGGAAACAATGCTCCCTGCGCCGATGACTGAATTTTTTCCAATCGTCACGCCGGGCAAAACTACGACATTACTGCCGAGCCAAACATTGTCCTCGATAATAATTTTTTTCGCGTACTGGAAAGTTTTTCTGCGCAAGTCCGGATCGATTGGATGATTCGCAGTTGTCAAAGTGCAATTCGGAGCAAACAAAACATTATTGCCGACAATAATTTCCACGTCGTCCACGACAGTCAGATTGAAATTCGCGTAAACATTGTCGCCGAAGAAAAGATTTTTTCCTCCCCAGTTTCCATGAAAAGGCGGTTCAACATAACAATTTTCTCCGCAGCTTCCGAGCATTTCCTTCAAAATTTTTTGACGCAACTCGAGCTGCTCCGAAGTTGTAGAGTTAAACTCGTCCATTTTTTTCAAACATTTCCTCTGGAAGTTCATAATTTCTTCGTCACCGGGATCATAAATCAATCCTGCATTTTTTCTTTCAGCGTTTGTCACTCAACCAACCTCCGAAATATAAATTCTCGCCTAAAGTATAAAATTTTCAGAAATTTTTTTATAGCCGCAAATGTTTTATGTTATTTCATTTTTGTTACACAATCGAAGTTTAACTGTGAATTTGTTTTTCATTCTTCTCGAAACTTTTTCAAAATTTTTCTGAAAGGCTGAAACATTTCTGTTCAACACATTCAAAGTTTCCTCTGCGCCTAAATTATTTTTGACGCAGAGGAGAAAAATTTTTAATATAGAAATTACAAACGTACAACACAAAAAAAAATTACAATTCCCCTATCGGACGAAAATATCAATGCTTTCAATTATGCGAGGTGAACAATTTGCAGACAAAATTTAAAAATTTTTTTGTCGCGATAATCTTTTCAGTAATTTTTATTTTTAATTCGGTGGTTCAGGCTGCGGGAGAAATTCCGGAACTCTGGGCTGAGTCGGCAATTTTAATAGAGGCGACGACAGGCAGAGTAATTTTTGAAAAAAATGCGGACGCAGTTCTGCCTCCCGCGAGTATGACGAAGATGATGACTTGCATTTTGGGAATAGAATATCTTCAGCCGACAGATCAAATTACAATTTCAGCTTCGGCGGCGGCGACGGAATTTTCCGAGCTGAATTTGCAAGCGGGAAATATTTTATCTGCAAAAGATTTGTTGCAGGGAACAATGCTGGTTTCCGATAACGGCGGCGCAGTTGCAATCGCTCAGGCAGTCGCGGGAAATATTCCGCGTTTCGCAGAAATGATGAATGAAAAAGCAAAAGAAATTGGTTGCTTGAATACAAATTTTGAAAATCCGCACGGCTTGACAAGTCAAAATCATTTTTCGACTGCGCGAGATATGGCGAAGATTGCTGCTTACTGCATGAAAAGTTTTGAGTTCAGAAATTATGTCGGAACAAATATCGGAAATGTTCATGTCACTCAACCTGAAAGAACTTTCGACGCACTGAATACAAATAAACTTTTGGAAACTTACGAAGGCTGCACGGGAATTAAAACCGGTTTCACTTACGCTGCGGGAGGTTGCTTGGCGGCGAGCGCGAAACGCGGAGATATTGAGTTAATTGCCATTGTCATGCGCTCGGCAGATATGGAAACAAGATTTTCTGATGCGGAAAAACTTTTGGACTACGGTTTTGAAAATGTCGAGTCGGTGAAAAAAATTGAAGTCGGCGACATAAAGCAAATAGTTTTTGTTCGCGGAGGAAAGTCGGGAGCAGTTCATGTCGAGGCGAAAGAAAATTTTAATTTTCCTCTCCTCAAGGATGAAGATGAAAAACTTTTGACGGTTTCTTACGACTTGCCGAAATTTACCGACGCAGAAATTTTGCGCGGAAATGTTATCGGCGAAGCTGTTTTAAATTACGACGGCAAACCTGTTGCAAGTATTCCTCTTTCGGCGACTGAAAATATTGCGAAAGGTTTTAGTTTCAGTTCCTTTCTTGTGAAGTTGAGCGAGTCTTTCAAACCTGCCGCACAAAATTTTTTGCTTAGATTTGTCGCGTGAAAAATTTTTTCTGTTCGAGCGACAGATTTTTTTTGCAAAAAAATTTTCCGAAGATAAAAACTTCCGACCGGAAAATAAATTTTCACAAAAAAAATTTCCCCTCGACATAGAGGATTTTCTTTTGCTATAATTGAAAAAGTTTTTCAGTAAACGATTCAAAAAAATTTTTTGAGGTGAATGATTTAATGGCATTACTTGAATTGAAAAATGTTTCCAAAATTTATAATGGCAAAGTCAAGGCGTTGGACGACATAAATTTTTCAGTCGAAAAAGGTGACTGGGTGGCGATAATGGGGCCGAGCGGCAGCGGCAAAACCACAATGATGAACATTATCGGCTGTATGGACAGCGCGACGGACGGAGAAGTTATTTTAGATAATATTTTGTTGACCGATGCGGACAATCAGAAATTGACAGAAATTCGCCGCGAAAAAATTGGAATGGTATTTCAGCAATTTCATTTGATACCATATTTGACGGCGGTTGAAAATGTAATGGTAGCTCAATATTATCACAGTTTGCCGGAAAAAGATGAGGCGATGGCTGCGTTAAAACGCGTGGGGTTGGAGGACAGAGCGGAACATTTGCCGAGCCAACTTTCAGGTGGAGAACAGCAGAGAGTTTGCATCGCGCGGGCGTTAATAAATTATCCTGTATTGATTTTGGCTGACGAACCGACAGGAAATTTGGATGAAACAAACCAAAATTTAGTTATGAAAATTTTCCGCGAACTTCATGAAGAAGGTCACACAATTATAACAGTCACGCACTCGACAGAAGTCGGGCAAGCCGCCGAGCGTTGCGTAATCATAGAGCACGGCAGAATTAAAAAAGTTTACAACAATGATCATCAGAAACTTGAAGGATTTTTTACGCCGTGAGAATCAGAATAAAATTTAGTTGCCGGTTGTAAAGTTTTTATTTTTTTTTCTAACTTCCAATAACTCAGTGACTAACTGATAAACAAGGAGTGATTTTAAATTGAAAAAAATTTTGGTTGTCGGTTTAATTTTGACGACGCAAATTTTTGTTGGCTGCGGAGAAAATTCTGCAGAAAAAAATCCGCCGCCCAAGAAAGTTGAAAAAGTTTTTGATTTGAGCAAGGCAAAGGACGGAACGTATACTGCTGAAAGTTCACGCGACGAAAAACTTGGCAAAAGTATTTTGACTTTGACAATCCGGGACAAAAAAATTACCGACGCTAAATTTTCAGGCTACGACTTGTTTGGAAATGAAAAGGGCGAGGACTACGGCTCGCTGACAGGAAAAGATTCTGCCGACTACAAAAAAGCACAAGTTGCAGTCAAGGCAATAAAAAATTATCCCGCACAACTTTTGGAAACGCAGGATTTATATAAAGTCGATGCAATTTCAGGCGCATCGATTTCCTACGGTCAATTTGTGGAAACTGCGGAAAAAATTCTGACAGACGCGACTGAGTGAAAAAATTTTTTCAATTTAAGAACTTGTACTCACAAGATCAGAGGAAAGCGATGAGGGCGAAGGGAAGAGGTTTTTTTGGGCAGAAAATTTTTAAACAAATCTCTAACCCCTAGTCCCTAAATCCTAACCCCTAAGAAAGCTGTGAATACATTTTCTAATATTCTGTTTCGACAGAAACAATTTTTATCTTTTCCTCGCCGACGGAGGAAATAATTTTTTGTGCGGAATTTTTGTCGAGAATAAAAATTGCAGTACTCAAAATGTCCGCGACTGTTCCGCAATTTTCCAAGTCTCCGGAAACAATGACGGTGGCTGAGGAAATTTTATTTTCTGTCGGCATACAAGTTTTTGGATTGATTATGTGATGGTAACGTCTGCCTTCCACAACAAAAAATTGTTCATAATCTCCGGAAGTGGACAGCGCGGAATTTTCAATTTCAACGACTTTAAAAATTTCATTTGCGGCGCGAGGATTTCTCAAGCCAATTTTTTTTTGAGCAAAGGCAAAAATGCTGCTCGTTCCAAAATCAATTATTCCGTCCTCGATTCCGTTTTCGGCAAAAATTTTTTTTGCAACGTCAACGCCGTAACCTTTTCCGACTCCGCCAAGATTTATTTTCACGCCGCTTTTATCCAGTCGCGCAGTTTTTTCAATTTCATTCAGCAACAAATGTTGATAGCCGACAAAATTTTTTGCGTTTTCGATTTCATCGGGCGAAGGAAGAATTTTATTTTTTCGCGCCAACTTCCATAAATCGACAGCCGCACCGACAGTAACATCAAATGCGCCGCCTGTCAGTTCGGAATATTTTTGCGAAGTCTGCAGAATTTCAAAAACTTCCGGAGTCACTTTAATAAATTTGCCGTTGCCTGCGTTGTCATTTAAATTTTTAACATCAGTTTGAATTTTCTCGACCAACGCAAAAATTTTTTCAAAACTTTCGTCAATCGCCTTCCGAGAATTTTTTCCTTCAGCTTTGAGAGTGACAATCGTCCCCATAACTTTTTCGTTGCGCTCGAAATGAAAATTTTCTCTGCCGCAACCAAAATTAAAAATCACGCAGAAAATTAAAATTGCAACAAAAAATTTTCTCATAAATTCACCGTCAAATTTTTTATAGACTTTATTCGCAGCTTCTAAAAAAATTTTCAAAAATTATTTTTAATCAGCGCGAACAGTTCGGAATTTTTTTCCGCGCCAGTGAATTGAGTTATTGCCGAATCGATTCCATTTTCCTTGATGAAGTTTTGAATCTCAACGGCTTCGGGATCGCCGTCAAAGTCAAATTTCAGAGCGGCGGCGGCAACCTTCGCCAAAGTTTCGGGAACAATTCCGCGCTCCAAAAGTTGGTTGGCGGGTGAAATCAATCTGTCCTGAGGAGAGAGTTTTCTTTTCGGACTGCGAGCAACTCTTGTCACTTCGTCCGACAGATATTTATTTGCAAAACGCCTTTCGGTAGCCTCGACATATTTTCTGTGAACCGCCGGAGCAAATTTATATTTGTCTATCAAAAGTGCGGAAGTTTCTGCCCAAACGTCACGCACCGCGCTGACAATTTTTTTATCCTGCATGGCGGCAGAAATATCTTTAAATCCGTCGCGATAGGCAAGGTAAGCGACTGAGGCGTGTCCTGTGTTGACTGTGAAAAGTTTTCTTTCAATGTAAGCGTCGAGATTTTTAACTAAAGTCATGCCCTCAATTTTTGGAAGTTCTCCAACAATTCCTGTAGAGTCAACGTCCCACTCCGCATAATCTTCAACTTGTACCAAAAGTTTTTCATCATGTTTCTGTACAGGAACAATTCTGTCAATCGCCGAGTTCGGGAAACCGATTAACTTTTCGACTTCAGATTTTATTTCCGATGAAAGATTTTCGCAGACAAAATTTTTCAGCGCAATCGAGCCGCCAATCATATTTTCACAGGCAATAACGTTCAGTGGCGTTTTGTTTTTCGCAAGTCTTTTTGTCAAACCTTTTGCAATATTCGGCGCGATCACTTTTAAAATATTCGCCCCTGTTGCGGTTGTAATAATGTCAGCGTCAACAATCGCGTCAAAAAGTCCTTCAAGATTTTTGTCGCTGTTAATTGCGCTGACGTTTTCGACTAAAATTTTTTCTTCTTCGCCAAAAATTTGAACATTGTATTTGCCGAGCTCATTGATGTCCTCAACCAACGACTCGACAACATCGATAAATTTAACTTGGTAACCTGCCTTGCTTAAAAGTAAACCGATAAGTCCTCGACCAATATTTCCTGCGCCGAAGTGAACAGCTTTTTTCATTTTGTAACCTCCCTGAAAAAAATTTTTAAAACTCAACTTGTTATACAAATTTTACAGAAAACTTTTTATATCTGCAAGCAAAAGAGATTTTACAAATTTTCTTTGCCTATCATTACTCCGGCGACCATAAATGCAAATATATCTGCAAAAAACTTTGCCGCCATCTGTCGAACTATAAAAGTTTTCAGTGTTCAGTGATTTTCGCTGATCACTATTTTTTTTTTACTTATCAAAAGGCAACTTTTTTTCGATAAATTTATTAACGGTTTTTGTTTTATAAAAAAACTTTAAGAGCTTGTATTCACAAGTTTCGGGGATAAGGGTTAAAAGATAAGGGAACAGAGAAAACTAAATCCTTTGAACTAGTTCCTATTTTCTGAAGATGTGAGTACAGTTTCTAACAAGGAGGTTCCTCGCCATGGCGATGACTATTTTAAACAACACGGCGGTACAGATGACACTCGGCGAATTGAATAAGAATATTTCAGAAGTCGGTAAAAATTTAAAAAAACTCTCGCTCGGAGAAAAGCTCACCAGCGCGGCTGATGATTCTGCAAACTTTGCAATTTCAGAAAAAATGCGAGTAAGGCTTCGCGCTCTTGAACAAGATCAGCAGAATGTGCAAAATGGTAGCTCACTTTTGAATATAGCTGAGGCAGGAATACAAAGTCAGATTGATATTTTGAAAACTCTGCGCGAAAAAGTTGTTGACGCTTGCAACGATACAAATACCGAAGTTGATCGCAAAACTCTCCAAAAGGAAATGAATCAATTTTTAGATCAAATTGAACAAACTGCATACTACACTGAGTACAATACGCAAAAAATTTTGATCGGCAATATGTGGATTGATGATACAAAGAGCGTTTATCAAGTTATCGGAGCACCGACTTTGGTTGGCGGTAGCGATGAACTCGATATAATTCCAAATATTTATCCTGTTCTTGATGGTTATACAGGTCCTTTCGATATTTTCAAAGAGTACGATCAGTATATCCAAAAATTGCCGGGGATTATCGAAGACTACAATCCTACTTTGCCGGATACAGATTATACTGTCGAAGATTACTATGATCCCGAATACAGCTATGGAGATCATGCGATAAGTTACTATGCGCATCTGTATGGCGGAGTAACCGGTTCACCTGTGACAGTCACCAAAACGGAAAGTTTTTCTCAGCTTAATGGCTACGACGATCTTTTTCCAAATATTACAACTTCAATGAGCGCAACTGATATTCACGATGAATTGAATGAAAAAACTGTAAAAATCAATAATCGCGATTACGTTTTTACAACTTACGCTTGGAAAGATTACCGCGACGATTCCACAGGACAGATACTCCCGCACATAAATTTGAACAGCATAAATTCCCGCGCAGATTTGATTAAAACCGTAACAAATTTGGCAAATGTTCCATACACAACGACAGACACTGCTTCGAATACTTCCAGCTACTATCTCTATCCCGACGAATCTGATTTTGACACCGGTGTAACTCCTCCAACTTTGTCAGCTGATTATCTTTCCAGTTTAGATTCGCTCATTGCCTCTGAGTCAAGTTCGGGAACTGTATCAAGCGAAGATTGGCTGGACGAATCTACGGCTCAAGGCGTCGAGTATCATGATGTTCAACATTATCACAAAGATGAACAAATTATTCATCACGCAGGACGCGATGAATACACAATTGATCACGCCTCGACGACGCGACTCGTTTCTCCTGCACAGTACGAAAGAGTGCTCATAGGATCGACAGTCGTATCGGCAGCATTTGGAGATGCGGGGCTTAATGGAAATTTCAGCGGTGGACGCGATGGACATGGCAGGACACATGGAAATTTTCAAGATCCCGATGCCGCTTTGTCGCAGGCTGCGAAAGCAACATTGGACTTCGATAATGTTTCTTTGAGTGCAAATCAAGCGTTTGTTTTAAATGGTGCGTCGCGAGCGGTTTACAGTTTCGTTGATGACGACAGCGGTTTGACTTATCAAGGTATGCACACTGCTTCAGATGGCAGGACAAGTACCAATTATTACACCATTGGACTTAGATCCACTTTTACAAATTTAGATTTAAGCGGCAACGGTTCAAACGTCGGCGTAAATTTGACAAAGACCAATAATGGCAGCGGCACATACAGTTTGCATTTTGAAGCGCAATATCCCGGCGAATACGGCAATTCTTACTATGTTCGCAGTTATCCTAATGGACAATATGACTACAGCGATACAATAACAGCCTACAGTTCAACGCTGGTTTCTGCCGCTGTTTACGAAACGGTGGATGCATGGACTGAAACTGTTCCCGCAGTTGAAGCTTGGGACGAAACTATTCCTGCGCGAGATTGGGACATTTATACAGATTATTATGCATCTGATCCTTACGATGACGTTGGAAATTTTAATTATTCAGTATCCAGTGCCACTTCTGCAAATACTTTGAGCGCAAGTCCCGACGTAAAGGCAACTTACGTTATAAATGTTTCCGACGTCACTGACGAAACTTCAATGAATAAATTTTTAAAAGGAATTGCCGGAAAAGGTTTCTCATACTGCGATGCGCAAGCCATCGAATTTATAAATACTGATGATCCGCGCTCCATGTCGTCATTTAAAAAACTTGATGTTTATGACAGCATTGTTGATCCCTCGCAAAAAGAATTTATGGACATAAATGGGCAGCGCGTAGTTGACCTCGCCGACGTAAAAACTCAAACGGCGACAAATGTCAGCGACGGAATGACATTTTCAGAAGCATTTGCAAAAGCATTTGCCGATGCAGTACTTAAAGCATCCGGTGAAACTGCGCTTGCCAGTTATGGATCGGATAGTCGGCTGAGTTATCTTTATCAGGAAGTTGACGCCGACGGAAATCCTTTAACGCAAACTGATTCTTACGGTAGGGCAGATCAACCAAAATATTCACTCAGTGCCACAAACAGTTCAGGTTTAGCAAATAAAATTATTGGCGTAAAAATTACTTCAGAAAAGCCCGGCAGCGCAGGAAATTCCGATCCTGTGGTCGGGTGGGAAGGAACACTTCGACACTACGACATAAATTTTGGCGAATATTTTGCTAACAAAAAATATTTTGACTTTCCTGACGATCTTTATGGAAAAGGTTTTCGCGTTTACTGCGCCACCGATCATGAACACTGGTTTAACTTCATTTTCAGTAACGGCACAGATCCCAACCGCCCTGAAGGTAGCGAAAATATTAAAGACATTGTGATTGACGTTTCGAGCGTGAAAAATGCAAGCGATCTTGTAAATGCAATTTATGATTACGCTACGCCGGTTCTTACAGGCGACGATCCTGTTTACAATCACATGATTCGAGTTGCCGCCGAATCTGACGAAGGCATTTTGACTGTGTACGACTTCAGACGCTGGAGTATTGACGACTTGGAGGAATATCCCGACAAGCAGGAAAAAGGCGCGAAAATTGCTGACGGAATTCTTGACGACGTTATCAAAACAAGTGGATATTCTGACAGCACAGCTACGGATATTTTTGTTCGTGATTTAGTAATTCAGCATACAGATCACGACAGCATGAACATACATATTAAAATTCCCGATATGCGCCTTAAACATTTGTTTAACAACTTGCCGGACGGTAGGGATATCCGCGACTACAGTTTAAATTCTGAGAGCGACAGAATTGCTTTACTGGGCAAAAAAAATCCGCCTGGCGGTTTGATAGACAAGGCAATAGATTACGCAATAAAGGCAAATGTTATGGTCGGCGCACAAAACGCAAGACTTTCTACAACTTTTGATAATGTAGTCGTTCAGACTGAATCGACAACTTTGTCTGAATCAACAATTCGTGACCTCGATATGGCAAAAGAAATGACTGCCTACACCAAGAATAATGTTTTAGCTCAGTCTGCGCAAGCGATGTTGGCGCAAGCCAATCAAAATCTTTCAAGCGTTTTGAGTTTGTTGCAGTAAAAATTTTCTACGCAAAAAGGAAATAATGAAGTGCAGGAGGAAATATCTTCCTGCACTTTTTTGGAAGGATTTTTACAGATTATGAATTGCAGAAAACTTTTTACAAAAATCTTAGTCGCATGCGTTTTGTTTTTGTCGCCGACTGCCAACGCAAAATTTGAATCGCCTGTGCCTACGACTGAGTTTGAAAAAATGTCTTTCCCGCCTGTCTATCCAACTTATTCTTGGAGACCGATTGCCAACACAGAATTTTATCAAGTTCAAGTCGTTCAAGTGACAAGTTCAGGAGAAAAAATTGTTCGCGATTTAAAAAATACCGAAGGTTTCGATCGAGTGACGGACTTTCAACCTTTCACGGAAAAAGGAAAATATTTCTGGCGTGTTCGCGTCGTCAATCAAGAAAATATTCCGCTGAGTGATTGGTCGGAAAAAAAATTTTTTGAAGTCACTGCGCCTGTTAAGTTTGCAGTTTTGGGCGATAGCATTTCGCATGGCGGAGCGTCCTTCATTCCTTCAGGGCAAATTTCCTGCCAATGGGAAACTTTTTGCGATGTTCCTGTGAAAAATATTGCGCGGAGCGGAGATACAACCGCGATGATGATTGAAAGATTTGAGCGAGACGTTTTACCTTTTCAGCCAAAAATTTTGATAATCTTCGGTGGAATAAATGATATTCGCGAAGGCGCGAGTGCAAAAAAAGTTATTCAAAATCTCAAAACTTTGCAGAAAAAATGTGCGGCGAATAAAATTACTCCTGTGTTTTGTACCTTGACACCGATGAATGAAAAAATTTTGCGCGGCAAGGGAATTACTCTGACCAAAAGCGATTGGCGCGGCGAGCGAAAAAAAATCAATTCTTGGATATTGAAAAATAAATTTTCTGTCGATATTTCAAAAAATCTTTATGACGCTGACAGCGAACTTCGCGCAGATTTTACGCCGGACGGACTTCATCCCGATTTGCGCGGAAAAAAATTTATCGGCGAAGAAATTGAAAAATTTTTGCTTGAAAACTTTGCTGAGGAGTGAAAAAATTTTGTATGAATTGACTGTTGAATCTGCTTTTGAGGCGGCGCACAGAATTGAAAATTATCCCGGAAAGTGCGCTCGACTTCACGGACATAATTGGATTGTGGAAGCCGTTGCACAAGGAACTGAATTGAATGAGCTTGGAATTTTGATCGACTTCAAAGTTTTTAAAACGGAGCTGAATAAAATTCTTGACGAACTTGACCACAGATATTTGAATGAACTTGAAAATTTTGCAAAAAAAAATCCTACCGCAGAAAATATTGCGAAAGAAATTTTTGAAAAACTTTCTGCGTCGGAAATTTTCAGCGGCGAAACAAAATTAAAAGCAATTAAAATTCATGAGTCGCCGAAATCTTGCGTGACTTATTTTCCATGAAAAAAATTTTCGGAGGTGATCTTTTTTGAAAAAACTTGGAGTTTTGGGACCGCGCGGAACTCATTCGGAGGCGGCGGCGAATTATTTGCAAAAAATTTCTGAAGAAAAATTTGAACTTGTAATTTGTTCGGAGATTTTTGAAATTTTGCACAAGGTTGAGAAAGGAATATTGGACAGTGGATTTGTGCCGGTAGAAAATTCGCTGGAAGGCTCAATAAATATCACGCTGGATACATTGGCGCGAAGTAAAACTTTGATAATAAATCGCGAATTGGTTTGGAGGATTCACAATCATTTAATGGCGAAGGAAGGAACAAAACTTTCCGAAGTCACAAAAATTTTTTCTCACGCCCAGCCAATTTCGCAATGCAGAAGATATTTGCATAAAAATTTTCCTGACGCTGAATTTATCATAACGCCGAGTACTGCGCGGGCAGCGGAAATTGTTGCTAACTCTGAAGAAAATTTTGCGGCAATTTGCAGCGAACGCGCAGGAGAATTGAATGGACTGAAAATTTTGGCTGAGGAAATTCAGGACAATAAATTTAACAGCACGCGATTTTTTGAAATTTGTCGCTGTGGAGAAAATTACGATGAAAATAATATTTCCGGAGATAAAATTTCTCTGGTTTGTATGGTTGACGGCAGTCAGGCAGGTTCGCTCTATTCTGTGCTTGAAGAATTTGCGACAAGAAAAATAAATATGACGCACATTGAATCTCGTCCCGCGCGGCTCGAATTGGGCGAATATATTTTTTTCTTCGACCTTGAAACAAATGTTGATAAAAAACTTTTGCTTGAATCAATTTCAGCCGTCCGCGAAAAAAGTATCTGGCTAAAAAATCTCGGCTCTTTTCCGATCATAAATCTCCTGAATCACAGCGCAAATTCTCAGTCGTAACGATCCCGCAACAAAAATTTTCTTGACGCATTTGTTTTTTTATGTTAGCATTTGCGGCGTTGAATGTTGGCGCCTTCGTCAAGTGGTTAAGACACCGCCCTCTCACGGCGGGTTCAAGGGTTCGAATCCCTTAGGCGTCACCAAGATTGCAATTAACAAGCGTTGTCATTGCGGCAACGCTTTTTCGATTTCAAGACAAAAATTTTTTCTGTCAGCGCAATTACAAAAAAATATAATAGATAATTTTTTAGAATAGTGTATAATGATTATCTGCAGACTGATTGAGAAAAATAATTTTTCAGGCTGAGGAGATGATAACTTGAGGAAAATTTTTATAGCGGCGGTTGCGATAATTTTTTTATTGAACTTGTCAGTTTATCTTGCGGCAGAGAGTGCTCCCGCAACTAATTTTGACTCTAACCCGGGCGAATATGAGTCGACAGGAAAAATTGATCTTTCGCCGTGGGATTTTGATGTTTTCAAAGTTGGTTATGTCAAAAACACAAATTTTATTTTTGAGGATCGCCCTCGACACAAAATCGGCTACGGTTACGACTACATGAGATTTTTGGAAATGTATGCGAATTGTAAATTTGAATTTGTCGAATATGAAACTTGGGATTTGCTCGTGGCTGCCTTCGAGAATAAAGAAATTGATATGATGCCCGGAATGCCCGGCGACTGGAGAAAAATTCCAAACGCCCTCCGCACCGCTCATGTCATTGGTCGTTTTCCGATGGAGCTTGTAGTTAAAGATAAAAAAATTAAGCCGAATATGAAAATTGGAACTTTGACTTCAAGTTATCCTGCTCCGGCTTTCCCCAGCATTGCGAAGTCTGAAGGAATGGATTATCAGGAGGTTTCATTTTCCAACTATGAACAGATGATAGAGGCTTACAAGACAGGAGAAATTGACGGCTATGTTTCCGCACTTTTAAAGCCTCGAGGCGTTTCGGATGTAATCGCGCTTTTCGACAGACAAAGTTACAGATTGATTATCCATTCAGATAATAAGACTTTGTTCGACAGAATGGATTTGGCGATGGATCAAATGCTTTTGGTTCAAACTAACTTGCGCGACAAATTAAATCAAAGATATATGTTGCAAAGTGAACTTCCGCTTGTCCTTAGTAAAGAGGAACGCGATTACCTTGCTGCGCGAAAAAAATTAAAAGCGGCGATGTTTTTGCACTATCAACCTTTCTCCTACCATGATGAGCAGGGAAACTTGACAGGACTATTTCCTGAGTTAATTCACAAAATTGCTGACGATTTAGGAATTGAAATTGAAATTATTGAAACTCACTCGATTAAAGAAACTCAAGATTTAATTCAGAGCGGCGGAGTTGATATCGTCGCCGACACAATTTTGGATCACAGTTGGGGCAGCGATTCAAATATCAATCTCACTCAATCATATTTGACTTACGAATATGCCGCCGCCACTCGCACAGGTTACAAATTGAATCCTGATGATAATCCGATTGTCGCCTATGTGCCGAATATGATTTTATCTCCAAATATCCTCACGAATGAAATTCCTGCCGACAGACTTTTGAAGTGCAGGAGTTGGGAAGAATGTTTGCAAGCCGTGAGCGACGGCAGAGCAGATGTCACTTACATTTTGAAAAGTGCGATTCAACCTCTTTGCAATGAAACAGGAAATTATGGAATTGAAATTTCCTCGACAACTTATTTCACTGAACCTTGCGCCTTAGGTGTCTATGCTTATGAAAATCCTCAGCTCTGGCACATTTTGAACGTGGAAATAAATCATGTCAGTTCAGCTTGGATTCAAAATGTTTTAAACAAACACAGAGTGGCGACTGCGGCTCTTACGCCAATGTATTTAATTTATCATCATCCTATGCGAGTGATTATTTTTATAACTTTGCTGGCGATTGGAATAGGTTGGTTGATTATCTACAAAAACAGAATGCAACAGCGTCACTTTGAACTTGTTCAGCACATGGCGTACACGGATTTAAGATATAATTTGCCGAATGTTCCTTGGCTTGAGAAAGAGGTTCCGAACCTTTTCGCGAAGGTGAAAGATTCCGAGCCGAATATGCAAACTTTCTTTGTAATTTTTTCTATGGATTCCGGAGTAACAGTCGCGGAGGAGTCAGGCAGAAAAATTATCGACAAAACTTTCAAAGGCATGGCGGCGGACGTTGCAACCGATAAGCCTGTAATTTGTGTTGCCGCAGGAATTGATGTTGAAAATTTAATTTGTTTCTGTAAAGCAGAAAATCTTGAAACAATTTCAAACTGGGCTGAAATGGTTGTTAATGCCTACAGCTACGCTTACACGGTGGATGCACAGGCAAGAGTTGTTTTGCACACAAAGGCAGGTATCAGCAGCTACACTCCCGCAATTTATGTCCAGCAAGCTATTGACCGCGCAATTACTGCTTGCCGTCACAAGTCAAATGATAGTGTGGTAGTCTTTGATGAAAAATTAGAAGAACAGATGACAACTCAGCATGTGATTGAAAGTAAAATGCAACAGGCACTTTACGACGATGAATTTAAAGCGTACTATCAGCCGAAATATGATTTAAAGACGCGGAAAATTGTAGGCGCGGAAGCTCTGGTGCGTTGGATTAGTCCTGAAACAGGTTTTATGCCGCCGGGAAAATTTATTCCGCTGTTCGAGGAAAATGGTTTTGTAATTCAGGTTGATTATTACATTTTGGAAAAAACTTTTCAACTTCAGAAAGACAGACTGGAGTCGGGCAAGGAAGTTATTCCGATTTCAGTAAATCAATCGCGCTTGCATATGACTGAGGAAGGTTATCTGGAAAAGATGAAGGCGATAGTCGAAAAATATAATATTCCTGCAGGTTTAATTGAATTGGAAGTTACTGAAACAATGTTCGGAGACTTCGACAACAAAGCAAGTCAGCAAAACGCGATTAAAGTTGTTCAAGGACTTCACGAACTTGGTTTCCCGCTGTCGGTTGATGATTTTGGTTCGGGATATTCTTCGTTCGGCTTGCTGGGAATTTTGCCGATGGAAGTTATGAAGATAGACAGATCGGTTTTGACAGGCGCGGACACTTCCGAGCGCATGAAAGAAATTTTAGCTTACGTCATTAAACTCGGTCACGCTCTGGACATGGAAGTTCTTTGCGAAGGAATTGAAACTCGCGAGCAAGAAATTTTGCTTTTGGGGTTAGGTTGCAGACTTGGCCAAGGATTTTTCAATGCCAAGCCGATGCCTGTCGATGAATTTGAAAAATTTTTTGAACAGCGCAACGCAGAAGTCGTCGCAGGAACAGTTTCAATTCCCGAATAGTTTCGAAAAAAATTTTTGTAATGTTCAGAAGTCAGATTTCAATTTTTTTTTATGACTTCTGTTTTTTTTGCAAAAATTTTTTTGTTATAATTTTCGCTGAAAGGGTGATTGAAAATATTTTATGATTTGTTGAGATTGATCAGGGCTAAGAAAAATTTTTCCATTTCAAGGAAAGTGTAGAGATCAATAAATTTTATCCTAAAAAAAATTCTAGGATTTAGTTTGAAGGATTTAAAATTTATTTACTGATAAATTTTGTTTTCCCTACTTTCTAAATCCGACTGTGTCAGAAATTTTGTGTAAGTTCAATCAAAAAGTGCGTCAGCACGCCAGTCTCAAAATCACTTACACAAAAAAATTTACACTCCCCTAAATTCCTATTTTCTAACTCCTAAAACTTGCGAATAAAAGTTCACAGTCACATAATTTTCACAAGCGAATATGAATTAAAAATTCCTCCCTGCTCAGTCGTCAAAAATTCCGTGCCGTTGATAAAATCTTTGTATTCAGTAAAGCCCAGCTGAATTAAAAATTTTTTGACCGACTGATAATTTGCCACAATCACGAACAAAATTTTGTCGCCGTCGTTCAGTTTTTCTCTCAAAACAATTTGCATATCCGCTTTGTCTGACAAAATAATTTCTTCATCCGCCGTGACTGAAAAAATTTGCCTGACTGCCTCTTCGTTTGCTGGAGTTGTGAAAAATATTTTGCGCTTACCTGAAACAATTTTTGAAATCCTCAATGCAAAACTTTTGCCGTCGTTGTAAATTTGTTTCACGCCGTCAGAAATATTTTCCAGCATTTTTAAATCAAACCAAGGAGTTTTTACAAAATATTTGAAATATAATTTGTTCAGTGAGTCGCTAAAATCAAAAGTCGGGTCAGACCCTGTGTAATGGTAAATAACTTTGCGCTGTGAAATTTTTTTATCGACACGCTCAAGCGTCCGAGCCACAAACTGATCAAATTTGGGGTCAAGGTGCAGATATTCGTTCGTAAAACAATAATTCATTATGTCTTGATCAAAACAAAAACACTCGGTATTTTCGGCAATGAATCTCATGGCAGAATTTATTTTTTCTTTCTGTTCGCGCAGATAATCCAAATTCAAAACCATAACCGCCGCATTAAAATAATTTTCATAAGTCACCAAATTTGAATTTATCAGATAATGCTGTTTTGAAACTAACGGAAATCCCACCGAATCAGCCTGACTTTCGGCAACGGCGGCGAGCGGTTTATTTCTTAAATTAGTATTCCACAGCTCAGAAATATCCAAATTAACCAGAATGTCCGAATCAAGATAAATTACTTTTTCCATTTCTGTGTCGAACAAATCTATAATAACCAGTCGATACATTGTGCCGATTGTAAATCTTGCCGTTTCAATCGAAGGAAAAAGTTTTTTAAACTCAGCAATTTTTTCCGCGCAAAGTTTTTCAACGTTGTAAAATTTTATCTGCCGACCATAACGCCCGACAAGCCAAACAAATTTATCGCGATTTTCTTCTGACAAAGTATTGTCATGCAAAATGTGAATTGTGACATCTGCGGTTGTATTTTCAAAGATTGAGCAAATTGAAATTCCTGTAAACTTTGAGTAACGACCATCTTTGTCATAAAGTCCGTAGCAAACGTGGATCATTCTAAAAAATTCCTCCCAAAAAATCATTTGAATTATTGTAACTTTATTTTTTCTTGACTTCAACAAAAAAAATTCTTACTGATTGATGACTGAAAAATTTTCTTTCGGACTTTCCAAACTTGTGTACTGGGAAATAATTTCTGGCCACTTGTCTTGAACTTTCAAAATAAATTCAATAACTTCACGCACCGCTCCATGTCCGCCAAATTTTTCTGCAACAAAATGCGCCCGATCTTTAACTTCAAAATTTGCGTCGCCGACTGCCGCCGCGAATCCGACTTGAACAAAAACCGGCAAGTCAATTACATCGTCGCCGACGTAAGCAATTTGTTCGTCAGTCAAATTAAATTCCGATTTCAATTCGGCGTAAGCATTGCGCTTGTCGGGTTGACCTTGTTTGACTGCAGAAATTCCAAGTTCCTTTGCTCGGTTCGCCGTGATTGTCGAAGTTCGTCCAGTAATTATTGCCGTCATCAATCCAACTTTGTGAGCGGCAGTGATTCCGAAACCGTCGTGACAGTTGAACGCCTTGAAAATTTCTCCTCGCTCGCCGATATAAATTCCTCCGTCGGTTAAAGTTCCGTCCACGTCGAAAATTATCAGCTTAATTTTTTTCGCTCTTTCAAATGCATCGCTTGAAATTTTCATGTCAATTTCCTTTCCTCTCTATCTTAAGCAGCGAATTTGCAATCACTTCAAGTAAATCTGTGCGACCTTCATTTGTCTTTGATGAGTAGGGCAAGACGGATTCTTCATCAACGCCGAGAGAATTTTTTATCACGACTAAATTTTTTTTCTGTTCAGTTTTGGAAAGTTTATCTGACTTCGTGGCAATCGTTAGAACAGGCAAATTTTTTTCCACAAGCCAAGCAAACATTTTTTTATCTGAATATTGCGGTTCATGTCGGAGATCGATAAGCTGACAGACAAATTTTATTTCGCGGCTGTTGAGTAAAAATTCTTCAATGAACTTCGCCCAAAGTTTGCGATTTGTTTTGCTTGTCTTTGCGTATCCGTAACCCGGCAAGTCTACAAGATAAAAATTTTTGTAAATTAAATTTTCCTCCACAGAAATTTTTAAATCGACTTTGTAAAAATTTATTGTCTGAGTTTTGCCCGGCGTTTGAGAAATTCTTGCAAGATTTTTTCTTCGCGTCAAAGAATTTATCAGCGATGACTTTCCAACATTTGATCTGCCGATAAAAACAATTTCAGATAATTTTTCTTCAGGATATTGTTTTTTGCCGACAGCAGAAATTATGTACTCACTTTTGACGACGGAAATTTTTTCTTCCAAACTGCCGCCTCCTATCTGAAAAAAATTTTTTGTAAAAAATATCTCAACCGAAGTCGAGATTTAAAAATTTTTTTTTAAGCGTCCAATTTTTTTGCAAGAAGTTGATTTACCATTTGCGGATTTGCTTTGCCTTTGGTAAGTTTCATAACCTGTCCGACAAGTGCGCCGACAGCTTTTTTATTTCCTCCGCGATAATCGTCGACTGCTTTTTGATTTTTCGCGATAACTTCATCGATAACTTTTTCAATCGCGCCTGTGTCAGTAATTTGAATCAAGCCTTTGTCTTTGACAATTTTTTCAGCGGAATCTTTTGACTTCCACATTTCGGTGAAAACAATTTTTGCAATTTTTCCTGAAATAGTTCCTTTCTGAATCAGCAAAATCATTTCGGAAAGTCTTTTAGCCTCGACAGGAGAATTTTCTATTGTCAAATTTTCTGCGTTGAGATTTTTTGAAAGGTCGCTCATCATCCAATTAGCGGCAAGTTTTGCATCCGCTCCGCCCGCGACAACTTCATCAAAATATTCTGCCATCGCTCTGGAACTTGTAATAATTCCTGCGTCGTAGTCCGAAAGTCCAAAAGTTTTTGTAAGTCTTTCGCGGCGAGCGTCGGGAAGTTCGGGAAGAGACTTTCTTAAGTTTTCAATTTCTTCTTCGGTCGTGACAATCGGCGGCAAGTCAGGTTCAGGCATATATCTGTAGTCGTGAGCATCTTCTTTCGAGCGCATAGACTGGGTAATTCCTTTTTCAGGATTCCAAGTCCGAGTTTCCTGAATAATTTTTCCGCCGTCGTCGAGAACTTCGGCTTGCCGATCAATTTCATAGTTAATTGCATCTTCCAACGCTTTGAAAGAATTTATATTTTTCATTTCGGTTCGCGTACCAAGTTTTTCACTGCCGACAGGACGGAGGGAAACATTTATGTCAGCGCGAAGATTTCCTTCCTCCATTCTGCAATTTGAAACGTCGATGTATTCCAGAATAGATTTTATTTTTTCCATGTAGGCGCGAGCTTCAGCCGCCGAGCGCATATCCGGTTCAGAAACAATTTCAATCAGCGGAACTCCCGTTCTGTTGTAATCGACATTGGAAGTTGCAGAATCTTTAATCGTCGTGCCGGAGTGAACTAATTTTCCTGCGTCCTCCTCCATGTGGATTCTTGTCAGTCGAATAATTTTTTTCTCGCCGTCAACATCAATTTCGACATGACCTTCGTAAGCAATCGGCAAATCATATTGCGAAGTCTGCCAATTTTTTGGAAGGTCGGGATAATAATAATTTTTTCTGTCGAACTTGCTGTACTTGTTAATTTTGCAATTCGTCGCCAAGCCTGCTTTTATCGCGAACTCGACGACTTTTTTATTTACGCTCGGCAAAACTCCGGGAAGTCCCAAACAAACTGGGCAGGTGTGAGTATTTTGCTCCGCGCCGAAAGTTGTCGCACAGCCGCAAAAAATTTTTGTCGCGGTTTTAAGTTCGCTGTGAATTTCCAAACCAATTACTGCTTCGTAGTCCATTAAAAAAATCACCTCAAAATAAATTTATAAACTGCGTCGGCAAAACCGTCGTCCTCGCAATTTGAAGTTGTCGCCGCGCAAACTTTTTTTACTTCGTCGGTCGCGTTGCCCATCGCAATTCCGAGCCCCGCCGCCAAAAGCATCGGCAAGTCGTTATCGCTGTCTCCGATCGCCGCGACTTCAGATTTTTCAATTCCAAAATTTTCGGCAAGAATTTTCACTGCGGACGCTTTTGAAACTCCGCAGTTCATAATTTCCGCAAAAATTGGTGCGGACTTTGTTACATCAATTTTGTTGCCGAATTTTTCTTTCAGCTCGGCAGAAACTTTTTCATTCTCCTCAACCGTTTCAAAAATTCCCAAAACTTTGCAAACTTTTGAAGTAAATTTTTTCATTTCCTTCCAACCGATAGGTTCACCAATAACTCTTTGAGACTTTTCATAAACGTCGGTGAATTTATTTCTGCAGGGGAAACGCAAAACATCTTCGCTGTAAGTTTGCAGGTGTGCGTTTCTTTCCTCGAAAAAATTTATAAGTTCGAGGACAATTTCCGGCGGCAAATAATTGCTATGCAAAATTTCTCCGTCCAAAGTTTTTATCATCGCGCCGTTGTAAGAAATTATCGGCGCAGTAATTCCCGCGAACTTTGCAATAGGAACGGCGGCAGGATACATTCTGCCTGTCGCTATCGTGAAAATAATTCCTGCGTCCTGCATCTTTTTTATCGCCTCGACATTTTTCGGCGAAGGATTTGCTCCCGGCAAAAGTAATGTGTTGTCAATGTCGCTGACAAACAATTTTATTGACATCTCAACGCTCCTCTCTTGCTAAAAAAATTTTGAAAAAGTTCAAGCTGTCGCTCGACTTTCAAACTTTCCGCCGCGACGATAGATTTAATTTTTTCAACTGCCAAATCGACAGAATCATTTATCACGGCGTACTGATATTTTTTGCCAACTTCAATTTCTTGTCTGGCTGAATCGAGTCTGCGTCGCAAATCTTCCTCCGACTCCGTGCCGCGATTTTTTATCCTGTTGTAAAGTTCTTCCAAACTTGGCGGTAGGAGAAAAATATAAACTCCGTCGGGAATTTTTTTCATGACGTTGAGTGCGCCCTGCGTGTCGATCTCCAACAAAACATTTTCGCCGCGATTTAAATGTTCCTCAATTTTATAAAGCGGTGTGCCGTAAAAATTTCCATAAACTTCCGCATACTCCAAAAATTTTCCTTCGGCAATTTTTTTCTTGAACTCCTCGACAGTTATAAAAAAATATTCTACGCCGTCGGTCTCTCCTTCGCGGGGCTGTCTTGTTGTGGCGGAAATTGAGTAATAGGTCTCGGGCATCTCGGACAAAAATTTTTTGCAGACAGTGCCTTTGCCTGTTCCGCTCGCTCCGGAAATTAAAATCAATAAACCTTTTTGCATAACTCTCTCCATTGACAAATAATTTTTATTGAAACAATTTTATAGCAATATTTCAGCTTTGGCAAGTTTTTAAGAAGGTATGCAAATTGCAATGATAAGTTGAACATTCAAGACATAAAAAAAATTCCCGATCAATTTGGTCGGGAAAAAAATTTTTTTTCAGTCTGTAATTTTCAAAAAAGTTTTGTCGGATTTAAAATTTGCTTGTGCGAAGTTGGGCGAAAAAGGAGCGGCGGCGCGAGTCGCAAAAAAATTTTGGAAGTTGTCCAGAAAAAATTAAAAAAAAATTCCCGATCAATTTGGTCGGGGAAAAATTTTTTTCAGTCTGTAATTTTCAAAAAAGTTTTTTAAAGTTGCGGACCCGCAGGAACAAGAGCTTTGCCGGCTTCGTTGTACTCATACTTCTTGAAGTTTTTGATGAAACGCTCTGCCAAGTCTTTTGCTTTTTTGTCCCACTCGGAAGAATCTTTGTAAGTGTCGCGAGGATCGAGAATTTCCGTCGCAACGCCTTCAAGTTTTGTAGGAATTTCAAGATTGAAGATGTCAAGTTTTTTAGTTGGAGCAGATTTAATTGCGCCGCCGAGAATCGCGTCGATAATTCCGCGAGTGTCTTTGATTGAAATGCGTTTTCCGCTTCCATTCCAACCTGTGTTGACCAAGTAAGCCTTCGCGCCGGATTTTTCCATGCGTTTCACAAGTTCTTCAGCATATTTTGTCGGATGGAGTTCCAAGAACGCTTGACCGAAACATGCGCTAAAAGTTGGAGTCGGTTCTGTAATTCCGCGCTCGGTTCCCGCAAGTTTTGCAGTGAATCCGCTGAGGAAATAATATTTTGTCTGCTCGGGAGTCAAAATTGAAACAGGAGGCAATACGCCGAAAGCATCCGCGCTGAGGAAAATGACAGCCTTCGCCGCAGGTCCATGACTATCCGGGCGAACAATATTTTTAATGTGGTAGATAGGATAGCTGACGCGAGTATTTTCTGTGGTGGATTTGTCGGCGAAATCAATCTTGCCATTTTTATCGACAGTGACATTTTCCAAAAGTGCGTCGCGAGTAATAGCGTTGTAAATGTCGGGTTCAGATTCTTTGTCGAGGTTGATAACTTTTGCGTAGCAACCGCCTTCAAAGTTGAACACGCCTTGATCGTCCCAGCCATGTTCGTCGTCGCCGATCAAAAGGCGTTTCGGATCTGTCGAGAGAGTAGTTTTTCCTGTGCCGGAAAGTCCGAAGAAAATTGCGGTATTTTCGCCGTTCATATCTGTATTTGCGGAGCAGTGCATAGCGGCAATTCCTTTGAGCGGCAGGAAGTAGTTCATCATGCTGAACATACCTTTTTTCATTTCTCCGCCGTACCAGGTGTTAATGATAACTTGTTCTTTGCTGGTGACGTTAAAGACAACCGCAGTTGTGGAATTAAGTCCGAGTTCCTTGAAGTTTTCAACTTTTGCTTTTGATGCGTTGTAAACGATAAAGTCAGGTTCTTGATCAAATTCAGCCTGAGTTTTCGGACGAATGAACATATTTGTGACAAAATGCGCCTGCCAAGCAACTTCCATGATGAAGCGAATTTTCATCCTGGTATCTTTGTGAGTGCCGCAGAAACCGTCCACGACATAAAGTTTTTTGTTTGAAAGTTCTTTGATTGCGAGTTCTTTCAAAACTTTCCAACTTTCGACGCTGCATTTTTTGTTGTCATTTTTGTATTCGTCGGAAGTCCACCAAATTTCTCCGGGCGCACCTTCTTTTGTCGTGTCGTCATAGACAATAAATTTGTCCTTAGGACTGCGACCGGTAAATTCGCCTGTCATAACATTGATTGCGCCGAGTTCAGTTTCCTGCCCTTTGTCGAAACCTTCAAGACCGGGTTTTGTTTCCTCATTGAAAAGAACTTCGTAAGTAGGATTGTAAAGAACTTCAGTCGTTCCTGTGATGCCGTACTTGGTTAAATCCATCATTGCCATCAATACATACCTCCGTAAAAAAAATTCAGATAACTTTAGTTTAACTTTCGATAAATCATAGCTTATTTAAAGTTGAATGTCAATTTTTTTAGCTTTTGGCAAACAGTTTTCTAATCCCAATGTCCGCTGCCGGATTTACTTTTTACCATTTCGCAGTCGCAATTTGGACAGAGCAATTTTATTTCCGTCCGCAAAAAATTTTTTTCAGTGACGACCTCGACAGATTCTCCGCAGTAACTGCACTTGTGTTGAAATTTTTTTGCAAGATTATAATTTTTTTCAAACTCGAAAGGCAGCGGAAAAATTTCTTCGCGAAAAAAATTTTCTTTCGGCAAATACATTGTCAAATCTCTGACCATTTCATGATGTCCGCAATTTTTACAGTTCGCCAGAACTCTGGAAACGTCGATCACTCCGCTCGGATTGTCGATTAAAAATTTCTGAATCTCCGCGCCCAAATTTCCGACAATCGCGCTGTTCAAAATTTCTTGATAGGTTTCCGGATACTTGCCGCCGATTCCAAAATAAAATTTTAATTTGTGTCCGCAATTTTCGCATCGAAAAGTAAAAAATTTTCCCATAAAAATTTCTCCCCAAAAATTTTTTCAGTCGTCAATGACTTGCAAATTTCTGACAGACATATCTTCCGGTCCGGTAATTTGACAGCCTTTTTTCTTTGCGTACTTGATGTAGTCTAAAATTTCTTTCGTGACTCTTTCGCCCGGCGCAAGAATCGGAATACCCGGCGGATAACACATTAAAAATTCTGCGACAGTTTTGCCGACAGTTTCCGCAAGCGGCAGAGATTTTTTATTTGCATAGAAAGCATCTTTCGGAGAAGTATCGACAATCGGATCTATGTACTCGGTCTTGAAAAGTTTTGCGGGATCTTTTCGATAATTTCTTTTTATGTCGGCGAGAGCGGAAACAAGTCTCTCAATATCTTTTTTTCTGTCGCCGATCGAAACGTAAGCCAAAGTGTTTGCAATATCTCCGAATTCCATTTGAATATCATATTCGTCGCGCAGAATATCATAAACTTCAATTCCTGCCAGTCCGACCGAGCGAGTGAAGATAGAAAGTTTTGTTGTGTCGAAATCAAAAACTGCGTCGCCGTCCACCAGTTCTTTTCCGTAAGCGTACCAGCCGCCGAGAGCATTTATTTCGTCTCGCGCATACTCGACAAGATTTATCACGCCGTCAAAAATTTCCTCGCCGTGCAGAGCTAAATTTCTGCGCGAAATATCCAAACTCGACATAAGCAGATATGATCCTGAAGTCGATTGAGTTAAATTTATAATTTGATGAACATGACCGGCGTTAATATTTTTTCCAATCAGCAGGAAAGAACTTTGCGTCAAACTTCCTCCCGATTTGTGCATGGAAACTGCAGCCATATCCGCGCCGACTGACATGGCAGACTTCGGAAGTTTTGAACTGAAATAAAATTGTGTGCCGTGTGCTTCGTCAGCCAAAAGTTTCATTCCGCGCTTGTGAGCCTCCGCAGTTATTTTTTCAATGTCGGAACAAATTCCATAATAAGTTGGATTATTTACCAAAACGGCTTTAGCGTCAGGATTTTTTTCCATCGCGTCGATAACTTCAGAAACTTTCATGCCGAGAGAAATTCCGAGCATTTCATCGACTTGAGGATTTATATAAACAGGAGTCGCGCCGCACAAAATTAAAGCGTTGATTGCGGAGCGATGAACATTTCGCGGCAAAATAATTTTTTCGCCGGGTTTAACAGTAGAAAGAACCATAGCTTGAACAGCCGAAGTAGTTCCGCCGACCATGAAAAAACTGTTCGCCGCACCGAAAGCATCAGCCGCCAACTTTTCAGCGTCGCGAATGACTGATATAGGGTGACAAAGATTGTCCAACATTTTCATGGAATTAACATCGACGTCTAAACAATCTTGTCCCAAAAATTCTGCAAGTTCTTTGTTTCCTCTGCCGCGTTTGTGCCCGGGAACATCGAAAGGCACAAGTCTGGTTGACTTCATTTTCTCCAACGCCTCGAGCACAGGAGCTCTGTCCTGCGTCAAATATTCTAAACTCAAAATTATCACCTTCAAAAATTTTTGTGAAGTGATTTTACAATGAATCGAAAAAGTTATAAAGAAAAAATTTTCTGCTGACAAGCGAAAGATAAAAATGCTATAATCAATAAAAAAAAGGAGAGTGGACGGATGAGACAGGTTGGAATTTTTGGAAAACGCAAAAGCGGCAAGTCGGCACTTCTTCACGCACTCAGAAAAACCGATATGATGGGCGGGACAAATTTCAGCGCAGTGGAAATTACCGGAGTCGGAAAAATTATGTTGGTCGATACGGTCGGAGTGGATGCGCCCGACTCGACGGCAGAAAGATCTGCGGCGAGCATCGAAGTAGCTTTGATGTTAATTGCGAATGAATCTTTTGAGTTGGAACTTGCTTGGCTCAGTAAACTTCGGAAGCTCGGAGCGGAAATTATTGTCGTGATTAGTCAAGCCGATAAATTTTCTGACGGCGGAAAATCTTTGGCGGCGGCTGTCAGAGAAGTTTCGGGACTTGAAACAATTTGCGTGAGTGCGACTGTCGGCTATGGAATTGACGAACTCCATTCCGTAATTATTGAAAAACTCTCCAAAAATCAGAGGTGAATTATTTTGAGCGATAAATTTTTTAAAATTTTTTCTGCGGCGATTGTTGGAATTTTGTTTTTTGCACTCGGAACTTTTGAAAAAACTTTTGCCGCACCAAATTCTGAAGTTCAATGGTACTGGTTGAAATCTGACGACAAGTACAGCAAATTTTTTGATCCCGACTCGGTAAAAGTTGTCAAGCAAGCCAGAGTTCTCAAAAAAATAAAAAATGCTGCAGGAGAAATTGAAGAAACTGAAAAAGTTGTTCCGACAGAAATTGAAGCGTGGACCAAGACGGCTTACACTTACGAAGGCGCAGCGGAAACAATTTCAAACTATGGAATCAATGCGACTTTGCCCGATCCGAAATTTTTATCTTACAGTCTTGCTCTGTTCAGAATAAATCCTCAGACAAGAACAATTCAGTACGCACGAGAAGATTTTTACAATTCAAAAGATCAAATTATCTGGTCCAGAGCCGACGGCCCCGTTAAGGAAATACATTCGCAGTCTTTTGACGAAGATTTTTACTGCGCGATTGTCGACGAAATTTTTCGGCAGGGCGAAGTTGACAGAAAAAATGCAAAGGACAGGTGGATTGATCTTTGGAGCTACACCAATTCCGAAGGCTACACAACCACAGTCACCGGCGACACCACCACGATGCAAATGAAAGGAACAAATTTAATTCTCTGGATGTGGCAGGAAACAAAAAATCCAGACGGCAAGACGGTTGAAATTAAATTTATGAAAAAAGCTGTAAACCTTCCGCAAGGGACAGAAAAAATGACTGAGGGAAAAATTTGGACTCCTACGACAAAAAATTTCCGCGAATTCACGGACGACAATAAAGACTCTTACAAAATGATTAAAAGCACCGATCCCGAATACAAAGGGTTAGTCAGACTTCGCGCCTATGCAAAAGGATATTCGACTTGGGTTACAAGGTACTCGGTTTCTTGAGCCGAAAGTTATTTTGTCGATGACTTTGCAATTTATTGACAGGAAAGTTTGCAGCTTGTAAAATTGTCAAACGATAAGCAGGATTAAATTTTTAGAACTTATGTTCACGAGTTCTGAAAATTAGGAAAAAGTTGTTGGGAGTTAATGATTACCGACTTATAATTTCACTAAATCCTTTGAACTAAATTCTATTCCCTGAAGCTGTGAATAAATGCAGTTTCTTAATCAGCGGAGGCGATTGTATGAAGTACAAAAGAATAGTTTTGAAACTCAGCGGCGAGTCGATGGCAGGAGAAAATGATTTTGGAATCAATCCGCCGGTTGTCGAGGATATTGCCAAACAAATTAAAAAAATTCACGACGCAGGAATGGAAGTTGCAATCGTTGTCGGCGGCGGAAATATTTGGCGCGGACTTTCAGGTTCGGCAAAGGGAATGGATCGCGCTCAAGCCGACTACATGGGAATGTTGGCGACAATTATGAATGCTCTCGCCCTGCAAGATGCATTGGAAAAAATGAATGTTTTTACCAGAGTTCAGACTGCTATCGAAATGCGAGAAGTTGCGGAACTTTATATTCGCCGTCGCGCCGTCCGTCATCTTGAAAAAATGCGCGTTGTAATTTTTGGCGGCGGCACAGGAAATCCTTACTTTTCGACAGACACAACTGCTGCCCTCCGCGCCGCTGAAATTGAGGCTGACGTAATTTTGATGGCGAAGAAAGGCACTGACGGAATTTATGACAGCGATCCGAACAAAAATCCCGACGCAAAAAAATTTGAATCGCTGACTTATCTGGAAATTTTAAATCGCGAACTTCATGTCATGGACGCGACCGCGACAAGTCTTTGCATGGACAATCATATTCCGCTGGTGGTTTTCAACATCGACAATCATGAAAATATTGTTCGCGCAGCTTTCGGAGAAAATATCGGGACGACTGTTCACGCTTGAGGAGAAATTTTTATGGACGCAGAAAATTTTATTGCAGTAAACACTTTAGCTGAAGAAAAAATTTTTGACGGAGAAAAAGTTTTGCGCGTCGTGAAAAATGCAAAGTTGATGGACTTCGACACTGACAGCATTGTTAAGTTGAAAAATTTTGACTTTCACAACGGCACGATTGAAGTTGAAATGCTCAGCAGACTTTTGCCCGACGCTCCCGACTTCGCTCGCGGTTTTATTGGAATTGCTTTCAGAATCGCGGAGGATAATTCTGCGTTTGAAAGTTTTTATATTCGCCCGACAAATTCAATGACTGATGACCCTGTAAGAAAGTCTCACGGCTGTCAATATTTTTCATTTCCGAAATATACTTTTGCTTACTTCCGCGAAAAAAATATTTCCGACTATGAAGCACCGATGAATTTCGGTTTGAATACTTGGGTTAAGTTGACGGCAAAAATTTTTGACGACACGGCAGAATTTTTTTTGAATGATGAATTGACTTTGACTGTGAAAGATTTGAAATATGGAAAAAATCTTCGCGGCTCGGTGGGATTTTTTCTTGACACAGGTACTGAAGCATTTTACAAAAATTTGAAAATAGAAAAAACTGATTGAGGAAAAAGTTTTTGACAGTTAGGAGTTAGAAAATATGAATGAGGAATTTTTTTAATTCCTCACTCCTAATTCCTAACTATTAGAAGGGGGAAGTTTTCAATGACAAAAAAAATTATCGACAGCGCAGAGGAAAAGTTCAAGAAAACTTTGGACGCTCTCAAAAAAGAATATGGCACACTTCGCGCAGGACGCGCCGCGCCGAGTTTACTGGATAAAGTTATGGTTGATTATTATGGAACGCCGACACCTGTCAACCAAGTTGCAAATGTTACGGTGCCTGAGCCGAGAATTATTTTAATTAAACCTTACGACAAAGGTTCGCTGAAAGATATTGAACGCGCAATTCAAAAATCTGACTTGGGACTTACTCCGAACTCGGACGGAACTGCAATTCGCTTGGCAATTCCGCAGCCGACTCAGGAGCGCAGGAAAGAAATTGTAAAAGTCGTCAGCAAAAAAGCGGAGGAGTCAAAAGTCGCCATGAGAAATATTCGCCGCGACGCGAACGAGGCGATTAAAAAACTTGAAAAAGGAAAAGAAATTACTGAGGACGATCGCAAGGACGGAGAAACAAAAGTTCAGAAAATGTTGGACAAATATATCAAGCAGGTTGACGAAGTAAAATCTGCAAAAGAAAAGGAAGTTATGGAAGTTTGAAAGGCGACTTCGATTCAAAACTTTTGAGCCGCGTCGATAAAAATAAATTGCCGCGCCATGTTGCAATTATCATGGACGGCAACGGACGCTGGGCAAGTATTCGCGGACTTTTGCGGAGCGCGGGACACACTGCAGGAGTTAAGACTCTGAAAAAAATTTTGACGCTCGCGGTGAATTTGGAACTTGAAGCTTTAACTGTTTACGCCTTCTCCACAGAAAATTGGAAACGCCCTCACGCCGAAGTTGATTTTCTGATGCATCTTTTTTCCGAGTACATTGAGCGCGAGAAAATGGAAATGCATGAAAACAATGTGCGGATAAAATTTATCGGTCGGCTTGAAGAATTTTCCGCAGGGATTCGGAAACAAATTTTTGACGCGACAGAGCTTATGAAAAATAATTCCGGCGTGAAATTCAATATCGCGGCGAATTATGGCGGACAGGACGAAATTGTTCGCGCCGCTCAAAGTTTAGCCGAAAAAATTTCCGCAGGAAAAATTTTCCCGCAAGAAATTACTTCGGAAGTTTTTGAAAATGAACTCGACACAAAAAATCAGCCGCCTGTAGATTTATTGATTCGCACCGGCGGAGATTTCAGAATCAGTAACTTTTTACTTTGGCAGTCGGCTTACGCTGAATTTTGGTTCACCAAGACAAATTTTCCTGAATTTTCGCAGGAAGAATTTATCGACGCACTTGTTGACTTTGGCAACCGCGAAAGAAAATTTGGTGCGCTGAATGAAAATAAAAAATAATTGATGTCATCTTGAATTTATCAGTCCAAGTCGACATCTAAAAATGATAGTGAGTGCACTTTCTAAATATCAAAAGTTCGCGACCTGAGAAATTTTTCAAGCCGCGAACTTTTTTTTAGTTCAATTTGTTTTCAAAAAATATTTTCTGCCAAAATAATAGTCTGATCTCTGTTTGGTCCGACAGAAACAATCCCCAAGTCGATTTTTGTAACTTCAGCCATTCGCTCCAAATATTTTTTCGCGTTGTCGGGAAGTTCAGAGTAACTGCGAATTTTTGAAATATCAGTTTTCCAACCTGCAAAAGTTTCATAAATCGGCTCGACCTTCGCCAGAATTTTTAAACTTGCAGGAATTTCATTCAAAATTTTTCCGTCAACTTTGTAGCCGACGCACATTTTTATTTCCTCGAAGTCGTCAAGAATATCCAACCGAGTGACAGCCATATAATCAATTCCTGAAAGTTGTCCGGCATATTTCACGACGCAAGAATCAAGCCAACCTGTTCTGCGCGGACGCCCTGTCACAGTTCCAAATTCGTGTCCTGCGACGCGAAGTTTTTCTCCAATGTCATTAAGTTGCTCGGTAGGAAATGGACCTTCACCGACTCTGGTGCAATATGCTTTGACAACGCCGACAACTTTGTCAATTTTTTTCGGCGCGATACCTGCTCCGACTCCCACGCCGCCGGAAATTGGATGGCTCGCCGTGACGTAAGGATAAGTTCCATAGTCGATGTCAAGCATAGTTGCCTGAGCGCCCTCGAACAAAATTTTTTTGCCTGCGTCAAGTTCATCATTCAACAGCGAAATTGTATCGCAGACAAGCGGACGAATTTTTTCGGCGTAAGAATTATATTCGGCAAAAATTTTTTCAAAGTCGAGCAGAGCATGATTGTAAACTTTCTGCAGAATAAAATTTTTCTGCTCCAAAACAGTTTTCAACTTCGCGGAAAATTCTTCCTTGTCGATTAAGTCACAAACTCTGATTCCAATCCTGTCATCTTTGTCAATGTAGCAAGGTCCGATTCCGCGCTTTGTAGTTCCAATTTTTTTATCTCCGCGCGAAATTTCTTGAAGTTCATCAAAAAGTTTGTGATAAGGCATGACGACATGGGCGCGGTTTGAAATTTTTATATTTGAAGTGTCGATTCCGCGCTTTTGCATCGCGTCAATTTCTTCAAGCAAACATTCCGGATCCAAAACAACTCCATTTGCAATAACGCAGTTAGTTCCTTTATACAAAATTCCGCTCGGCAAAAGACGCAATTTATATTCCTCGCCATTCACGGCGACTGTGTGACCTGCATTACTGCCGCCTTGAAATCTGACAACAGTATCAGCTTTGCTTGCAAGGTAATCAACAATTTTTCCCTTGCCTTCGTCGCCCCATTGTGTGCCGGTTATGACTACTGCAGACATCTCACAAATTCCTCCTCAAAAAAAAAACTTTCAATTCAGCATATTTTACATTAAACATTTAAAATCCTCAACAGAAACAAAATTTTTTTCAAGGGCGTTTCACAAACTATTATCCCGGCGATTAAAATTTTCCAAAAAATTTTTACAGTTCTCTGAGTAAAATAAAATTTTTACAAACATATTTGCATTTATGGTCGTCGAAGTAATGTAATTCGCCCCCGTAATAAATTTTTTAATTATTGACAAAGATTATCATTTAGTTTATACTATGTCCAAGCTTTCGTTAAAGCTCTCCTAAAAAAATAATCACATACGCTTAA
>CALEPR010000049.1 GCA_937910665.1 uncultured Selenomonadales bacterium
GTGCAGTTTGAAAAAATTTTTTCCTTGCGAGATTTTTTTAAAAAGTCCTGCGAGGGAATTTTTTTGGAAAGATTTATCAGTGCAGTTTGAAAAAATTTTTTCCTTGCGAGATTTTTTTAAAAAGTCCTGCGAGGAATTTTTTTGGAAAGATTTATCAGCGCAGTTTGAAAAATTTTTTTCCTTGCGAGATTTTTTTAAAAGTCCTGCGAGGGAATTTTTTTGGAAAGATTTATCAGCGCAGTTTGTGATTTTACTTTTTCCTGCTTTTATGTTACACTCTTTTTGGTTTTTAAAGTTTGAAGGAAGTGAACAAGATGACTGACTTGAAAGCTAAAGCGATTAAAATTATTGAAAATTTTCCCGACGACAGAATGGATTATGTTTTGCGTAATTTGGAAAGTTTGCAGGAAAATTTTAAACCTGTTGATAAGGAAGAAAGAAAACGCAGAGCCAATGAGGCGTTGGCTAAAATTTATGAAATTATGACACCATATCGCGATAAATTTCCAAAAGACTTTGATTGCAAAAAAGAAATGCAAGAATATCGTGAAGAAAGGTATGGCATTGCATGAAGGTTCTGATTGACACCAACATAATTATGGACGAAATTTTGGTGCGTGAGCCGTTTTATAATTATTCGCACATAGTCATTCAAATGTGTGCAGATGAAAAAATTCAAGGATTTTTGGCAGCACATACAATCACAAATTTGTTTTATATGTTGAGGAAGGAAATTCCGGTCAAAAAACGTCGTGAAATACTTTTGGGTTTATTGGAATTTTTATTTGTCGAATCCATTGATGCTAAAAAATTGATTCGCGCACTGAGTAACGAAAAATTTAAAGACTTTGAGGACTGTTTGCAGGTTGAATGTGCGACCGGAGTCAAAGCTGATTACATAATCACGCGCGATAAAAATGATTTTGCAGAAAGTGAAATTCCATGCGTAACGCCCGCAGAATTTCTTAATTTGTTTGATGAATTGGAGGAGAAAATTTAAATGCAAGTTTCTACAAAATGGTTGAAAGATTATCTTGAAATAAATTTGTCGGCGGACGAACTGGCTGAAAAATTTACAATGGCAGGTATTCCTGTAGAAAATGTTATCCACGCCGGAGAAGGTTTGGAAAAAGTTATTACAGGTCGAATTGAGGAATTAAAAAAGCATCCCGACTCAGATCATTTGCAAATTTGTCAAATGAATGTCGGCGAAAATGATTTACTCCAAATTGTCACCGGTGCGCCGAATGTTGCCGAAGGTCAAGTTGTGCCTGTCGCACTTGTCGGAGCGCATTTGCCGAACGGTCAAAAAATTTCAAAAGGCAAACTGCGCGGAGTTGCGTCGAATGGTATGCTTTGCTCGGCAGATGAATTGAAACTTGAAATTGAAAATCTTCCTGAGGAACAGAAAGTTGGAATTTATATTTTGCCTGAAGGTACGCCTGTCGGAGTTCCTGCCGCTGAAGTTTTAGGAATGGACGACGACATTTTGGAATTTGAACTTACTGCTAATCGCGGAGATTGTTTTTCAGTTTTTGGACTTGTTCGCGAGGCGGCAGTTTTGCTTGATGAAACTCCAAACTTTCCTGAAATAAAAGTTCGCGAAGATGATGATAAAAATTCTTCTGACTTGATTGAAATAAAAATCGACGCGCCTGATTTGTGTTCAAGATTTTCTGCGCGAGTTTTGACTGATGTAAAACTTTTTCCTTCGCCTGAATGGATGCAAAAGCGTCTTGAAGGCGCAGGAATCAGAGCGATTAACAATGTTGTTGACGTGACAAATTTTGTTATGGTTGAACTCGGGCAGCCGATGCATGCTTATGACTATGACGAAGTTGCAGGAAAAATTTTGAATGCTCGCCGCGCTGTCACAGGTGAACAACTTCACACGCTCGACGATTCAAACAGATTGGCGAAAGGCGATGAACTTGTTATTGCCGACGCAGAAAAAGCTGCCGGTCTTGCAGGAGTCATGGGCGGTTTTGAAACTGAAATTACAGACAAAACTAAAACTGTTGTGCTTGAGGCGGCGAGTTTTAATTCTGCCTCAATTCGCAGAACTTCTCGCGCAGTCGGTTTGCACTCGGAAGCCTCCGGAAGATTTGAACGCGGAGTAAATACAAATGCAACTGTCACAGCTTTGGACAGAGCCGCGCAACTTCTTCAAGACATGGGAGCTTGTAAAGTTTGCAAAGGAATTGTTGACAATTATCCTGCGCCGAAATCTGAAATCAAAGTTCAATTCACTGCAAAACAAATTAACGACAGACTTGGAACAAATTTATCGGAAAATGAAATTGTAAAAATTTTGTCGTCGCTCGGTTTTAAAATTTCCGAAGTCATCGGTGAAGTTGACAGCGATGAAGTTTTTGACAAAATTTCTTTCGCGGCGAAACATTTTGCAAAATCGGCGAAGGAACTCGCGCAAAATTCCGAAGTTGACGACTTTGTTAAAAATATCGGCTCGACTGTCGGCGAACTAATTAACCGCAGTAAATCTGTTTCCTCGACGACTTATGAAGCAGTTGTTCCCGACTGGCGAAATGATGTTACAATTCCTGAAGATTTGTCGGAAGAAGTTGCGAGAATTTACGGCTTTGACAAAATTCCCGTGACTTTGCCGAAAGGTTCGCAACAAGGCAGGCAGTCGAAAATTCAAAACTTCACAGACAAAATTAAATTTATTCTGACGAGTTTGGGAATGAATGAGGAAACTTCTTTCGCGTTCACAAGTCAAGAAACTTTTGATAAATTGCAAATTCCTGCCGACAGTGAACTTAGAAATGCCGTGCCGATTATGAATCCTTTGACAGATGAAAATCCCCTCTTGAGGACAAATTTGCTCGGTTCGATTTTAGAAAATGCAGCGCGGAATTTTTCACGCAAGAATGAAGATGTTCGACTTTTTGAAATTGCGCCGGTTTTCTTTCCGAAAAATTTGCCTGTGACCGAATTGCCTGACGAAGTTCAAAAACTTGTCGGCTTGATCATGGGACGCAGAGAGCCGAAAGGTTGGACGCAAAATTCTGCTGAAGTAGATTTTTATGACGCGAAAGGAATTGTCGAGGAACTCTTTGCACAATTAGGAATTAGAAATTATGAATTGGGAATTGGCGACGACAAAAAAAATTCCTCACTCCTCACTCCTCATTCCTCATTTTCTTTGCATCCCGGTAAAACTGCTTTCTTCAAAAAAGGTCGTGAAGTTTTGGCGACGGTCGGAGAAGTTCATCCTGCAGTAGCGGAGAATTTTGGAATTGCGAAAAAAATTTTTGTCTTTGAATGTGATATTGCAACTTTGATGAAATGTGCGGCGAAAAAATTTAGTTTTGAATCTTTGCCGAAGTATCCTGCAATTTCCCGCGACTTGGCAATTTTGGTTGATAAAAATGTTGCTGCCGGCGAAGTGGAAAAAGTTATTTCAAAGTCGGCAGGAAAATTTTTCAACGGCGTTACACTTTTCGATGTCTACACCGGCGACAGAATTTCTGCAGATAAAAAATCTTTGGCGTTCGCAATTAAATTCCAGTCGAATGAACGCACTTTAAAAGATGAAGAAGCTGACGATGCTTTTAAAAATATTTTGGCGCAGGTTGAAAAAACTTTCGGAGCAGAACTTAGAAGTTGAGGTGAATGCGTATGGACGAAAAAAAATCAGGCGAACCGCAACGAGTTGAAGTCGAAATTTACGGCGAAATTTACCGTTTGAAAACGGACGACCCCGACGGCTTGAATAGAATTGTGCAAATGGTTGATTCAACCATGAAATCAGTCGCACAGAATACCAGAACTTTTGCGGGAAGTCGAATTGCAGTTTTGGCTGCGCTAAAAATCTCTGAAGACTATATGCAACTGAAAAAAGATTACGATGAACTTTTAGCTTTGCTCGATGAAAATAAATAATAAAAAAAATTACTCATGAAAAAAACTCCGCTAACTAAGGAGGAGATTTTTTTTATTTTCTTTTCGGACACATTTAGAACTTGTGTTCACAAGTTTCAGGGATAAGGGTTAAGGGATAAGGAAAACTTAAATCCTTTGGACTAAATCCTATTCCCTGCAACTGTGAATACAGCTTTTTAAATAAGACAAAAAAAATTAAAAATTTTTTAGGAGGAATTTTTAATGAAGGTTTTAATTATTAACGGCTCGCCGCACTCGAAAGGCAACACGGCGACTGCTTTGAATGAAATGGTAAAAATTTTCGACAGCGAAGAAATTGAGAGCAGAATTATTCACGTCGGAAATAAACTTGTGCGCGGCTGTATCGCTTGCGGAAAATGTCATGAACTTGGGTCTTGTGTCTTTAAAGATATTGTGAATGAAACTGCTCCGCTTTTCGAGGAGGCGGACGGTCTGGTTGTCGGAACGCCTGTTTATTATGCGTCGGCGAATGCGACGACTATTGCATTTCTTGACAGACTTTTTTTCAGTACGCATTTTGATAAAACAATGAAAGTAGGAGCAGGAGTTGTTATCGCTCGCCGCGCAGGTACGACTGCAACTTTTGACGAGCTGAATAAATATTTTTCGATAAGTCAGATGCCGATTGCCACCAGTCAATATTGGAATAATGGTTTCGGTCTTTCGGAAGGCGAAGTAATTCAGGACGGCGAAGGTTTGCAGACGATGAGGATACTTGCGAGGAATATGATTTTCTTGATGAAAAGTATCGCGCTCGGCAAAGAAAAATTTGGTTTGCCGAAAAAAGAAGAATGGATTGTCACTAACTTCATCAGATAAAAATTTTTTGAACTTGGAGCTGAAGGAATGATTAAACTTTCAAAGATTGAAAAAATTTACAAAGGAGCGTCGGGAAATGTTCACGCCTTGAAAGGAATTGACTTGAACATTGAGCGCGGAGAAATTTATGGAATTATCGGACTTAGCGGCGCAGGAAAGTCAACTCTTGTTCGCTGCATAAATATGTTGGAGCGTCCGACTGCCGGAGAAGTTTTTGTCGATGGTCAGGACATGACAAAACTTTCTGAAAGCGAACTGCGCAGGGCGAGAAAAAATATCGGAATGATTTTTCAGCACTTCAATTTGTTGAGTTCGGCGACGGTTTACGAAAATATTGCGTTTCCTCTCACGCTGTCGAAAACTCCTTCAGCCGAGATTGAAAAAAAAGTTCGTCCTCTCCTCGAACTTGTCGGACTGAGTGACAAAGCAAATCAATATCCCGCTCAACTTTCCGGCGGACAAAAACAGCGCGTCGGAATTGCCCGCGCTCTTGCATCAGATCCAAAAATTTTGCTCTGCGACGAAGCGACTTCAGCTTTAGATCCGCAAACTACAAAATCAATTCTTGCGCTGATTAAAGACATCAACAAAAAATTAAAATTAACTGTCGTCGTCATCACTCACGAAATGCAAGTCATTAAAGAAATTTGCGACAAGGTTGCAGTAATTTCTGACGGCGTGATTGCAGAGCGCGGTTCGGTTCTGGAAGTTTTCACAAATCCAAAACATTCAATCACGAAAGAATTTATCAGCGTCCTCTTGTCCAATGAACTTCCTGCGGCTTTTCGAGGAAATGAAATTTCTAAAGAAAAAACTCCCGGCAGTTTGCTTTTGTTGCGATTAACTTTTCTCGGAGAAAAGGCAGATGATCCTGTTCTTGCCGAGATGATTCGAAATTGCAAAGGTTTGGAGTGTACAATGCTTTTTGGAAATTTGGATGAAATTCACGGAGTGCCTTTCGGCAGATTTATTGTCGGTTTCAGCGCAAGCGTGACGCTTGACCCTGTTGACGCGTCAAATAATTCAACAGACAAAGTTGACAGCCGCGCATTAGAAGCAGATTCTGAAAAAATTATTCAAAATGCGCTGGATTTTTTAAATACAAAAGATGTTCGCGTGGAGGTGATCGGTTATGTCCGCAGAAATAATTCCACTGTTGAGTAAAGCACTCGGCGAAACAATTTACATGGTGATAGTTTCGATGATAATCGCGTCGATAATCGGAGTGCCGCTCGGAGTTCTCCTCCACACGACTGACAAGGGACAGATTTTGGAAAGTTTGCCGCTCAATCAAACAGTCGGCTCGATCGTCAATGCAATTCGCTCGATACCATTTATAATTTTGATGGTCGCGATAATTCCGCTGACAAGATTTTTGGTCGGCTCGGCGATAGGGACGACGGCGGCAATAGTTCCTCTGGTCGTCGCGTCAATTCCGTTCATTGGCAGACAGGTTGAAACTTCGCTGAAAGAAGTTCCTGCGGGATTAGTTGAGGCGGCTCAGTCAATGGGTGCGACTCCCACTCAAATTATCTCAAAAGTTTTGTTGCCGGAAGCGATGCCGGGAATAATTTCGCAGCTGACGACAGTTATAATTGCTTTGGTCGGAGAATCGGCGATGGCGGGAGCGATTGGCGGCGGCGGACTTGGCGACTTGGCAATTCGCTACGGCTATCAAAGATTTCGTCCCGAAGTAATGTTGGCGACGGTTGTAGTTCTAATTGTTCTGGTTCAACTTGTGCAGTTCGCCGGAAATACTTTGTCAAAAAAATTAAATAAGCGTTGAAAAATTTTTCGGTTGCAAAAAAATATTCTTCAGAAATTTACACTGTGGGGAAAAATTTTTTTAGTTGAATTATGAATCTTGCGAACAACTTGAGTGCGAATTTTTGAAGGAGGAAAAATTTTTTATGGAATTTAAAAACTGTGCGCGGGTAAATTTCTGATTCGGAAGTTCCTGCAGATATTTTCGGCGATTAAAATTCTAAAAAAATTTTTATATTTTTTCGAGTAAAGACAAAGTTAAAAAAATTATTGGAAGGAAAATTTTTATGTCGAAAGCTGAATTGAAAAATTTAATTGACGTTGCGGCAGGAAGAAAATCTGCTGACTTGGTGATAAAAAATTGCAAGATTGTAAATGTTTTCTGCGGAGAAATTGAGGACGGAGATATTGCGATTGTCGGAAATAAAATTGCGGGAATTGGAAAGGATTACGCCGGCAAAAAAATTATCGACGCACAGGGAAAATTTGCCGCGCCCGGTTTTATCGACGCACATATTCACATTGAATCAAGTTACATTTCGCCTGAACAGCTTGGAAAAATTATTGTTCCTCTCGGCACGACGACAATAATTGCCGACCCGCATGAGATTGCAAATGTCTGCGGACTTGAAGGAATGAAATATATGCTCGGCGCGGCGAAAAAAACTGCGCTGAATATAATTTACGCGATGCCTTCCTGCGTACCCGCCACGCCTTTTGAGGATGCAGGCGCGATTCTTGAAGCTGAGGATATGGAAGAAATTTTTGGCGACGAAAATATTTTTGGTCTCGGCGAATTTATGAACGCCGTCGGAGTTGTCAACGCGGACGAAAAAGTTCTGAATAAAATTTTGTTGGCGAAAAAATTTCACAAGCTGATTGACGGACACGCACCGAATCTTTCAGGAAAAAATTTAAATGCTTACGTTTGCGCAGGAATTTTGGGAGACCACGAATGTATGACTGTGGAGGAAATGCAGGAAAAAATTTCTCGCGGAATGTACATTTTAATTCGCGAAGGTTCAGCATGTCATAATTTGCGCGAACTTTTAAAAGGCGTGACTGAAAAAAATTTGCGGCGTTGTCTGCTCTGCTCGGACGACAGACAGCCGAAAACTATTTTTGACGCAGGACACATGAACAGTCATTTAAAAATTTGCGTCGAGGAAGGTTTAAATCCTGTCGACGCAATTCAGATGGCGACTTTGAATGCGGCAGAGGCTTTTAAACTTTTCGACAGAGGAGCGATTAAGCCGGGACTTCGGGCAGATATTGTTTTGCTGAACGACTTGAAAAATTTTTTTGCCGAAAAAGTTTTTATCGGAGGAGAACTTGTCGCGGAGGATGGAAATTATTTGCCGAAAATTATTTCTCACGACATTTCAAAAGTTCGCGGGAGTGTTCGCGTGAAAAATTTTTCTGTCGACAGTTTGAAAATGAATTTGCCTTCAAACAAAGTCAACGCGATAAAAATTTTGCCGGGCGGAGTCGTGACAAAAAAAATTACCGCAGAAATTGAACTCGATGCAGCTGGAGATTTTATTTTTAATCCTGCTCAGGACATTTGCAAAGTTGCCGTCGTCGAACGCCACCACGATACAGGAAAAGTCGGCTTGGGATTTTTGGCAGGTTACGGAATTAAATTCGGCGCGGTTGCGGTTTCAGTCGCGCACGATTCGCACAACATAATTGTCGCAGGCGTGAATAATTTTGAAATGGCTTTTGCCGTGAAAAGTTTAATCGAAATGGAAGGCGGCATGGTTTTGGTCAAGGACGAAAAAATTATTTCTTCGCTGCCCTTGCCAATCGCCGGAATTATGAGCGACGACAGCGGCGAACAAGTCAGCAAAAATTTAGAAAGACTTCATGAAATTGCATACGCCGAACTTGGAATAAATAAAAATGTCGAGCCGATTATGACTTTAACTTTTATGTCGTTGCCTGTCATTCCGGAAATAAAATTGACTGACAGAGGACTTTTTGACTACGAAAGTTTTAATTTCATTTCGATAACTGCCGAGTAAAAAAAATTTTTACACAAAACTATTGATGCCTCTCAAAGCAAGCGAAGTATCTGAAAAATTTTTTTGTTAATTCTGGACTCGGAAAAAATTCCTGAAAAAATTATTCTGTTCATCATGGTAATTTTATTCACGCGATCATTAACGCACTTTTGGGAGCGGCGGCGACTTTGCGAAGATAATTTTTTTAAAATTTTGGTGGGAGGAAAATTTTTTTGTTGAAAAATTTTTTGACGTTTTGCATAACTTTTTTGTTGATGGCAGGCTTTGCAATTTTTTCAACCTTCACGGCGGAATTAACAGATATTTTTCAGCTTAAAGGAAAAAATATTTCTGCCGCCTTCACTCCGCAAGGAGATGATTTGATAATGAGTTGGGATTCGATTCCGTATCCCTGCCTTTACAAAATTGAAACTTTAAGTCAAACTACAGGAATTATAAAAAATTCCCCGCGCTATCATTCTCTGGTCACGGAGGAAACAAGCGAATCAAATTATATTGTTCCCCGCGCTCCGATTCAAACTTTCTACAAAATTTCCGGCAAAGGTTTTTTCGGCGAACTTTTTAGTTCGGAAAAGTTAATCGCCAATCCAAATTTTCCCTACCCGACAAAACCTGTGACAATTTTTAAATATCCTGAAAAAAATCCCGCAAGTTTGATGCCGTTCTTGGTTTGGCACACAGTTCCCCGCGCAGTTTGTTACGAAGTTGAAATTTTATCTGCGCCGCCTGAAATTGAGGGAGGAACTTCTCTTTCGCAATTTTACAGTCTGGAGAGCACAAAAAAAATTTACACCAACGGTTGGCAAGCTGATCTCAGACCTTACAGAAATTATGATTCGCTTTATTGGCGAGTCAGGGCTTTGGATTTGCATTTAAATCCTGTCGGAGAATTTTGCAAGGCAGAGAAAATTTATCTTGACGAATTTAAATCTGCCCCCGATTGTCCGCTGATAAATAATTTTGATTTTATGGACTATGTGCCGCTTCCAATTTATCCTGTTTACAGTTGGATTCCTCTTCACGACGGTTACAAATATGAAGTGGAACTTTTGACTCATCCTCCAAAAGTTGAAAATAATGTCGAGCCGAGTTCGGACAGCGTTTGGCGACAGACAACTTTAGATAAATCCAGTTGCTACGACGAATATGCCAGACCTTATGCCGGACCATATTACTGGAGAGTTCGCGCTCTCGACGAGGAAGACAATCCGATCGGAACTTGGTCGAACTCTGAAAAATTTGTCGTCCCGGACTACGGCAAGGGAATTTTCGCGGCAATTTTCGGCGACAGCATTTCTCACGGCGGCGGCGCAGTCAGTTATTCGCCTCGTTCGCTGGAATACAGTTACGCGACTTACATTGACTTCCCTGTAGTAAATTTAAGTCGGAGCGGAGATACTTCGCGCATGACGTTGGAAAGATTTGACAGAGACGTTTTGTTTTTCAAACCAAAAAATTTAATCGTCTTTACCGGCACAAATAGTTTGCGAGATACTACAATTACAGTCGAAGATATTATTTCAGACTTGAGGGAAATTGAAAGACTTTGCAACGCGAATGGAATTAGACCAATTTTTTTGACGTTGATGCCGATCAATCCTGAAAATATTCAGTACGCTTTCAATACTCCGACCGATCCGACTTGGCGCGAAAAACTTACTCAAGTAAATAATTTTATCAAGCGACAGGAATTTTTTATCGACTTGGAACCATATTTTTATGATGCTTTCGGAAAGATGGACGAAAATTTTTCAGTAGATGGAATTCATCCCGATCTTCGCGGAAAAATGTTGATGGGCGAAATTATAAATCAGAACAAAAATTTATTTAAAGATTAGAAAAATTTTTTGGAGTTTTTTATGTTGGTAACAAACAGACAGGCACTTGCCGACGGCATCCGCGACGGTATTCCAATCGGCTTGGGATATTTTGTAGTAAGTTTTACTTTGGGGATCACGGCGAAACATGCAGGACTTAATCCTCTGCAAGGATTTCTTGCAAGTCTTTTTAATAATGCGTCAGCCGGAGAATACGCAGGTTTCACGGTCATTGCGGCGGACGCTCCCTATCTTGAAATTGCGATTATAACTTTAATAGCCAATGCAAGATATTTATTGATGAGCGCGGTGATGAGTCAAAAATTTTCTGTCGACACTCCTTTTTATCACAGAATTTTTGTCGGCTTCGATGTCACGGACGAAATTTTTGGAATTACAGTTGCCCGCGAGGGAAAATTAAATCCTTTCTACAATTATGGAGCTTTTATTCCCGCTTTGCCCGGTTGGTCAATTGGAACTGCTCTGGGAATTATTGCGGGAAATGTTTTGCCGCCTTCCGCAGTCAGCGCACTGAGCGTCGCACTTTATGGAATGTTTTTGGCGATAATAATTCCTCCGTCGCGAAAAGATAAAATTATCGGAATGATTGTCGCGATAAGTTTTGCGTCAAGTTTTTTGGCCGAAACTTTTTTTGGAGATATTTCCGCAGGAACTCGAACAATTATTTTGACAATTTTTATCGCGGGAGCGGCAGCAATTTTTAAACCTGTTAAAGACAATTAAAAAATTTTTTGTCGCACTCAAAAGTTTCAAAAAAATCTTGCCGAAAAATTTTTTTGTCGCGGGAGTAACGGAATTGAAGTTCTCACCGCCTAAAGAGGCGGGACTTTTCTTGCCGCATCAGGATAAATTTTTTGGAGAATTTTAATCTCCGAAGTAATACAATTTGTATCTCAAAGAATTTTTTTCTAAAGTATCTGATGCAGGTAAAAATTTTTTCTAAAAGGTCAGGCGAATTACAAAATTTATTTTTCCACCGTCCGCAGCGGTCACACTTTCAATATCTGCGTTCTTTGCGACAGAAATTTTCAAACGCCGCAAATAATTTCTGATATTGTCAGCTTTTTCAGTCGCGCCTTCAATCTCGGCGACGTTGCCCGACAAAGTTATTTTTGTCAGCTGAATTTTGTCGTCCGCAACTCTGCCCAACTTAATCAGCGAATTTAATTTTGTCGGTTCGTCGATCTGCGCGGCGAGAAATTCATTCAGCATTTTCATTTCGGAAATATTTTTTTCTAAATCTTTTTGCAAAGTTATGAGTTCATTTTTGTCGGCAAGATTTTTTTGTGCGGCTTGAAAATTTTCCTGCGCCGAGTTCAAATTATAAAAAAGTTTTCCAAAAATTATTGAAGTCGCAAAAATAAAAATTCCGATTGCCGATGCAAAAATTTTTTTCCAATTCCAAACGCCGCCTTTATCTTTGACGAGATTGGGAGATTTTTTTTCTGCGGCAAGTCGAGCGACATAAGCCGCCTTGTCAGAAAAAATTCCTGTAAGCGAAGTCATCAGACACAAAGTCATGGAATTTTTTTCCCACGCAGAAAAATATTTTTCTGCCGCTGTCTTTGTCATTGTTTCCGTCCAAAATTCTCCGCAAACTTTCGCGGAAGAGTAAAGCGCATTTTCTCCGACTTGAGCTTCAGCCCAGATTTTCACGGCGGATTCAATTTTGTCTTGCGGAATATTTTCAAAGTCCGGCTGAAAAGTCACGGTTTCGCCTTCCTTCAAACAGAGTGCGGTTTTTGAAGTTTTCCAGCCATATTGAGCGCACAGAAAAAAAACTTTTTCGGCAAGCTGTTCTTCAGGAGAAATTTTTTCTGAAAAATCAATTTCAAAATTCGCTTCAAAAGTTTCAAGTTTATTTGTCAGACGCGCAAAAAAAATTTTTTCGCCGTCATGATAAATTCCGACAACTTCCCCGACATCCTCGCGAAAAAAATTTTTTATCCTGTCAAAAAATTTCAATTCAATCTCAACTTTCAAATTTTTCTTGATTATATCACAGCAAAATTTTGTTACGCAATTTCTTCTAAACTTCTCAATAATTTTTTCTTGTGAATTGAATTGTCTGCAGATATAATATTTGCAACAGTTCAAATTTTTTTTTTAGAGGTAACAATATGGTAAAAAGAATTTTTGTTGAAAAGCGCGAAGGTTTTAATATTCCTGCGCGACAACTTTTTGAAGATTTTGTTGAAACAGTCGGCGCAGAGAATTTAAAATCCGTGCGGCTGTTCGTTCGTTATGATATTGAAAACTTGAGCGACGAAGATTTTTTGAAAGTTCGCGACATTGTTTTTCGTGAACCGAACGCAGATAATTTTTTTGATGAACTTCCTGCAGAACTTGATTTGAAAAAAACTTTTGCGATTGAATTTTTGCCCGGTCAATTCGATCAACGCGCCGACTCCGCCGCTCAATGTGTTCAGCTTGTCACCGGCAAAGAGCGTCCGATAATTCACTCCGCGCAAGTAATTTTTTTGGACGGAAATATTTCCGCCGAAGATTTTGAAAAAATAAAATCTTACTCAATCAATCCGATCGAATCTCGCGAGGCAAGTTTTGAAATTCCTGAAACTTTGAAAATTTCTGCAGAAAATCCTGCCGACGTGGAAATTATTTCCAACTTCAATAATTTTTCTGACGACGATTTAAAAAATTTTTTAGCCGACAGAAATTTTGCCATGAGTTTCGACGACTTGAAATTTTGTCAAAATTATTTTGCTGAAGAAAATCGACCGCCGACAATTACCGAGCTGAAAGTTATCGACACTTACTGGAGCGATCATTGCCGCCACACAACTTTCAATACCGTGATTGATGAAGTGACTTTTGAGGACGGAAAATATCGCGCTGAATTTGAAAAAACTTTTGCTGATTATCTTGCTGAAAAAAATCCCGACAAAGAAATTTCTTTGATGGACTTGGGGACGATTGTTGCAAAAATTTTAAAGCGCGACGGAATTTTAAAAAATCTTGATGAATCTGAAGAAATTAACGCTTGCAGTTTCAAAATTAAAGCTGACGTGGACGGACGCACGGAAGATTGGCTGATTATGTTCAAGAATGAAACTCACAATCACCCGACAGAAATTGAGCCTTTCGGAGGTGCGGCAACTTGTCTCGGCGGAGCAATTCGCGATCCACTTTCTGGCAGAAGTTTTGTTTATCAAGCAATGCGTGTGACAGGTGCGGCAGATCCTCGCAAAACTTTGTCTGAAACTTTGCCGGGAAAACTTCCGCAGAAAAAAATTGTTCGCGGCGCGGCGGCAGGTTACAGCAGCTATGGAAATCAAATCGGACTTAGCACAGGTCAGGTTAAAGAAATTTATCATGAAGGTTATCTTGCAAAGCGCATGGAAATTGGCGCGGTAATTGCGGCGGCTCCTGCTGAAAATGTTGTTCGTGAAAAACCTGTTGCCGGCGACAAAATTATTTTGCTCGGCGGTCGAACAGGTCGAGATGGTATCGGTGGCGCGACAGGTTCAAGCAAAGTTCACACGCAAGAATCTTTGACAAAAAGCGGCGCAGAAGTTCAAAAAGGTAATGCTCCGACCGAAAGAAAAATTCAACGCCTGTTCAGAAATCAAAAAGTCAGCAAACTTATCAAGCGTTGCAATGACTTCGGCGCAGGCGGTGTTGCAGTTGCTGTCGGTGAATTGGCTGAAGGTTTGAAAATAAATCTCGACGCTGTCAGAAAAAAATATGACGGCTTGGACGGAACGGAACTTGCAATTTCTGAAAGTCAGGAGCGAATGGCTGTAGTTTTAAATCCTGCCGACGTTGAGACTTTTATAAAATTTGCCGACGCAGAAAATCTTGAGGCTTATGAAGTTGCAGAAGTTACCGACGATGAAAAACTTGTGATGACTTGGCGCGGAAAAGAAATTGTGAATATCGGCAGAAAATTTTTCGACACAAACGGAGTCAAGCAACATGTCAATGTCAGAGTTTCGAGTGTGGAAAAATATTTTCGCCAAAAGTTGCCTGAAGATATTAAAACTGCTTGGATAGAAAATTTGCAGAAATTAAATGTCTGCAGTCAAAAAGGTTTGGTTGAGCGTTTTGATTCGACAATCGGTGCGTCAACAATTTTAATGCCTTTCGGAGGAAAAAATCAGTTGACTCCTGCTGAAGGTATGGCGGCAAAAATTCCTGTGGACGGCGAAACTAAAACTGCAACGGCGATGACTTTCGGTTTCGATGCAAAAATTTCTGAATGGTCACCTTATCACGGCGCGATTGACGCAGTGACTTCAAGTCTTGCGAAACTCACGGCGATGGGCGCGGACTTTTCAAAAGCGTATCTGAGTTTCCAAGAATATTTCCAGCGACTTGAAAAAGTTCCTGAAAAATGGGGAAAACCTTTCGCCGCACTTTTGGGAGCATTTAAGGCGCAAAAAAATTTTGGAGTGGCGGCGATTGGTGGAAAAGATTCAATGAGCGGAACTTTTGAAAATTTAAATGTTCCTCCGACGCTTGTAAGTTTTGCGGTTGCTCCCTGCGATGCTGATAAAATTATTTCGCCGGAATTTAAAATGTCAGGCAACAGAATTTATCTTGTCGAGTGCGAGCGCGATGAATTTAATGTTCCGAACTTCCGCAAACTGAAGAAGAAATTTGCAAAAGTTCATGAATATATTTGCGCGGGAAAAATTATTTCTGCAATGTCGATTGGCGTTGGCGGAATTGCAGAGGCTGTTTCAAAAATGTCTGTCGGCAATGACATTGGTTTTAAATTTACTGAAAATGTTCAGCTGTTCAGAAAAAATTATGGCAGTTTGATTTTGGAAGCGGCGGCAGGTGTCGAACTTGATTTTACTGAGCTTGGCGAAACAATCGACGCACCGCAAATTGAAATTGGCGACATAAAAATTTCTCTGGAGGAAATTAAAAAAGTTTGGACAGAGCCGCTTGAAAAAATTTTTCCGACGCAAGTTAAAAATATTTCCGACAAGAAAATTGAAAATAAAATTTATAAAGCTGAATTTTTGCAGAAGTCGAAAATTAAAATTGCCAAGCCGCGAATTTTTATTCCGGTTTTTCCCGGCACAAATTGCGAATATGACAGCGCGAAAGTTTGGAAAAAAGCAGGTGGCGATCCAAAAATTTTTGTCGTGAGAAATTTGACTCCGCAAGCAGTTGAAGAAAGTATTTCTGAAATGGCGAAAGAAATTTCCAAGTCGCAGATTATAATGTTGCCCGGGGGATTTAGCGGCGGCGATGAACCTGACGGCTCAGGAAAATTTATTGCGGCGATGTTCAGAAATGAAAAAATTTCCGAAGAAGTTATGAAACTTTTGGAGGAACGCGACGGTTTGATTTTGGGAATTTGCAACGGCTTTCAGGCTTTGATTAAACTTGGTCTTTTGCCTTACGGAAAAATTTGCGAACTGGAAAATAATTCGCCGACACTCACGCACAATTCTTTAGGTCGCCATGTAAGTCAAATGGTTCGGACAAGAGTTACAAGCAATAAATCTGCGTGGCTTGCAGGAAATTCTGTCGGCGACATTCACACAGTTGCAGTTTCTCATGGCGAAGGAAGATTTGTTGCAAGCGAAGATTGGCTGAAAAAACTTTCTGACGCAGGACAAATTGCAACTCAATACGTCGATGCGGACGACGAGCCGACAAATAATTTGCCTTTCAATCCGAATGGCTCGGCTGCCGCTATCGAGGGAATTACAGACGCGAGCGGAAAAATTTTCGGCAAGATGGGACACTCCGAAAGAATTGGAGAAAATGTCTGTAAAAATATTTCCGGCTACAAAGATCAAAATCTTTTCAAGGCAGGAGTAAATTATTTCAGCTAAATATTTCAGCTGAATAAAAATTTCGCCGAATAATTTTAAACTTTCAAAAAATTTTTTATGTTTTTTTTCTGAAAGGCAGGAACATTTTACAAGTTGGCGAATAGTAAGCGCGAAAGGCATAAGCCGTTAGTAAAATTTTAAATAAAAGATTGGAGAGGGTTTTAAATGACTGAAGCAACAACCACCATTGAAAACAAAACTGGTATTCACGCGCGTCCTGCATCTTTGTTCGTGCAGACTGCATCAAAGTTCAAATCCAAAGTTCAAATCAAAGCAAAAGGCAAAACTGTTGACGCGAAGAGCATTTTGATGATCATGAGCATGGGTTTGGTCAAAGGAACTGAAATCACCATCTCCGCTGACGGTCCGGACGAAGCAGATGCAGTACAAACTTTGAAAGACCTCGTCGATGCAAAATTCAACGAGGAGTAAAATTTGAATCAAAACACAGGGCGGAAAATTTTTCGTCGGGGGAGGAGGTTTTTTTTCGACCGCCTCCTTTTTTGATAATTAGTAATTAGGAATTAGGAATGAGGAATTATAAAAATTCCTAACTCCTCACTCCTAATTTCACATTGAATAAACGTGGAGGGAAAATTTAATGGCAGACAAAATTAAAGGCAAAGGCGTAATCGCCGGTATCGCAGTCGGTTCAATTTTACTTGCAGGACAAAATCTCGACGGTTATCTTGTCAACTACAAGCCCGGCAAACTCGACACTGAAAAAAAGAAAGCTGCCGACGCTCTCGTCAAGGTCGCCGACGCTCTGCGTAAAAGCATTGACGACTTCAATGAAAAAGGTTTGAAGGAACAAGCAGGAATTCTTGAAGCGCACAGAATGATGGTGGAAGATCCTGCGATGAGCGGCTTAATCGAAGAAAAAATTGACGCAAGCAAATCCGCTCCGAAAGCTGTCCTCGACGCTTATGAAACTCAAGCACAAGTTTTCGAGGCGATGGAGGATGAATATTTCAGAGGTCGTGCGGTCGATATGCGCGACGTTGGAAAACGTATCGCAAAATATTTGCTCGGCATCAAAGAACCTGAAATCGCAGGAAAAGTTATCGTCGCAGGAAAGGAAATTGAGCCTTCAGTTATCGCAGGACTTCCGACAGATAAAATTGCCGGCGTTATTCTCGGCGCAGGTTCGACGACGGCACACGCAGTTATTATCGCAAAGACAAGAGCAATTCCTACAGTTGTCGGCGTAGGTTCAGGAATTGATCAGATGGCTGACGGAGATCCTGCAATCTTGGACGGCGAGACAGGAGAAATTTTGATTCGTCCGAGCGAAGCGGAACGTAAAAGTTACGACAAAAAAATTAAAAAGCAGGAAGAACTTAAAGCTCACTACGCTGAACTCAAAACACTTCCCGCAAAAACTACAGACGGCGTGGAAGTCGATCTGGTTGCAAATATCGGCTCTCCTGCCGACGTTGACGCAGCGAACGACTTCGGAGCTCAAGGCGTTGGACTTTTCCGCTCAGAGTTCGTTTTCATGGGCAAGACAGATGTTCCGAAAGAAGAAGATCAGTTCAAAGAATATAAAGCTGCTGTCGAAAAATGTAACGGCAATCTCTGCGTCATTCGCACAATGGACATCGGCGGCGACAAACCGTTGCCCTACATTCAAGTTGACGAGGAAGAAAATCCGTTCTTGGGTTACAGAGCAATTCGCATCAGTTTGAAACGCAAAGATCTTTTCCTGCCTCAGCTCAAAGCTATCCTCCGCGCCGGCGTTTACGGCAAGGCGGCTATCATGTTCCCGATGGTCATCAATGTTCAAGAATTTCTCGCGGCGAAAGAAATGGTCGAGGAAGCGAAGATGGAGCTTGTCCACGAAGGAAAAGACTACGCCGATAATGTTCAGGTCGGAATCATGGTTGAAACTCCTGCGGCGGCTGTCATGGCTCCCATTCTTGCAAAATATGTCGACTTCTTCAGCATTGGAACGAACGACTTGGTTCAGTACACTTTGGCGGTTGACAGAGGCAACGCACAAATTTCTTACCTCTACAATCATTTCAATCCTGCGGTTCTCAGACTTATCAAACGCACAATCGAATCCGCAAACAAGGAAGGAAAATGGGCAGGTATGTGCGGCGAAATGGCATCAGATCCCAACGCTGCAGTTTTGCTTATGGCGATGGGAATTAAAGAACTTTCCATGAGTGCGCCTTCAATTCCTCGCGTCAAAGAACGCATCCGCAACATCACTTCCGCAAAGGCCAAAGAAATTCTCGATACCGTCATGGAAATGGAAGACGGCGACAAGATCAAAGAATATCTTTCCACACTTACACCGAAAAATTGATTCCAAAATTTAAAAGCTGAGTGTCAAAAAAATTTTTCCGCACATTCATGACTTTAATTCAATGCTTGCAGATATAAAAAAATTTGTCTTTCCGATCTTCGGGAGACAAATTTTTTTGTTTTCACTTTGGAGGGAAAAATTTTTTCAAGGAAGAAATTTTCAGCAGTCAAAAATTTTTTGCAGATAAATTTTTTTGTTTTCACTTTGGAGGGAAAAATTTTTTCAAGGAAGAAATTTCAAAAATCCTTCCTTGAAATCCAAAACATTTTCAGATTTGTATTACTCCGGCATCAATAAATCCCACGTCGTAAAAATTAAATCACGAGCATATA
>CALEPR010000050.1 GCA_937910665.1 uncultured Selenomonadales bacterium
TCTATTATTTTCATTCTTCCATTTTACCATATTTTGCAAAATTGATTTCCGTGCATACAGTTATAATCTATCAAAATTCCAACAACATGAAATCTTTAATTTTTTTATGTATCCTCACAACAGGTTAACATAACACAATCTGAAAATAGATTGAAAAAACTTCTTTACAAAATGTTTGAATGTGTGCTAAAATGGCAAAACCTTGAAGGGTGTGATGAAACATTAAGGAAGGACAGATGCGTATGGTAATGGATTGGATCAAGAAGGTAACAGATATAATTATGCCTCTGGAACCCTTGCCGGAGGAAGACGAATTGGAAGAAGTCAAGAAAGTCGAGTCGAAGTCATCGGAAAGCAAACCTATTCAGATGCAACAACAAGAACCTGTCATGCGTCGAGCGGCGGCAGGTGGAGGAACAACAAAGGCAACTGTTAATTATTCTGCCGGAAGTGTTTTGACTTCGGACAACGGCACAACTTCGATCGACGGCATGAGGTACACTGCATACTCAGACAATTCGGTTTCAACTCCGACTGCTCGCCCAAGTCTTACGGTTGTGAAAAGTCACGATTTGACGATGAAAATTTACGCACCTGACAACTTCGATCAGGTTGTCGGAATAGCCGACGATATTTTGGAAAAAAGAGCGGCAGTGGTGAATTATGAGCGCGTGAGCGGCGAAGATCAACGCAGGATCAGCGACTTTGTTAATGGCGTTTGCTATATTACAGATGGAACAGTCAGCATGGTTTCGGAAAAAATTTTTCTATACATGCCTGCAGGTGTTGAGTCGGGGGAGATTGCGAGAGTTGCAACTTCAGTGCGTATGCGCTGAAAAATGGAGTCATAAATTTTCAAAAACATTTTCAAGAAAAAAATTTCCTGATACGTCAAAGGCAGGAAATTTTTTTTGCGTGGAAAAGTGAATTAAAATTTTTGCTGGGAGGAAATTTTCATGAAAACTTTGTATCTGGATTGCGCGAGCGGGATAAGCGGAAATATGTTTCTCGGTGCTTGTATTCAACTCGGCGTTCCTGAAAAGTATTTAAAAACTGAATTGGAAAAATTAAATTTGCCGAATGAATATCAAATTGAAATTTCTGATGTGAGCAAAAATGGAATCGGCGCGGCTTACGTTGACGTAAAACTTTTGCGCGACTTCGAGCCTGAAAAAATTTCGCCGGACAAGCCGAATATTCGCCGAATAAACAGACTTACTCACGGACACAAGCACAGAACTATGGCAGACATCAGAAAAATTATCGACAACTCGGAGTTAAATTCGACAGTAAAAAATTTTGCGCTGTCAATTTTTTCTGTCATCGCGGCGGCAGAAGGAAAAGTTCATCAGCGTCCTGCGGAGGAGGTCAGCTTTCACGAAGTCGGAGCGATTGATTCGATTGTCGATATTGTCGGCTGCGCGATTTGTCTTGAATATTTGGAAGTGAAAAAAATTTTTGTCGGCAAAATAAATGTCGGCAGCGGTTTTGTGAAATGTGCTCACGGTTTAATGCCTGTGCCTGCACCTGCGACTGCTGAACTTTTGCAAGGTTTTAAAACTTATTCCTTCGGCGCGGAAAAAGAATTGACGACACCGACAGGCGCGGCGATTGTCAAAGCTCTTGCGGAATTTAATTCTGATTTGCCGGAAGATTTTACTTCGGAAAAAATTGGTTACGGTGCGGGAACTTTAGATTTAGAAATTCCAAATGTCTTGAGGATTTATCTCGGCGAAAGTTCGGGCAAGGTTGACAGAAAACTTTTGAAACTTGAAACAAATATTGATGACATGAATCCGCAAATTTACGGTTGGATTTATGAAAAACTTTTTGCGGCGGGAGCATTGGACGTTTGGACTACAAATATTTTGATGAAAAAAAATCGTCCCGCACAAACTTTGAGCGTTTTGGTTGACAGCGAACATGAAGCCGACTGCGTAAAAATTATTTTTGAGGAAACTACGACTATCGGAATTAGAGTTATCGAAATTGCAAAAAGATTTGAAGCTGTCAGAAAAATGGCGAAAGTTGAAACGACTTGGGGGGAAGTTCAATGCAAAGTCAGCGCATGGGGCGGAAAAATTGTTTCAATCACTCCTGAGTATGAAGATTGCAAAAAACTTGCCAAAAAAAATTCTGTGCCTTTCAAAGCAGTTTGGCAGGAGGCTTTGACGAACCAGGAGTCGAGACTCGGTTGAAAAAATTCTTGCCTGTGTACTCTTGAGAATCCTGCGCTTACTGAAGTGCTCATATAAAACCTTTAGTTTGACAGTCGGCAGAAAAAATTTTATACTACCTGCGAAAAAATTTTTGTACTTTAAAAGGAGATGTAGAAATTGTTTTTCGGTAAAAAGAAATTCAAACTTGCCGCACTTTTGGCAGGAAGTTTGTTGGCTTGTTCAGCTTTCACGGGTTGCGGCGGCGACAACGGCGCAGGCGGTGGAAATGCGGGCGACGAAATTGTTGTCGGTTCAAATTTTGAATTGACAGGAAATCATGCTCAGTACGGCAAAAGCAGCGCGAACGGTTTCAAACTTGCGATTAAAGAAATTAACGATGCCGGCGGGATCAACGGCAAGAAAATTAAAATTGTCGAGGCTGACAGCAAATCTGAAACTGCCGAGTCTGTCAACGCAGCCACAAAATTGATTTCGGACGACAAAGTTGTTGCGATTGTCGGCCCTGCTGTCACGGCGAATGTTATTGCAGAATCGCAAGTCGCAGCTGACAATAAAATTCCTGTCATCGCTCCCGACGCAACTAATCCAGATGTCACGGTTGAAAATGGAAATGTTAAGCCGTTCATCTTCCGCAGTTGCTTTATCGATCCTCAGCAGTCGGAAGTTATGGCAGAATTTGCCGCGAAAGATTTGAACGCGAAGACTGCAGTTCTTTATCTTGATTCAAGTTCTGACTATTCCAAGAGCTTGGGAAAAATTTTCAAGGAAAAATTTGAAGCTGCCGGCGGTCAAGTTGTAATGGAAGAAGCATTCCTCGCTAAAGATCAGGACTTCAAAGCCGCACTTACAAAAATTCAAACTGCAAATGCTGATGTAATTTTTGTTCCCGCTTACTATGAAGAAGTTGGAAAAATTGTAAAACAGGCTCGTGAACTCGGAATTACTGCGACGATTCTCGGAACTGACGGCTGGGACGACAGCAAGGTTGTAGAAATTGCCGGAGCGGATGCTCTTGATAATACTTTCTTCTGCACACATTATTTTGAAGGCGACGAAGATGTTCAGGCTTTCCTCACAGCTTACAAAAATGAATTCAAAGAAGATCCTAACGTCTTTGCAGCACTCGGTTACGACGCAGGAAAAATGTTGATCGATGCAATTCAGCGCGGCGGAGACAGCGCGGAAAAAATTCGCGACAACATTGAAAACATTAAAGACCTCCAAGTCGGCACCGGAGTTATCACGATGGATATGAAAACTCATAACCCGATTAAAGGAATCGTCGTCATCGAAAACAAAGGCGGCGCACGCGAACTCAAAACAAAAATTGCTCCACAAGGATAATTTTCAGACAGAAATTTTTAGAAGGACTTCAAAATGGCAGATATAAATTTTGGCGATGTCATTTACGTTGACAGAGGACTTTATAAACATTTCGGAATTTATTCCGGCAAAAAGAAAGTCATTCACTACACGAAAGACGACGCAAGTTTTTTAGATGGAACGATTCAGGAAACTTCACTGTCAAAATTTATGGACGGCGAAAGAATTTGTTGCGTCTGCAATTTTGATGAAAGAGGAAATCGCACTTCTGTAGAAAAGTCGATTCTGCCTGCGCCGCTCGCTCTCGACGTTGGAAACAAATTAAATATTTTTGACGGCTTGAAAATTTTTAAGTCGCTCTACGATTTAATTTTTTCTGAGGAAGGCAAATTGTATTCTCCTGAGGAAACCGTTTCGAGGGCTCGAAATTGCATCGGTCAAAAAGGTTATGACTTGCTTTTTCATAACTGCGAACATTTTGCTGTGTGGTGTAAAACCGGAGTTGAAAAGTCAGCGCAGATTGATGAAATTATTGACATTCTTGCAGAAACAGGTCGGCGGATTCGCCTTTAACAAAAAAAATTTTGCATTGAGATAAAAAAAATTCCGTCGGCAGATTTTAAAATTTGTCGGCGGGAAGATTTTTTTTTACAGGAACAAAAATAATTTTTGTCGAAGAATTTTTGTCGAAGAATTTTTGTCGAAGAATTTTTTTGTCAAAGAATTTTTTTGTCAAAGAATTTTTGTCGAAGAAGTTACAAAATTTTTTTGGGGGGAGTAAAAATGAAAGAATTTTCAATTCCGCTGAAAAAAGATTATCCGCGTCCTGTAATTGAACTTTATAAATTGCCGACGCTGATTGATACAGGTTCTGTAATTCCTGTTTTCTCAATTTTTCCTTCAACAATCGAAAAATACTTTGAATCCAAATTGATTTTGGAAGATGAATCAATCGAAGGTTTTGGCGGCAAAGAAAAAGGTTCTGTTTACCTAATAAAAAATTTTGAAGTCGGCGAGTTGAAATTTAAAGATTTTGAAGTTTTTGTTCCGAGAGAGCCGCATTTAAAATTTCCATTTTTGTTGAGCGCGACTTTATTTTTTGGAATGGAGTATACTTTCGACACAATCAACGGCAATTTTATTGTGCGAATGAAAGATGAACAGCGTTTTGAACGCGAATTTAAAATTAAAGATATTCACGGCAAACTTTATCCGCAAATTGACGGCGTTTTAATTCAAGATGTAGATAGTTTTTTACTTGACTGGATTATTTTTTGAAAAATTTTTATAAAATTTAGGAGGAGTTTTAATGGGAATGACGATGAGTGAAAAAATCCTTGCCAAGCACGCAGGATTAGATTTCGTGGAACCGGGACAACTTGTAGTTTGTCCGCTCGACATGGTTTTGGCGAATGATGTAACAGGGCCGCCTTCAATTAAAGAATTTGAAAAAATTGGCAAGCCTGTTTTCGACGCAGAAAAAATTGCGCTAATTCCCGATCACTTTCAACCGGCGAAGGATATTAAAAGCGCGGACCTTGCAAAAAGTATGCGCGACTTCGCAAGAAAAAATAAAATCAAACATTATTACGAAGCCGGTCGAGTTGGAATCGAACATGTAATTTTGCCGGAGTTTGGAATTGTTGCGCCCGGAATGCTCACCATCGGAGCAGACTCACACACTTGCACTTACGGCGCATTGAACGGCTTTTCAACAGGCGTGGGGACGACGGACTTGGCAGTCGGGATGGCGACCGGAAAAGCTTGGTTCAAAGTTCCCGAAGCGATCAATGTTCACCTGACAGGCAAAAAGTCGAGAGATATTTCAGGTAAAGATGTAATTTTGACTTTGATCGGAAAAATTGGAGTGGACGGTGCACTTTATAAAGCACTGGAATTTTCAGGCGAAGGCGTTGCTGAACTTTCCATGACTGACAGACTGACAATTTCAAATATGGCGATTGAAGCCGGAGCAAAGGCTGGAGTTTTTCCTTTCGACGAAGTGACAAGATTTTATGTCGATACCAGAGTCACAAAAAATTATGAACCTGTCGCGGCGGACGAAGATGCAAAATATTCTTCGACTGTCGAAATAAATTTGTCGGAGCTGAAACCTGTCGTCGCCCTTCCTCATCTTCCTGAAAATGTAAAACCTGTTGAGGAAGTCGGAGAAATCAAAATTGATCAAGTTGTTATCGGTTCCTGCACAAATGGAAGACTTGAAGATTTAGAAATTGCGGCAGGAATTTTGAAAGGCAGAAAAATTTCTGAAAATGTTCGCTGCATAATTATTCCCGGCAGCCAAGCAATTTACAAGGAGGCGATGCGCTGTCATTGGATTGAAATTTTTATCGACGCAGGCTGCGTTGTAAGTTGTCCGACTTGCGGTCCTTGCTTGGGCGGTTACATGGGAATTTTGAGCGCAGGTGAGCGTTGCGTTTCCACGACGAACAGAAATTTCAGAGGAAGAATGGGACACGTTGACAGCGAAGTTTATTTGGCAGGTCCTCACGTTGCTGCCGCCTCTGCGATTCTTGGAAAAATTGCTACACCAGCGGAAATTTAGGGGTTAGGGATTAGGAATTAGGGGTTAGGGAATTTTTCTAGCCCCTAGCACCTAGCTCCTAATCAGCTAACAAGAAAGGAAGTTTTTTTTTATGACAGTTGAAGGAAAAGTTTGGCGTTACGGAGATAATATTGATACTGACGTAATAATTCCTGCGAGGTATCTGAATACTTTCGATCCTGCGGAACTTGCCAAGCATTGTATGGTTGATATTGATGAAACTTTTGCGCCGAATGTAAAAGCTGGTGACATTATGGTTGGCGGAAAAAATTTCGGTTGCGGATCGAGTCGTGAACATGCACCTGTTGCAATTAAAGCATCGGGGATTCCTGTGATCATCGCGGCGAGTTTTGCAAGAATTTTTTATCGCAACGGAATAAATATCGGTCTGCCACTTTTGGAAATTGGCGACGAAGTTGAAAAAATTTCTGCCAATGACATTTTGAAAGTCGATACCTCAACAGGCGTGATCGAAAATTTGACGACCGGTGACAAATTTAAATCTCAACCGCTGCCGGGATTTGTCCAAGAGATTTCCAAAGCCGGCGGCTTGATAAATTACATAAAGCAATCTGTTTCCGATTAAGGAGTTAGAAAAAATCTAGTCTCTCGCCCCTAATCAGATTCAAATTGCAATGATAAGTCGAACACTTTTTAAAATTTTATCATCTTCTTGAAACTTCAACATAATTTGTTACCTCCTGCTTTTCAACTTTTAAGATAACATTTTTTGCTTGAAGTTTTTTTCTGTTTTCTATTCTCAAAACGAGTTAATTATTTTTTTCCTTCCGATGAAGTTGTCACAATTTTTTCAACGCTTACAAATTTATTCGATATCGAATTACAAAGTTTTGTCGCGGAACATATGACTAAAGTTTGCGGAGTAAAGTTTTGATTCAGAATAATTTGCGTCTTGATTAAAAACTTCTCCGACCAAAATCAAAGCCGTACGCGAAATATTTTCTTGTCGAACTTTGTCGGAAATATTTTCCAGAGTGCCGCGCAAAATTTTTTCATCTTTGCGCGAGGCATGAAAAACTACAACAACAGGCGTTGAATTTGGAAGCTCGGCGATGCGTAAATCTTCCACGACTTCAGAAATCATTTGAACAGAAAGAAAAATGCAAAGCGTCGTCCTGTGTCTTGCAAGATTGATTAAAGATTCTCGCTCGGGTGTTGGAGTTCTTCCTGCAAGTCTGGTGATGATGATTGACTGAGTAACTTCCGGCAAAGTTAATTCAGTTTTCAAACTCGCCGCCGCCGCCAAAAATGAACTCACTCCCGGCACAACTTCAAATTTAATTCCGCGACTTTTTAAAAAATCTCCTTGCTCGCGGATTGTTCCATAAATTGATGGATCTCCTGAATGAAGTCGAACAGTCAAAAAATTTTTTTCCTCTGCCTTGCAAATTTCTTCCTCAACTTCCTGCAAAGTCATTTTCGCCGAATCAAAAATTTTCGCGCCTTCCTTGCAAAATTTTAAAATTTCAGGATTGACAAGCGAACCTGCATAAATTACAACGTCCGCGACTTTCAACAAATTTACTCCGCGAACCGTGATCAAATCTTCCGCTCCCGGTCCCGCACCGACAAAGTAAACCATAAAAAAAATTTCTCCCTTCAGTCGGAATCTGGTCGTTAGTAGTTAGTAAAATTCTAATCACTAACAACTAATCATCTTTGCTTGTAAGTTATAAATTTATTTGCTAAAATGTTTCAAGATAAAAATATTACAGTCGCAGAAATTTTTCAAGAAATATTTTTTTTTGCGGCGCAGGAGGAAAAATGAAACATTTGAAATCTTTTGCAAAAATTTTTTTTGCGGCGACAATTTTTTTCGGCGCAAATAATTTTTGTCACGCAGAAACTTTGCAAGAATTACAACAAAAATTAAATTCTGAGGCGGAAGAATATTTTGCAAGAAAGCAGGGTGCGGAAGAAAATTTAATGTCGATTGCTTGGATGCAAAATTCTGCCGAGTATCGCGCACTTTGTTATCAAGCATACAACGCAGGAAAAAAATCTGTCGACTCCGCACTTCAAGAGGAACATGCAAAGCCGCTTGCAATAATTGTTGACTTGGACGAAACACTTTTATGCACCATGCCTTTTGATGCGATGTTGGTCGGCAGCGGAAAAACTTTGACAAGTGACGAGTGGAACGGCTGGCTGAAGTCCGGCAAATCTGAGGCGATGCCCGGCGCAGTCGATTTTACAAAATATGTCGCGTCGAAAAATGTTGAAATTTTTTATGTCACCAATATAAAATTTTTGGACAGCACAATAAAAAATCTTTATCACGCAGGTTTCCCTTTCGCTGAACGCGGTCACATACTTTGCAAAACCGACACAGGAAATAAACAGCCGCGTTTCGACGAAGTTGCAAAAAATTTTGATGTGATACTTTACATGGGAGATAACGCCGGAGATTTTCCGCTTGAAACTTATGAAAAAAATTCTGCCGAAAGAAATTCCATCATCGACAGCAATAAAAATAATTTCGGTGCGAAGTTCATCGCTCTGCCAAATCCTGTTTACGGAGCGTGGGAAAATGCGCTTGACGAAAATTACAAAAAACTTTCCGTCGAAGAAAAAATTTCTGCCAGACAAAAATCTCTGCGCGGCTGGGGCATAACTCAAAATAAAATTTCCGCGCTGCTGAAAAATTCCAAAACTGCACAGAATACAAATCAAATTATTTTGGTCGCAGATCATAATTTAAGTTTGTGGAATAAAAATTCTGAAGGCTCTTGGCAAAAAAATTTTGAAACTTTTTGCGGCTACGGCTCGGGAGGTTTGAGCGAACATCGCCGCGAAGGTGACGCGAGCACACCTGTCGGAAGTTTTCCAATCCTGTACGCTTTTGGCGTTGGCGAAAATCCTGGAGCGAAAATGGAATACAAACAGATTACAGAAAATTCCTATCTGTCCTCCGAAAGTGAAACTTACAATACTTGGGTTGAATCTGAAACGCCCCTTCAAAGCGGAGAACATTTAATCGAAGTTTATCAGTACACTTATGGAATGAACATCGGTTTTAATATCAATCCTGCGGTCGTCGGTCGCGGCTCGGCAGTTTTTTTGCACTGCAAAGGTTTGGGCAGGTGGACGACGGCGGCGGGAATTTGTGTTCGCGAAGGAGACATGATAAAACTTTTAAAACTTACTCAAGACGGCGCACACATAATTATCGTTCCGACGATTGACGACATTTCAAAATATTAGGAGACTTTAGGAAATAAAAAAAATTATTATAAATGTTACGGTGATAAAAAAATTCACAGCTTGCCGAGAGACTATTTGTTAAGTTCAAAATTTCAAAGGAAGTGGATTTTCGTGGATAAGGAAGATTTGTTGTATTTACTTCGTGATCCTGAGGTACGCAGGACTATTTTCAAAATTGTTTGCCATGAACTTTTGGAAGTGGTCAAGCGCGAAAGTAAAGGCGGACAATCTGTCGCCGAGTATGCAATTCAATCTGCCATTGAGTCGGCTGTTCAAACTGCGTTGGCTTCTGTTGGCGTGAAAAGCGCAGGCAAAAAATTTTCAGACAAAAAACATGGCAAAGATTTTGTTGATGACTTTGATGACCGCGAAAATTTTGAAGACAACTTTGAAGGCGAAGAAAATTTTGATTCAGAGGAGGAAGATTTTCACAACAGAAAATCTCGCCGTCGCAGCCGCGATTATGATGAAGATGACGACGAAGATTATCATGAAAGAAAGTCGCGTCGTCGGCGCAGCCGTGATTATGATGATGAAGATGATTTTGAAGATGACGATTACAGAGGTCGCAGAAGTTCGTCAAGGGGCAAATTTTCTTCTGACACTGAACGGAGTATGTCGCGCAGAGAAAAAATTTCTGCGTCGGAAATGGAAGGCGACGACAATATAAAAATTCCTGCTCGTCAACGTGGAGAAAAAATTTCTGACTCGGAAATGGAAGGCGACGACAATATAAAATTTCCTGCTCGTCAACGTGGAGAAAAAATTTCTGACTCGGAAATCGAAGGCGACGACAATATTAAAATTCCTGCTCGCCAACGTGGAGAAAAAATTTCTGCGTCGGAAATGGAAGGCGACGACAATATTAAAATTCCTTCCGAAAAATCTGCAGAAAAAGTTCCTGAGGAAGTTAAACCAAAACCGACAATCGACCGCGCAAAACTTGCGGCGATGGCTGCGACTGCGGCGAAGGCTTCCACCGATGCCGCCGAGCGCGAAAAAGTTATGGCGATGAAGGAAAAAATGTGGCGCGACATTGAGGAACGCAAAAAAGCTGCGCCGAAAACTGAAGATTTAGTTGCCAGCTTGCTCGCTCAACAAAAAGCAAAAACAGTTGAACAACCTGCGCCGCCTGCAACAACTCTCCGAACCGTGAAAGAAATTGTAATCCCCGCTCAAGAACATAATCACGAATCTGCGACGCATGAGTCTATTGACAAATTTACTCTTGTGCTTGAACGTCCCTGCCCTGTCTGTGAAAATTTGACTCGCGTCGTGAAAACCAAAACGCGGCAGATTGTTGACACCAGAGATGTTGATCTTTGCATCCACTACAAAAGTTTCAATCCTTACTTGTATTATGTTTGGGCTTGCGAAAATTGCGGATTTGCGGCGGAGGAAACAAGATTTTTAAGTCCAATGCCAAAACGCACACGCGGAAAAATTAAATCTTTCCTCATCAGCAACAATCTTGTCATGCCTTTCCTGCGCGAAAGAAATGTTCAGGACGCGATGTCATTTTATGAAATGGCAATTTTGTTTTCTGAGGCGTTTGAGCCGTCGATGGGAAGGCAAGCAGGTTTGTATCAAAAAATGGCGTGGATTCAGCGTTACGAAGGCAACAAAGAAAAAGAACTTGAGTACCTGAGAAAAACTGCTGAACTTTATGAAGAGTCTTTCGGCAAGGAGCGTTATCCTATTGGAAATGTGAGCGACACAACTGCTCTGTATGTCACTGCCGCAACATATTTTTTGCTTGGCGAATATGAAAAGTCTACAAAAATTTTGAGCCGCATTATCGAAAATCAAAGTTTGCGTAGTTCAAATCCGAACTTATATGACAGAGCGCGAGACCTTTGGCAAGACATTCGGAAGAATAAAGGCGTAAAATAGTTGTTAGTGGTTAGAAGCTGTATTCAAATAGGATTTACTTAACCCTTATCCCCGGAACTTGTTCATACAACTTCTAAGATTTTAATTCCTAAAAATTACAGACTACAAATTTAATGAAAAAAAGTTTTTAAGGAAGTGGTTTCTTTGCAGAAAAAAGAGTTGATTCTCTTGTTGCGCGATCCTGATGTGTGTAGAGAAATTTTTGGTATCGTCAAACGCGGAGGAACGCCCCTGCCGCTTGACGCACCTATCGGCAATATTGCACCTGTCAGACCTGTGCCGCCGGTACAACAAACTGCCTCGTCCGCGCAAGTCACTTCCTCCAGCGACCGCGACAGAATTTTGGCACTCAGGCAAAAAATGTGGCAAGCCATGAGTGAAAAAAAATCTGCCCAGACTGCAAATAATTCTGAACAAACTATTGAAACTATCAAACAAAATATCACACCAAAAATCGCTGAAACAATTAAACAACGCTTGCAAGAAAATTCTGCCGCTCCTGTCGAGGAAGTCAAAGAAGAAAAACCGGTCGCCGAAGTTGAAACTGAAACAGAACAGAAAGTTGACTTCAGCGCAAAATTAAATTTCCTCCGCTCGCACGCACAAAAAGTTAATGAAGAAAAAGCCGCACAAGAGGCGGCGAAGGCTGCAGAAAGTCCTGAACATGCGGCGGCTGAAAAATATTCCTTCACGATTGAACGTCCTTGCCCGATCTGCGAAATGAAAACTCGCGTCGTCCACACCAAAACGCGACTCGTTACCGAAAGTCAAGATGCCGACTTGTGTACGCATTATAAAGATTTTAATCCATACCTGTACACAGTTTGGGCTTGCGAACATTGCGGCTTTGCGGCGGAGGAAGCAAAATTTCGCGGACATATTCCGCAGCGCACAAAAGATAAAATTCGCGCCTTCCTCCAGACAAATAATTTAGTTATGCCTTTCATCGAGGAGAGGACGACGGAGGACGCTTTGTCATTTTATGAAATTGCAATTTTGTTTTCTGAAATTTTTGATCCATCGCCCGGCAGACAGGCGGCACTTTATCAAAAAATGGCGTGGTGTTGTCGTTACGAAGAACCAAACACCGAGAAAGAAAAAGAATTTCTGCGAAAAGCAGCGGAACTTTATGAAAAATCTTTAGAAACTGAACGCTATCCAATCGGAAAAATGTCCGACGATACTGCAATGTATATCACAGGCGCAATTTATTTTATGTTGGAAGATTATGACAGCGCGACCAAACAATTAAGTCACATTATGAGCAATCAAAAATTGCGCTCGACCGCTCCGAAAATGTTTGAAAAGGCTCGCGATATGTGGCAGGATATAAAACAAATGCGTCGGATTCAGGAAAAGAATGAACAAATTGCGGCGGCAGTTTTGAAACGCGCGAACACCTGACTAAATTTAAAACATCATGAACTTGAATCCGAAAATGATTTTGCCCGAGAAAAATTTTTGAAAAAACTTTTTGCTGTAAGTTTTACAATTTTTTTCTTCCACCTCGGCAAAAAAAATTTTCTCCTGCCGATAAACAATTTTCTTTACAGCTTCACAAATGTTTTGTATATTTAGTTTGAAAAATTTTTAAGGAGGTTGATGTTTGTGTTTAGGAAAATTTTTTTGCTGAGTTGTCTTCTGCTGGCAATGATGGCAACAGGTTGCGGAGGAGGAAATGAACCCGCCGCAAATAATTCCGCGCCTGAAGTTGATGTGACCGGAGGAAAGATCAAAGGCACAGTCGATGCGAATGGAGTGAAAATTTTTAAAGGTATCCCATACGCCGCGACGACCGCCGGAGAAAATCGTTGGAAAGCTCCTCAACCTGTTCAGTCTTGGGAAGGAGTTTTGGATTGCACACAAGATGGTCCGATTGTAATTCAGGGCGATCCTCAACCTTTCGATCCTTGGACGGCTGAATATGTTGACGGCGGTTACACAATCGAAAACGGAAAGATTAGCGAAGACAGTTTGCGACTAAATGTCTGGACAAAAGCTGACGCAAATGCAAAACAGCCTGTAATTGTTTACATTCACGGCGGCGCAAATGTTTCAGGAAGCGGCAATAACGAAGTTTACAAAGGCGACAATATTGCGCTGAAAGATGTTGTTTATGTGTCGATAAATTATCGCGTCGGAATTTTCGGTTTCCTTGCTTACAAAGATTCGACCGGCGAGGAAGTCACAGGAAATTTTGCGATTCAAGATCAAATTGCTGCGTTGAAATGGGTTAAAGAAAATATTTCCAAGTTCGGCGGCGATCCGGACAACGTGACAATCATGGGACAGTCTGCAGGTTCAACCAATGTTCAAAATTTAATTTGTTCACCTGCGGCGGCAGGACTTTTCAACAAAGCAGTTTTCCTTAGCTACAACAATTCTACTAGCGAAGGTGTCTTGCTGAAAACGACAGACACTTTGGAAAATATGGAGAGCACAGCGACAGAAAAACTTGACGGCAAAACTTTAGCTGAACTTCGTCAGATGGATGCAGCAGAAATTTTGAAACTTGGTTATATGCCAAACTCCGCGACTATCGACGGAACTTTTGTCACAATGTCTACTAAAGATTCTTTCAACAGCGGAAACTTTAACAAAGTCGACATTATTTGCGGCGGAGTTTTCGGCGATCCTTATCTGTTCGATGCGTTTTTAAATTTAGGAAATTTCATGGAACCTAAAATTTCTTTGACGGCGGACGAATATGAAGAACTTCTTCGCGATGCCAATGCTGAAAATCTTCTCGAACTTTATCCGGCAGGAGAAAATGCACTTGATGCGGCGAAATCTGTCAACAACGACAAGACTATTTCCAGTTACTACACAGTCGCTCAAGAAAAAAATTCTAACGACGCTGACCACAGAAGTTATGTTTATTTCTTCCGTCATCCTGTCCCTGACACTCCCGAGCGTATGGAAAAATATGGCGCATTCCACACCGGCGACGTTGGCTATTGGTTGAATAATTTCACAAAACTTTATCCGAGAAATTGGACTGACACTGATAAAAAAATTGGCGACGAAATGTCGAGCTATCTTGTGAACTTTGCAAAGACCGGGGATCCGAACGGCGGAGATTTGCCTGAATGGAAAGACGTTGCTTCGACTTCGGAAATTTCCTATCTCGATATTGGCGACGAAATTAAATTTGTAGAAATGAATCCCGACAAAGCCGACTTCTGGACAAATTATTGGCAGACAAAATAAATTTTAATTTTTAAAATTTTTAAGCGGAAAGTTTAGAAAAACTTCCCGCTTTTTTTGTTAAGAAATTTTAAAATAAATTTTTAAAAATTAAATTCAACTTTGCCATAAATTTTATTTGTGTGATAACCTTGATAGCGTGGACTGACTCGCTCGCCGAAAAAATATTGCAACTGTCCTGAAATATTTTTTGCAAAAACATATTCGCCGCCGAAATGAAAACCTTTTATTCCGATGATCGAAACGTCGTAAGTCGGCTCGATAACTGCCATGTGTCCAAGTTTTCTGTACGCCGCGAAAACGCCCCAACTGCCTGGAGTTTCCTTGTCGGCTTCTTTGTAATCAAGTTCGACCGAGTAGGCGCGGCGTTGAGTATTTGCGTAATTTTTTCCTGAAGGATTTTGTGCAAAACTTCCGCCGAGCGAAAAATCTCCAAAATTATATTTCATTCCTGCAGAAAAAATATTTGCCGAACTTGAATCGTAATAGCCGTTGGTTTCTGTGACAATATCTCTGTAACTGTCTTTGTGCAATCTGTGATAGCCGATGCCGAAATTAAATTTTTCTTCGCGATCGTTATAAATTTCCGCGAACTGATAAATTGTACTTCTGTACCTGCCTGCAAAAATTTTAAATTTATATTTGTCGCCGAAAATAATTTGTCCGCCGCTTGCCTCGCTGTCCATGATCATATTTAAATCATTTTCGCTGAGGACAGGAAGTCTACCCAGCTGAATATTAAAATTTTTGTAATTTCCTTCAGCAAAAATTCTTTCCAGAGAAATTTTATTTTCATCTTCGTCGGGTTCGTCATCTTTGTAATTTATGTTTGTGTATGCTTCAATTTTTGCGTTCGCCGTCCAATGTTCATTTATTTCGGCTTGCGGATAAAGTTCAATTTTAAAATCATTAAAGCCTGTGCCGTCGTTAATTCCTCTGTCAATTCGAGTGTGAAGATATTCGTAACCGACTCCGCCTGTCCATTTTATTTTGTCGGAATTTTTTTCAAGGTCAGAAATTTTTACGCCGAGACTTTGAAGTTCAGGTTTGAACTCGGCAGAAAGTTTTTCAAGTTCGACTTTCGATGCGTCGCTTGGATTTTTTGCCAAAGCCTTTGCAATCATCTGCGCCATTTCATATCGCGTGATACTTCTTTCGCCCAAAAAAGTTCCGTTGCCGTAACCTTCGACAATCCCTTCGCTCGCAAGTTTCATCAGCGAATCATAAGCCCAATGATGTGCAGGAACATCGGCAAAAGGATTTGCTCCCGCGCAAGTCATTGAAGTCATAAAAATAAAATTTCCCACAACCATCGAAAAAATTTTTTTCTTCATAAAATTTTTTCCTCTCTTTCCAAAATTTTCAACAACCGAAAAATTTTTTTTAAAAGCCAAACAAAGTTACTTGATCGCTTTCGTCCAATCCGTTTAAACAACCGTGATCTTGAAGTGCGGCGATACAAGTTTTATTTATTCCCGAACGCATCCGCAAATCTTCAATCGAAGAAAATTTTCCCGACTTCCTCGCTTCGGCAATTCCTTTCGCAGCAACTTGACCAACGCCGACCAATGATGCCAAAGGCGGCAGGAGAGAATCTTTCAACACAATAAATTTTTCTGCGTCCGACTCATACAAGTCAACGTGTTCGACTTTAAATCCGCGCAGATACATTTCATAAGCCAACTGCAAAACCGCCAAAGTGTCCGACTCTTTATTGTCAAGTTTTCTGTCGTCCGCCAAGTCATTTAATTTATCGATTTCAGATTTAATGTGTCGAACGCCTTTCACAATTTCATTCGCGTCAAATTCATCTGCGCGAATCGAAAAATATGCCGCATAGTAAGCCAAAGGATAATGAACTTTGCAGTAAGCAATTCGATAAGCCATCATAACGTAGGCAGTCGCGTGAGCGCGGGGGAATAAATATTTTATTTTCTGACAAGAATCAACGTACCAGTCCGGAACGTCATGAGATTTTAAATCTTCCACAGCGTCGGGAGAAATTCCCTTGCCTTTGCGAACATTTTCCATGATCTTGAAACTTTTCAGCGCATCGACTCCGTGATGAATCAGATACATCATAATATCGTCGCGAGCGGAAATTGCATTTTTCAGCGTACAAGTTTTGTTGCGAATTAAATCTTGAGCGTTTCCGAGCCAAACATCTGTGCCGTGAGAAAATCCTGAAATTCTGACCAAGTCGCTGAAACAATCGGGGCGTGTGTCGTCAATCATTTGCCGCGTAAAAGGCGTTCTGAACTCCGGGATACCAAAAGTACCTGACTTGGTTTGTAATTGCCTAGAATCGACTCCCAGAGCCTCTGTCGAGGAAAATAAACTCAGTGTCGGCTTGTCGTCGAGAGGAATTGTTTGCGGATCTCTGTGCGTCAAATTTTCCAACATTTTTATAACTGTCGGATCATCATGACCAAGAATATCCAACTTAACCAATCTTGAACTTATCGAGTGATAATCAAAATGTGTCGTTATAGTTTCGGAAGATTTTTTTTCTGCAGGATATTGAATCGGCGAAAAATAATGTATGTCCATGTCGCGCGGCACAACCATAATTCCTGCAGGATGCTGACCTGTTGTACTTTTCACGCCCATGCAACCTTTCGCCATCTTCGCAATAAAACTGCCGTGCTTTGTAATTTTTTTCTCCTCCAGATATTTTTTCACGAAACCGAAAGCAGTTTTCTCCGCCACAGTCATTATCGAACCTGCGCGGTAAACATTGTGACGACCGAACAAAATTTCTGTGTACTTGTGAGCAGTCGGCTGATATTCGCCGGAAAAATTTAAATCAATATCGGGAACTTTGTCGCCGTCGAAGCCGAGAAAAACTGCAAATGGAATGTCGTGACCATCTTTTATTAAAGGATAACCGCAGACAGGACAATTTTTATTTTCCAAGTCGTAACCGCAGCCAACTTCGCCGTGAGTAAAAAATTTACTGTACTGACATTTCGGACAGCGATAATGTGGTGGCAGAGGATTTACTTCAGTAATTCCTGTCATCGTCGCGACAAAACTTGAGCCGACACTTCCGCGACTGCCGACAAGATAACCGTCGTCGTTGGATTTTTTTACAAGACGCTGGGCAATTAAATATAAACTTGAAAAGCCGTGAGAAATTATCGGCTTCAATTCCTGTTCGAGCCTTGCGGAAACTATTTCAGGCAAATTTTCTCCGTAAAGATATTTTGCTTTTTTATATGACATTTCGCGAATTTCTTCATCCGCTCCGGGAATTGTAGGGGAATACAAACCGTCGGGAATTGGTTTCAGAACTTCGCACATTTCAGAAATTTTATTTGGATTGGTGACAACTGCATCGTAAGCAACTTTTTCATCAAGGTAATCAAACTCAGCCAACATTTCCTCAGTCGTCCGAAGGTAGAGCGGCGGCTGCAAATCTGCATCTTCATAACCTTTGCCGTTCATCAAAATTGCGCGGTAAATTGAATCTTCAGGATTTAAAAAGTGAACATCGCAAGTTGCCACCAACGGCTTATTTAATTTTTCGGCGAGTGCGGCAACTTTTTTGTTAATGTTAATTAAATCTTCGTCGCTGTTGATTGTCGGGAAATCTTTGCTGCGAACTAAAAAATCATTGTTGTGAAAAGGTTGAATCTCCAAGTAGTCATAAAAATTTGCAATTTCCTCAAGTTCGGCTTCAGACTTTTCTGCAATAATTCCTCGAATCAATTCTCCTGCCTCGCAAGCCGAACCGAGAATCAAACCTTCTCTGAACTGCGCCAAAATTTTTTTCGGAATACGCGGCGTGCGATGAAAATATTTTATCTGACTGATTGAAATTAACCTGTACAAATTATTCAGACCAATTTTATTTTTAGCAAGCAAGATAATGTGATAAGCAGGAGTGTATTTTTCATTCCTAACTCCTCCTTCCTCATTTCTAATCTCCAAATACCCTTCCATGCCGTAAATAACTTTAATATTTTTGCCTTGCTTTTTAAGTTTTTCGACAGTCTGTGCGGCTTCAGGAAATGCTTGTGCAACTCCGTGATCAGTTATCGCCACAGACGACCAATTCCAATTAGCGGCAGTTTCAATAAGTTTTTTTGGAGAAACTACAGCGTCCATCGCCGACATAGTTGTATGAGCGTGAAGTTCTGTTCGCTTGACTTTGGCGTTGTCCATGCGTTCAGCTTTTGCAGTTTCAAGTTTTTCAATCGCGTCGATCAAAATAACATTTTCTTTGGTGTAATCGTCGTAGCGAACTGCGCCGGAAATTTTTACGTTCATTCCATTTTTTAATTCGGCAAGAAGTTTTTCCGCTGCGTCCATCGAACTTTGTCGAAAAATTTTTTTGCAGACAATGCCGTTAGTTTTGTCCGTCACGCTGAAAGAAATTCCGCAGCTGCCTGTTTTAAATTTGCGAAAGTTGATGCCGTTTTTGTCGTCGTCGCCAATTTCGCCGCAGATGATAACTTTGCTGTCGACTTGGATTTCGGAAATATTTATCACGTTGCCGACAATTTTTCTGCCGAAAATTTTTTCTCCGCTCTGAACTTCTGCTTTAGAAATTTTTTCTGCAGGAATTTTTGACAATGAGGAATTTTTACTTTCAATCTTTTCATCTTTCCATCTGTCCATCTTTCTTTCTTCGCGCAGAACTTCAGCAATTTTTACAGTTACAGAAAATTTTGCTGACAAAAAACTTTCAACGCCTTGCAAAAGTTCACCGCTTAAATTTTGCGGCGCAGTTAAAAAAATTTTCCAGCTTTTATTTTCAGGCGCGAGAATTACAGACTTTATAAAACTTTTCTTCAAAAGTTCAAAATCTTTCGGCTCGCAATTAAATTCCTCAACCAGTTTTGAAAAAATTTTTTTGTCACTCGGAATCAATTTAAATTTTTCCACACAATCACCTTTCTAATAATTAGGAATTAGGAATTAGGAAATTTTTAATTCCTAACTCCTCACTCCTAACTCCTAACTCCTAACTGAATTCAGCCTTTCAACTGCCTTTAAAGTATTTTCACGACTGCCGAAAGAAGTCAATCGCAAATAACCTTCTCCGCAAGGACCGAACCCCGCGCCCGGCGTCCCGACAATTTTATATTTATGCAAAAGTTTATCAAAGAAATCCCAGCTTGAAACATTGTCGGG
>CALEPR010000051.1 GCA_937910665.1 uncultured Selenomonadales bacterium
TCCAATAATGACAATAATTTGACAATGCAGTCAACCGCCTTTTTGTTCTCGTTTCTTGCAAGCATACAACGTCCGCATCTAAATTTTCAATTTCACGATACGACTGATTTTCTATCCAAGAAATCAAGCCATTTATGTTCCACGATATGATTTTCACGCTTTATCTCACCTTTGATAACAATATTCAGTTTAAAAATAATTTTATATTTCTTCGCATTTTCCCTGCAAAATTATTGCAACAAAAAAGCGGTCTCCCTCAAATTTGAGTGACCGCCTTTTTTATCTGCAAATTTCTTCTGCCAATTTTGCCTTGACTTCCTCTTGAATTTTTTCCGATTCCAAAATCCATTCAAGCGAATCTTTTTTATAAAGTTCTTCATTTACGCCACGCTCCGCCGACAATTCTTCAGCAAGTTTTTCCGCGCGATTTGAATACGCTGTCTGATAACCTCTCAAATAATTTTCCAATTCACCTTTTTCCGACAACGATTTATACATTTCGGGATTGTGGGCTTTCAAAAATTCTTCCCGCAAATGCCCCCAAACTCCGCAAAATTTTTCTTCCAAAATTTCTACCTCCCGCAATTCCTGACTTCCTGCAAAATTTCTCTGCCGTAATTTTTATTTTTGCGTCCGGCAGGACTGAAGTCTTGTATCAATTTTTCTACCGATTCCGACGAATATTTTTTTGTCAATTCTGCCGCTGTTTCAACGTCAAATTTCTTCTGTTTTTTCGGCGAATATTTATAAGGCGACTGCAAAATTTTATAACCAACTGAATTTTCCGCCAACTTGCCTTTATCACTCTGCAAACTGCAAATATTTTCATCGATTCGCGTCACAAAGTCTTTAAATTGCTTGTTTGTCAAAATTACTTCAGGATATTTTTCCTGTACTTCCTTCGACTTGAAAAATTTTTTCGCGCCGTCCAACAATTTTTTTGCAAATTCTGCCAATCTGTCCGCCAAACTTCGATTTTCTTCAGAAATTTTTTCAATTATTCTGCGTCCTGTTTTCATATCCGCAAACGCATCTGCAAGCATTTCCTCCATAACTTTCGATTCGCTCATGTTCGGCTGTTTGACCGACTTGCGATAATTTTCTATCTGCTGACTTGTAAAAATTTCGTGGCTCTCAACGTGACGCAAAATATCTTTGTAAAGTTCAAAATTATTTTTTGAATTGCAATTTGTTCATTCGTCAATTCTCGCTCAAACAAAAGTTTTGATTTTTTTACAGTCTCGCGAATATTTTCGGCAGTCGAGGAATACAATTCATAATTTTCATCGTGCGACTTGAACCGAATCGAATCAAATAAATATTCGTAAGCCGCCTTGATGTCCTCCATTTCTGCCGCCGTCGGATACGGATATGTATTTTCCATTTTTAAACCGTTTTCCGTCGCTTTTGCCCATGATTCTTCACTGCGAAAATTTACAAGATAATCGTTGCGAATATTTTTTTCTTCCAACTTCGACTTCAGATAAACTTCAAACGACCTCGCCGCCATTTCTTCCGGCAATGTCCAATATTCTTTATTTCTGCGTTTGTCCAAATTTTTACAGCGTTCCGACAAGCCACTTTGATTTATAATCTTGTGAATCATTTTGAAACCTTCCATAACTTCTGAACTTACATTTTGCGAAATTTCCTGCTGAAAATTTTGCGTAAACATCGACGTTGCTGAATTTTTTTCTTTCCTGCCAAAATAATTATCGACGCTGTGAAACCATTCATGTCCGAGACTTCCCGCTCCGTTTTTCTTCGTCAAATTTATTACAACTTTTATCGGTTCATAATGAGCAAGCGGCGCATTTTTTCCGCCCCTGCCTCTCGCTCCAAATGCAAGTCCCAAACTGCCATTCAATGACAACGCTCGCGGCGGCGAATTCAAAACTTCCGCCATATCGGTTAATGCGTCATAGGCGTTATTCAAATTTTCCTGCCGATTTTTATTTTCCACCCGGTTGTGTCAATAGATTTGTGTAAGTGAAAAAAATTAAAAATCAAATTTATC
>CALEPR010000052.1 GCA_937910665.1 uncultured Selenomonadales bacterium
TTGCAGAACTTCTACAAGCGGCGTGATGAAATCCTCCTGCAGAATGATGACCTTAATGCAGAAATCGGTGAGATTCAAGCCCATTTGCGGGAACTCAAAGCCGTGGGCAAGGTTTGTGCAAGCGGTACCGTATATGCGGGTGTAAAAGTGTATGTCCGCGACGAAAAGGAAGAAGTTCATGCAGATACAAAGAGCGTTACCTTCTTCTATGAAGACGGCTTTGTTCGTCGCGGTAAGTACGAGCAGCCTAATCTTGATGATATAAAAGGTCCTGAGGGGTATAGCTAATGGGTGTTTCTCCTCTTGATTTGCAGACAATGTATGCCAACATGAATAATGTTGCGCGCGCCGTTTCTCATCAACAGCAGGGGGCCGTTCTTGCAGGGCAGCTTCAAGAGGCAAAAATTATCCAGCAGAATACAGAAAAAGCCGCTCAAGTTCATAAAGCCGCTGATAACGAGGCAAAATCAGCAGGAATTAACGATGAGGGGCATAATTCTTCCGCATGGGGTGAAGGCAAGCATGGGCAAAAAAAAGGGCAGGAAGAGCAGCAGAAGCAAGGCAATCCAACAGAAATCCGTGAGTCCTATCTTGGAATCCACATTGATATTGAACGGTAGCAGGTAGCGCATGATAGTAGTTCTTATCGCAGCATTTTTTTGTGTGCTGAATATTTGTCTTTGGTGTACATTTTTCTTAAAATTCCGCAAGCTTTTTTCCACTGATGATATTGTTTCGTCTACCCGTGAGCAGATTGAAAAACTTATTTCTGACATGAACAACAATACTGCCCGTGACATCAATCTGATTGAAGATAGAATCAAACAGCTCAAACTGGCTGCTGCAGAGGCTGACCGGCATATCGAATTCGCAAAGCACGAAATCGAAGCTCAGAACGCAACGCTTTCCTATAAGCAAAAAGTTTCTATGGCTTCTCAGGCGAATGCAGCCGCTGCAAAAAATTCTCTTTCAAATCATGTTGCCCAGCAGTATCTTAAAAATAAGGATATTTCGGCGGGGCTTCAGTCTACCAATCGGTATGAACTTACCGATCAGGGGAGCAAACAAGTGCATCAGGCGGATTTGTTTTCGCAGGCAGAACTTGACTCAAAGCAGCAGATTGTTTCTCCTTCAGGCACAACATTTACCGTTGAAAGCGACGGCTCTTCATATGCCTCTGTCCCCGTGATTGGCGGAAATGTGTCGTATACCGATGAGCCGATTGTTCCTGCTAAAAAATTTCCTGAGATGGTTCATGATTTGCATTTGGCAGGACATTCTGTTGAAGAAATTGCCCGTGAACTGAACCGTTCTACGACGGAAGTGCAGATGTCGCTGGAAATGGGCGGATTTTAGCCGTTTTTGTACCAGTTTTCGATAATCTGCCACGCTTTCAGCACTTTTTCAGTCTTTTCTTTTGCCACTTTCTGCAGCACGGGATTGTCTGCCCGCCTGTCGGGGTGATAATACATCAGTTTTTCACGGTAGATTTTTTTTGCCTCTTCGTAGCTTGCGTTTTCTGGAATCTGAATGAATGCGAGGGCGGATTTTACCTGTTCGGGAATAAAATTCTTGATGACTTGATAATCTGGCTTTTCTTGCGCAGGTGATTCAAAAAAATCACTTGGAGAGGGAGAATCTTCGTTTGTTTTGGGAAGTTCTCCCGTTTCGAGAGCCTCGCTAAGCAAAGCCCCCAGCCTGTCGTACATTGTCATATTAGTTCCTCACAGATAGGGTGCGAGGCTTTTTACAAAATTCCTTGCCTTAAATTTTTGTCTGCTCATCAGTAATTTCAAAAACATAAAGTCCTTAATTTTTTTATGTACCCTTACAATGGGTTAACTTACTGACATAGCCTTCTAAGCAAAAAATATATTTTGACTTTACAAAAGTTTTTATTGGAAGTGGATGGTTTTGGAAAATAATTTATTCAGCAACTTTATCGTAGCACTGAGCGCAGTTATTCCAATGTTTTGCTTGATGTCAATAGGTGCGTTTGTGAAATATCGAAAGTGGTTGAGTGACGAAGAACTTAATCACATGAATAGAATGGTTTTCAGAGTTTTTTTCTGTTGCATGATGTTTCACAGCATTTACACAACTGATTTAGCGGCAACTTTCAGACCAAAATTGATGTTGTTCGGCGCATGCGGAGTGCTGACAATTTTTTTCCTGTTGATGTTAATTATTCCGAAAATTGAACCTGAAAACAAAAGGCGCGGTGTTATAATTCAAGCAATTTTTCGCAGTAATTTTGTTTTAATGGGCGTGCCGATTGTCGCAAATATTTTCGGCGATTCTAATATTGCAGTTTCCACGATGATGATTGCCGTCATTGTTCCGCTTTATAACATTTTGGCGGTTTTTGATTTGGAAACTTTTCGCGGTGGAAAATTTATGTTGATTCCGATTTTGAAAGGCGTTTTGAAAAATCCGATGATACTTGGCGCGATTGCCGGAGCAACTTTTTTGATTCTCGGCGTTCATATTCCCGCACCTGTTTTGAAACCGATTGGACAAATTTCTGCGGCGACAACTCCTGTTGCACTTATAATTTTGGGTGCATCTTTTAAGTTCGGCTCAACTCATGAACATAGAGCGCAACTTCTTGGATGCATTTTCGGCAGATTGATTTTAGTTCCGAGTTTGATGTTGACGGCGGCGGCTTTGCTTGGATTTCGCGGAATTGATTTTGTAACCTTGATAGCGATTTTCGGAACGCCTTGCGCCGTTGTATCTTTTGCAATGGCTCAACAGATGGACGGCGACGCAGACCTTGCAGGAAATTGTGTCGTGTTCACTTCCGCACTGAGTTGTTTCACAATTTTTTGTTGGATTTTACTTTTCAAGACATTGGGACTTTTTTGACGCAGAAAAAAATTTTTTTTTTGAAGTGTCACAGAAAAATTTTGACAGAGTGACAGATTTCTTATTTGTAAAAATATTTTACCGGGAGAATGATGATGTTTAATTTTTCAAAAAAAGATTTGGAATTTTTTGATCTGTTTTTGGAGAACGCAAAATATTTCCACTTGGGCGCAGTACTTTTGGACGAAGTAATAAAAGATCCCAATAAAACTTTTGAGCGTATTGAAGAAATTTTGGGGTTGGAGTCGGCGGCGGACGAAGTGAATGAAAGAATTATTGAAAAGTTGAATTTAAGTTTCATAACGCCGATTGATCGCGAAGATATTTATTCAATCGCCGGAGAACTTGCAACAGGCGTTGACATGCTCCACGATGCTCTTCAGCGAATAATAATGTATCACGCAGGACACGCTACAGAAAGATCTGCGCGAATGACAAAACTTTTACTTGACAGCACCAATGAACTTTTGCATGCTTTCGAACTCATGAAGGACATCAAAAAAAATCAGCGCGATATGCTCGATGCCATTCACAAAATTTCTGATTACGAGGACAAAGGCGACAGAATTTTTCGCCAAGATATAAGTTTGTTATTCGATGAAGCGGAAATTGCAGCGAAGGAACATGGCGCAAGCAAAGCTGTTATTCATTTGATAAAATGGAAAGATATTTTGGAAGATTTAGAGCAAACATTGGATCACTGTAAAAAAATTGCCGATATGATTCGCGGCGTTGTCATGAAGTATGCTTGAACAAGTAAAAAATTGGGCGACCAAAAAATTTCAAAAAATTTTTTCGGCGTAAATCGAAATATTACTTCGGCGATTAAATTTCCAAAAAAATTTTTAGTTCGACAAATATCGGGAAAATTTTTTTGCAGATATATTTTGATTTATTGTAGCCGTAGTAATATTTGAAAAAATTTTAGCAGGAAGGAAAAAATTATGACAAAATATTTAATGTTTCAAGGCACAAGTTCGCACGTCGGAAAAAGTATTTTGACTGCGGCGATGTGCAGAATTTTTTTTCGCGAAGGCAAAAAAGTTGCGCCCTTCAAAGCGCAGAATATGGCGTTAAATTCTTTCGTGACGGCGGACGGCTTGGAAATGGGTCGCGCACAAGTGGCACAGGCTGAGGCGGCGAATATTCCTCCTAAGGTCGAAATGAATCCTGTACTTTTGAAACCGACAGGAAATTCAACTTCGCAAGTCATAATTAACGGCAAACCTGTCGGCGTGATGAGCGCGGCGCAGTATCACAAAAATTTTTCGCTGAAAGCATTCGATGCGGTGAAAGATGCTTTGCAAAAACTTTCTTCGGAGTTCGACACGATTGTAATTGAAGGCGCAGGAAGTCCGGCAGAAGTGAATTTAAAATCTCACGACATTGTGAATATGCGAGTGGCGAAATTTTTAAATGCGCCTGTAATTTTGGTTGCGGACATTGACAGAGGCGGAGCGTTGGCTTCGATTGTCGGGACTTTGGAACTTTTGGACGAAGATGAGCGCGAACTTGTCAAAGGCATTGTGATAAATAAATTTCGCGGCGACGTGAATTTATTTTTGCCTGCGGTTGAGTTTCTGGAAAATAAAACTAAAAAGCCTGTGCTGGGAATTATTCCGCACATTGAAAATCTTGGAATTGATGACGAAGATTCTGTTTCACTCGACGACAAAATTTCAAAAAATGCTGAAATTAAAATCGCGGTCGTCAGGCTTCAAAAACTTTCAAACTTCACCGACTTTGACAGCTTGGCAGGTGAAGTTGATGTTAATTTATTTTACGCGAAAAATCCTGCCAAGCTGGACGGCGCGGACGTTATCATTTTGCCTGGCAGTAAAAACACGTCCGAAGATTTAATGTACCTGCGCGAAAATAATTTTGCCGAAAAAATTTTGCAACTTGCCGAAAAAAATATTCCTGTGATTGGAATTTGCGGAGGATTTCAGATGCTCGGTGAAAAACTTTTTGATCCTGAAAAAACTGAATCAAATTTTACTGAACTTGAAGGTTTAAAACTTTTGCCGCTCGAAACAACTTTCACGGCTGAAAAATTTACAAAACAAATTACAATTCCAGAAGTCGATTTCAATTTTCTCGGCACAAAAATTTTCGCTGAAAATCTTGAAGGTTATGAAATTCATTCCGGCGTGACTGAAAATCTCGGCGACAAAAAAATTTTTTCTGCAGGAAATGTTTTCGGTACTTATGTTCATGGAATTTTTGACAATGACAATTTTCGCCGACAAATTTTAAATGCAATTCGCCGCAAAAAAAATCTTCCGCCCTTGACATCTACAAGAAATGTTAGAGCGGAAAAACAAAACAGTTATGAGAGGTTATCTAAAATCGTCCGTGAAAATTTAAATATGTCGTTGATTGCTAAAATTATGTCCTGAATTAAATTTTTCTTGCTTGGCAGTCCACTTGTCCACAGTCCTCGCAAGATTTTTTTTCTGCAGAAATTTTTTCTTCGCCTGCCGAAGTTTTTTTCAGACCGATAATCGCAGTGATTGATTTTCTCGGCATCAACATCATCATCGGACTTAAACGCATACCAATTTCTTTAGCGTCGGAAATCTTGAAAAAATTTTTCTGTTCATTCAGTGACCAATCGCCGTAGCCCGGGCTGTATCTCCAAATAGTTTTGAAACCTTCCTTTGCGACTTCCTGCGCGATAACTTTTTCCATTGAATCGGCGGCTTGTTCGACGGCGGTCGTCGCAGCGGCATCCATAATCATCGCACAAGCATACCCGCCATTTTTAAATTCTGCAGTAACTTCTTGTTCAATTCTATCGCCGACAGTAACCGCCAGGCAAACAACTTTTTCGCAGTCTTTCAGGTGATTGATAATCGAATCGCCTTTGATTTCAAAAACAGGATCCGACATCACAAAATTTTTTTCGCCGTCATAGTCATAAACTTGCCAAATACCTTTAACGTCCAAAAACAATCTTGCATCTTCGCAAAAAGATTCAAGCATTTCGTCGTCAAAGTCGGCAGTGTTCCTCATCCCTGCGTAGCGTCTGGTTTCTGCCGTGTCGATTTTCAAAATTTGCGCGTTGTATATCGGCATAAATTTTCCCCTTTCGATAGAAATATTTCAAGAAAAAATCACAATTCCAAATTCCACATTTCAAATTCCTAATCAAAAAAGTGCGCGTCTGTTTCTGTTGAGATTTCTGGTTGCGTTTGATTGACCTTTCGCCTTGTCCATTTTGTAAACATAAGCCATAACCTCAGCGATTGCCTTGTAAAGTTCAGGCGGAATTTCTCTGTCAATTTCCAAAGCCATCAACATATTTACAAGCGTTTTGTTTCTGTAAACAGGCACAGAATTTTTTTGCGCGGTATCCAAAATATGCTCGGCAACATGACCGCGCCCTTTAGCAATGACTTTAGGCGCGATATCTTTTTGCATGTCATATTTCAGCGCGACAGCTTTTTTGTCAGATAAATTTTCTGTTTCCTCGCCAAAAATTTCTTCTCTCTCGTCCATAGCCATTTTTATCCTACTCCGAACAATTATTTGACTACATTATATTTCTTGAAAAGTTTAACGTCAAGTACTTTCTGAAAAATAAATGGAAAAGATTATGCTTTTGGTTCATTCGTCAGTGGTTTGTTTAGTTTCAGGATTTTTTTTGACTTGAACTTTGAGAAAAATTTAATCATCAACGTCGGCAGAAATTTTTTGCTGACCAAACATGGTGACTAAATTATTTTTATTAAATCTGTAGTCGGCGGAGGAGAAATCTTGCGTTGAATCATAATTTTTTGACGGCGCATTTAAAATCCCGCAAACTGTATCGAAAATCAAATCATTTGTAAAATATTCTTCGCGCCGCTCGGAAAGTTTTTCAGTTTGCTCGGGGAAATTTTTTTCATACTCCGGCGACAAATAAATAAACATTGGTATCCGCACCATATCGAAAGTGAAAACGTCGGGATTGTGAGAAATTTGCAAATTCTCGCCATGATCTGAAAAATAAATCATCGCCTGCAGATTCAAATTTTTTTCTGCGTAATCAAAAAATTTCGACAAGACAAAATCTGTATACAAAATTGTGTTCGCGTAAGCCGCCGCAGAAGTCGCCATTCCTGTTCCGTCAGCGGTCGTCCACTTCTTAAAAATTTTTGGATAGCGATGATTGTAATAAATATGACTACCCATCAAATGCAGAACGACAAAATTATTTTCTGCAGGATTCAACTTTTCCAAAAAATTCAGCAAAACAATATCGTCCTTGTCGGAAAAGTCGTAAGTGTCGTCAGTCCACTCGGAAACGTCCGCAGTTTTTGCAACCAAAGTTGTCGCGCTGTCATATTCTCCGTAACGACCTTGATTGCTGAACCAAAAAGTTTTGTAGCCGGCTTTCTTCGCCACGTCGATTATCGAGATTGAATTGTAAAATTCTTTGTCGTTGTATTGACTTTGCTCGGTCAGTGCGCGTTGCAGGACAGGAACAGTTTGCGACCAAGATGAGTAAGCGTGATTGTAGACAATAAATTTTCCTGAAACTTTTTCAAAAGTCGGGGTATTTTCTTCAGTCTGTTTAAAATCTTCGTCGACTTTTACAACAAAATTATCTACAGGCTCAGAAAGTTTTTCGGATTCCGGAATCTTACTGTCAAGCCAAACGGTATTTTCAAAAGGAAAATTTTTATTGAAGGCATGCATATAAGTTCGGCCGGCAGATTCGCCGATAACAAAAATTACGGTGCCGGGATTTTTTGCGGCTAAAGTTTTTGTGGAATCAATTTGTAAATTTGAAAATCTTTCTGCGTGACCTGCGGAATATTTTTGCGTTTCGGCGGCATAATCTGTGACAACTTTCCAAAGTCCTGCGATTGAACTTTGCGGAAGGTAAAAAATTATTGAGGAAATCGAACAGACAAAAACTATTGCGGCAGAAATTTTTTGTTTTGAAGTAAAAATTTTTTCCGCAAATTTTTTGTGCGATTTATAAACTTTCACCAGCAAAAAAGTTATCGCTATCAAAATTAAAATCGTCGGAAAAATTCCTATGTTCGACTGAATGAAGTCCAAAGATTCTTTTCGGTTCGTCAGATAAATTGCCATGAGCGACGCGGGCGACAGACAATGCCAAAATAAACAGTAATAAACGCTTTGGACGAAAGGTATCAGCCAGAAAAAAAATGTTAAGATTGTCAGCAGGGCGGCAGAAATTTTTTTTGTCGGCGCGATTAAAACTTCCAAACTTGTCAGAAATAAAAAAATTGCCGTGCCGATGATGAAATCGTAACAGACCAGAGACATAAACCACGCCTTGTTGTAAGTCCAAGTGTACAGGAGCGGAAAAGTTACAGCCCAAGCAAGTCCTGTCAAAAAGTTCGGCAGAAGCTGCCGCGAAAAAATTTTTTCCCCGCTCGCGAATTGTCCCAGCGTCAAAATAAAAATTGTCGGCAAAAAAATTGGCAGAAAATACTGCGGTCCCATGTTCTGCCCGATATCGAGATAGAAAACATTTGTCAAATAAAAATACAACGCCGACAAAATTCCTGCGCGTTGCAAAAATTTTTTTTCCGCTTCATTCAACATAAATTTTTTAACCGCCTCAACAAAAACTTTTCAAACAAAAACTTTTCAAACAAACTTTTCAAACAAAATTTTTTCAAACAAAATTTTTCAAACAAACTTTTTTCAAACAAAACTTTTCAAACAAAATTTTTCAAACAAAATTTTTCAAACAAAACTTTTCAAACAAAACTTTTCAAACAAAATTTTCAAACAAAATTTTTCAAACAGAATACTTCAGTGCGACAAAATAATTTCCTGCAAAAAAAATTTTTGACCAATTAAAAAAACTGCCACCGATGACAGTCAAACATTTTATTCATCTTCCAATCGACGGTTTAAATTTCCGATCGATTGTGGAAAGTCCTCTATAAACTGTTCCAATGTCAATAGATTCGCCTCGACTCGCAACATAGCGTTCCAATTTTCGCTTAACTCGTTGAAGGGCATTGTCAATGGATTTTACATGACGATTAAGTCCTTCGGCAATTTCTTGGTAAGATTTGCCGTCAAGATAAGCCATCAAAACTTGCCACTCCAGATCGCTCAAAATTTCTTCCATCTTTTTTTCGATAGCCAAAAATTCCTCACGACTTATGACAAGCTCCTCAGGATCAGCAACCTTTACGCCCGATAAAACGTCCAGCAAAGTTCGATCTGAATCTTCGTCGTAAATCGGTTTGTTGAGCGAAATGTAAGAATTAAGAGGAATATGTTTTTGCCTAGTTGCAGTTTTTATTGCTGTAATAATTTGTCGAGTCACGCATAATTCGGCAAAGGCATGGAAAGAGGAAAGTTTGTCACTTTTGAAATCACGAATTGCTTTGTAAAAACCGATCATACCTTCTTGAATAATATCTTCGCGATCTGCGCCGATCAAAAAATAAGACCTCGCTTTTGCTCTGACAAAACTCCTGTATCTGTGAATGAGATAGTCCAAAGCCGCAGTGTCTGAATTGTCTTTTATTTCAGCAATAAGTTCCTCGTCCGTCATCGAATCGTACCTGCTGTATTCGTCAGCCGTGACAGTTTCTAAGGTACCTGAAATTGTCTCTTCCATACTACGCCCTCCGTCGAAGCTGATTATACCTTACAAATTTTACCAAGTCAAATTTTTCTGGAAGAGGAAACACAAGGCAAAAATTTTATTCATGCTTTGTCATGTCGTCGATAATTTTCATGACCGCTTGACAAAGTTTTTCAGGATCGTGACGACCCGCATCCGTTTCGCTCATCAGGTCGGCCTTTATCAACCCCATTCCCATCGCGTTAATTTTATCTTCGTCCACCTCGACGGCTTGCGCTCCTGTCTTGTCCAAAAATTCTTTGGGAATTGGTTTCGAGTTCACCAAAACGTAATCAATAACTCCTTGCCCTGCATGATCAAGAATTGCTTTCGCGTGAGCGGCGGCGGTGTAATTATCAGTTTCGCCGGGCTGAGTCATGACGTTGCAAATATAAATTTTTATTGCGCGAGATTTTTTCAATGCCTGAGCCACACCTTCAACCAATAAATTCGGCATTATCGAAGTGTAAAGACTTCCGGGTCCGAGAATAACTGCGTCGGAAGTTTCAATCGCCTCCAGAGCGGCGGGAACTGCTTCAACTTTGTGAGGAAAAAGTTGGACGCGACGAATTTTTTTTCTGACTTCAGGAATTTGCGATTCACCTTCGACAACTGTTCCGTCCGTCATAATCGCATCAAGTCGAACGTGTTCCTTGCTTGCGGGGATCACTCTACCTTTAACAGCCAAAACTTTTGAAGATTCTTTCAGCGCAGTTTCCATATCTCCTGTAACTTCATTCATCGCCGCGATAAATAAATTTCCAAAACTGTGACCGGCAAGCGCAGTGTCGCCTTCAAATCTGTACTGAAAAAGTTTTTCCATTAAAGGCTCGGTGTCAGCCAGTGCGACTAAACAGTTTCGCAGATCACCGGGCGGAATTATTCCAAGTTCTTCGCGCAATCTTCCCGAACTTCCGCCGTCGTCCGCAACCGTTACGACTGCAGAAATATTTTTTGTCGAAGATTTTATTCCGCGCAGGAGGACAGACAAACCGTGACCGCCGCCGATGACGGTGACAGTCGGCCCGCGACTTAATTTTCGCTGTTCATAAATCATATCGACAATTCTTTCAGATCTATCGGGAATAATCACGGCGATAATTGATCGAATTATTGAGCGCGTGGAAAACATCATAAAAATTGCGCCGATTAAAATCATCAAAAAGCCGACAGCCATCGTGAAAGCATAATTGTAACTGCCGAGTGTCAAATAAATGAAACGAAAAATTTCTTCCTCTGCGCGTCCAAGATATTCATAGTTCAGCGCAAGTGCCGCCCCGAAACTTACAAACAAAACTCCGACCGCGAAAAGTAACAGCCAGCGTTTCATTTTCATTCCCGGGTACAACCATTTTAATAAATGAAACATTAAAAATTTTCCCTTTTAATCGCGATGTAACATCTCAGTGAAAGTCGTAAAAAACACCTCAAAAATTATCCCCCAGTTCGGGGGAATTTTTTTTATTTTCACATAGTCACGAGATTTTTACAATACCAAACTGAAAAAAACTTGAAAAATGCGGCTCACATCTCCACAGCCAAAGCTAGGGGGTTTTCGCTGCTTTTCGGTAATCCAAAAATTCCAATCGACGAAGAGAGTTGCTCAAATTGCAATTCATAATCTACAATATGCCGATCAACTTCAGCAGACATTTTTCATCTCCCTCCTTCAAACAAAACGACAGCCTTGACGTAAAAAAAATTATTTTGTTATCATCAATTATACAGAAAAAATTTTAAAAATCAAGAAAAGTATTACTCCAGCACGGAAATCAATTTTGCGAAAATATGGTAAAATAAAAAAATGGCAATAATGGAATTTTTTTGATGAGGTAACGACACTGAGGGAGAAAAATGGCGTTATCTTCCCGAAAAATTGGGAGTTTTTGGGTTGTGTCAATAGATTTGTGTAAGTGAAAAAAATTAAAAATCAAATTTATCGAA
>CALEPR010000053.1 GCA_937910665.1 uncultured Selenomonadales bacterium
TTTTATCGGTAAATCCTCGTTTTGCAATTCGAGGGTCTTTACATTTTATCTAACTGCTTTTGCTTTCGCTCTCGTGTTCGATAGAATTTGCCGTTATGACAAATGGCGCGTAAATAAAAATGTCCATTATCAGCCAGACCATTTGCAAAAGTCCGCCCATGAATGAATGAGTTCCAATCATCGCGCCGATAAATAGCGGCATCGTCCAAGGAACATCGACTTGGAAGGCAGGCACAATTCCCCACGAAATTGCAACGTAACCGACAAAGGCATTGGCCACAGGCGCGAAGACGTATGGAATTAAAAAAATTGGATTTAAAATCACAGGCAAGCCGAAGATAAAAATTTCCTGCACATTGAAAGACATTAAAGGCAAACTGAATTTTGAAAGCGTTCGCCAATCTTCATGTTGCGAGAAAACTAAGATCGCAATCATCAAGCCGAGAACATGAATTACTCCCGCCTCGAAAAATCCTTCGGTAAAAATTGCTGTCGGTTCTCCAATCTGATTTCCAATCTGCGCAGGAATATATGCAAGTTCCTGAAGTCTCGCCGTCACTCCGTAACCGGGTATTCCCAGCCACCACAAAAACCAGACTACAAATTGATAAAACATTACAAAGATCGGATTTTGGAAAATCGACATTCCCGACAAAAATTCAAAAAGCGGTTCGCCGAGTGTCTTGAGGAAATAAAGTAAAATTGTCGTCGACCCGGCAATTATCAGCGTCAGAGAAATTGGCAGGAAGTTTGACAAATATTTTGCCATTTCTTTCGGCATTGACTTCGGCGGAGCAAGTTGAAGTTTTTTAAAATTGTAAAGCCAAGAAAAAATTCTTGCCGACACAAAAGTTATCGAAAACGCAGAAAAAAATCCCAGCTCCGAAAAGTAGGAAGAACTTTCGCCCTGTCCATCAGTTAAAGCCATCGCCAAAATGAACGCCGAAATTGATGTTAGTATTGTCAAAATTTTGTCCGAGTTCCAAATTTCAGAAAGTTGCCTCGACAAAGTTACGACGATTGTCATCGCGACGATTGAATAGCCGCCGCCGATAATTTTTTTGCAAACTTGAAGTCCTTGAACAAAATTGCTCTGCAAATAATCTTCTCCGCTCAATCCTGTCAACCAGAATCCTAAATTCAAGCCGTCCTTGTCCATCAAAATTCCCGAAGGATTCAAAAAAACATTTCCCAACAAATCGAAAATTGAAATTGTCAGCCAAAACGGCAAGAGAACATAAAAAGATCTGCGGACAGCCAAAAAATATTTGTTCCGATAAAAACTTGTGATGCTCGGCACAAAAGTAAGTTCCCAGAATGAAAAAAATCTCTCCATAAAAATGTTTCCTTCTTAAAAAATTTTTTTGAAATTTCGACGCGATAAATAATTTTTCCTTTGCTTATTTGCGAATTGATTTTCTCCGCGAAAAAAAATTTTTATTTGACCTATTGACTTTTTGATTTTTTGTACTATAATGACACTCGAAAGGACAAAAGAAAAAGTCCTCAAGAAAAAAAATTTTTAGTGAATGTCAAAAGGAGACGATAAAAATGTTTGGATTGGTACCGTTTAACTCAAAAAGTTTGTCATCAAGGCAAGATGGTTTTTCAAGTTTGTTTGATATTTTTAATGAACCTTTCTTCAATGATTTTCCAATGACTTCGACAAGTTCAGGAAAATTTAAAGTCGATGTGAAAGACAACGGCAACGACTATGAACTGACTGCCGAATTACCGGGAATGAGGAAGGAAGATATTTCGCTGGACTACACAAACAGTTATTTAACTATCTCCGCGCAGAGGAACGAAGAAAAAAATGACAGCGATGAAAAAGGAAATTATATTCGTCGGGAGCGTCACTTCGGAAGCATGAGCAGATCTTTCTACATTGACAATATTGACGAATCAAAAATCAAAGCGGAATTTAAAGATGGCATTTTGAAAATTGATCTGCCGAAAGTCACCGAGCAAGTTCAGCAAGTCAAACAAATTCCGATTCAGTAATTGAATGGAAAATTTTCCCCAAAAAATTTTTCTGTCCGCGTGGGCAGATTTTTTTTGCGAGCGACCATAAAAATTTTTTTATTACTTCGGCGAAAAAAAACTAAAATTTTTGAAATAAGTCATGATAAAAAAATTTATCCTCAACTGCAGAGGAATTTTTTTTGTTCGCGACGAAGAAAACAAAAATTTATTTTGCTTGAACAAATGATTTTGAGTTTTGGAAAATTGGAAAGTAAAAAATAAAAATTTTTTTAACTTCTGAGGGAATTGTAAAACAAAAAATAAATTTTCATGAGTTGCAAAAAAAATTTTTATGATTGAAAGGGGATTTTTAATTTGCTTGAAATAATTAAGGACACGCTGAAAATTTTCGACTACCTGATTTTGGTTGCGGCAATTTATATGTTTTCGCATTTCGACTATTCTAATCTCGACACGGTTCAAATTATTTACATTGTGACTTTTGTCTTGTGGTTCGTGATGTTGGCGGTAAGAATTATTATTTTGTACAAGAATGGAGGTAAGAAATGACTAAGGCAATTTTTTTCGACATTGACGGAACAATTTTGGACAAGGAGCATGGAATACCTGAATTGACTCCGCGAGTTCAGTCTGCGATAAAAAAGTTGCAGGATCAAGGCAATTATATTTTTATCGCGACAGGCAGACCGTTTTCCTTTATGCCGAAAAATATTTTGGATTTTGGTTTCAACGGTTACGTCATGAGCAACGGCGCATTGATTATGATTGACGGAAAAGTTTTCTTTAAATCTGAACTTGATTCTAAAGTCGTGAAAAAAGTTTGTGACTTCGCGGAGAAAGAAAATATTGAATATATGCTCGAAAGTTATCCTGAAACTTATTGTCCAAAAGGTTTTAAGGCTTGCGAAGATTTTTTTAAAAAAATTGAAGTCGATCCCTCAGGATTTATTCGCGACTTTGACATTGAAAAAATTTCTGTGTCGAAAATGGAATTTCTTTCTGCGCGGAAAGATTTGGAGCAACTCGACCTTGACTATAAAAAAATTCTTTCGACGCCGGGTTTGACAGGTTGGGCAGATCCATTTCATTACAAAACTATGGAAGTTTATTCCGATCAAATTTCAAAAGCGACAGGAATTTTAAAAGTTCTCGACCGCCTGAACATTGACGTAAAAAATTCTTACGCTTTCGGCGACGGACAAAACGACATGGAAATGATTCAAACTGTCGGCGCGGGTTTTGTTATGGCGACGGCGAGAGATGAACTTAAAAAATTTGCAAAATTTGTCGTGCCGAGCGTCCACGACGACGGAGTTGCGGTAGGAATTGAAAAATATATTTTGTGAACAGGAAGGATTTAGGGGTTAGGATTTAGGAATTAGGGGCTAGAAATTTTTTTCAATTCCTCATTCCTCACTCCTAATTTGTCAGTAAGTCTGGGGGAAAATTTTTTTATGGCGTTGGAAATTGAAAGAAAATTTTTGGTAGACGCAGAAAAAATTTCCGCGCTGAACTTGTCGGGCGGAGAAAAAATTTCTCAAGGCTACCTTTCGACCGAGCCGAATAAAACTGTTCGCGTTCGCGTGAAAAATAATCGCGGTTTCCTGACAATCAAAAGCAAAAATGTCGGAATTGTTCGTAGCGAATTTGAATATGAAATTCCTGTCGCCGACGCAGAGGAAATTTTAAAACTTTGCGAGCCGAATATTTTGCAAAAAGTTCGTCACAAAATCGAACACGCAGGAAAAATTTTTGAAGTCGATATTTTTTTCGGACGGCATGAAGGTTTAATCTTGGCTGAAGTGGAATTAAATTCCGCAGATGAAAAAATTGATCTGCCGAACTGGATCGGCGAGGAAGTTTCCGACAATCCGAAATATTACAATTCAAATTTGTCGGCGTGAAAAAATTTTTTATGAAACAAAATTTAAATAAGTGCGTTGCTTTTATCAGATTACTTGTGTATAATCCCCTTTGAAAGGAGTTGTTGGCAATGACAGGCGAAACTTTGCGACAAGAGCGCGAGCGTCAAAAGCTGACTATTCAAGATATTGAACAGGGGACGAGTATTCGCTCCGCTTACATAGAGGCATTGGAAAACGGCGACTATGACAGTTTGCCCGGCGAAGTTTACGCAAAAGGTTTTGTAAAAAACTACGCAAATTTTTTGAACTTGGATGCGGAAAAGTTAGCAAAAGAATTTACCGCAGAAATTTCTCCGGCTTCAGTGTCGGAAGAAAATATTTCTGCCTTTGAAGATGAAAAAATTATTTCTGAAAATCCCAAGACAGATAAATTAAAAATTACCGAACTGAAAGAGCCAAACGTAAAAATTGGCAACCGCTCCCAAAATAATTCCGGCTCGGGAAGCACAATGATTATTGCGGCAGTTTTTTTGATTGCAATTTTGTCCGGAGGAGTTTGGTATTATCTAAAAAATTCGCCGGAAACTGTTGCAAATGTAAATCCTTCGACGCAGACTGAAACAACTCAACCTGCGGAAAATCCTCCTGCAAATCCTGTGTCGGCGGCAGTCCCTCAGGACGGAGTAAATATTCAAGCAAAATTCAACGGCGAATGTTGGGCAAGAGTTTTTGTGGACGGAGTTCTGACTTACGAAGGAGTTCCCGCCGCAGGACAAATTATGGATTGGCATGGAATTGAAGGAGTAGTCATTCGCGTCGGCAACGCCGGAGGAATTGAAATTTCAATGAACGGACAAAATTTAGGTTTGCTCGGCGGAGTGGGCGAAGTTGTCGAAAAAACTTTTACAAGGTAGACTGAAAAAATTTTTTGACTGAGGAGTTTGAAAATTGCTTTTAAGAATTATCACCGGAATAATCGGAATAGGAATTGCGGCGGTTGTCATTCAAGTTGGCGGCGCGCCTTTTGCATTTGTGGCGTTGCTTTTGTCGCTCTTGGCTTGGAACGAATATTCAAACGCATTTGAGCGAACAGGAATTTATACCGCGAAAATTTTTGGCGCACTGATTTTAGTTTTTCTTTTGTTCAGTGCGTGGCTCGGAAATATTGAGGAAGTTTTAGCTTGCTTGGTGTTGGGAACTTTGGCAATTTTTTTGTGGACGGTCATCGGCAGTTTAAGTCCGACTGACGCTTGCGTTTCGGCGGCGGGAGTTTTTTATGTCGGGATGCCTTTTGTCTATTTAATTTTGATGCGTTTCTTCACCGAAAAAAATAATTTGCCTGATTCTCTGGAAAGTTTAGCCGACATTACTCGCGTTCAACTTGGAAATTTTGACGTGGCGCAAATTTTATCGACAGGAAATTTTGAAACAGGTTGCGCTTTGATCTGGACTTTATTTATTTGCACTTGGGCAAGCGACACTTTTGCATATTTTATCGGAAGTCTTTTCGGTTCTCGAAAACTTGCTCCGCGAATCAGTCCAAATAAAACTGTAGAAGGTTTTCTCGGATCCGTCGTGGGGACGACGGCGGCGGCTCTGGTTGTCGGCGGCTTGGTTTTTAATTTTCCATTCCTGCAGATGATTGAAGCCGGTTTATTGCTTTCGGTTGCGGCGACTTTGGGAGATTTGGTCGAGTCTGTGATAAAAAGATTTGCAAGAATTAAAGATTCTGGATTTATAATTCCGGGTCACGGCGGAATTTTGGACAGGTTCGACAGCATTTTTTACACCGCGCCGATTTTTTATTACTTCGCTGTTGTGATGTTGATTTGATGACGGAAGGAAAATTTTTTAATGCGAAAGGCAATTTTGCCTGTGACTGAAAAAGGCGTTGAACTTGCAAAAAAAATTTCTGCTGAAGTCGGTGGGCAAATTTTTGTCAAGGAGCGCGACTTCGACAGTTTGAAAGATTTTGTTGCAGAGATTTTTATTAAGTTCGACGCTTTAATTTTTATCTGCGCGACAGGAATTGCGGTCAGAATGATTGCGCCGAATATTGTCAGCAAACTTTCCGATCCTGCCGTGATTGTCGTCGACGAACGCGGAAAAAATGTTATAAGTTTATTGAGCGGTCACGTCGGCGGGGGAAATTTTTTAACTGCGGAGATTGCGAAAAAAATTTCTGCCAATCCTGTCATCACGACGGCGACGGACGTTGAGGAAAAATTTTCTGCGGATGCTTTTGCAAGTCAACTTGGCTTGACACCTGCGCCGAAGTCTGCAATAAAAATTATCAACTCGGCAATTCTGCGCGGCGAAGAAATTTTTTTGTCGGCGGGGGAAACAAAATTAAATTTTATACCGCAAAATTTAATCTGCGGCATCGGTTGCAAGCGAGGAACTTCGGCAGAAAAAATTTCAGACGCAGTTTCAAGTGCTTGTAAAAAAATTTCTCAACCTGTCGAGCGAATAAAATTTTTTGCCGGCGTAGATTTAAAATCTGATGAAGTCGGATTGCTGGAATTTGCAAAACAGCTTGGCAGAGAAATAAAATTTTTCAGCGTCGAACAGCTTTCAGAAAAAATTGCTGAATACAAATTGCAAGAGTCCGACTTCGTGAAAAAAACTATCGGCGTTGGAAATGTTTGCGAGGCGGCGGCGTTGTGCTGTGTGGAGCGCGGAAAGTTTGCGCTTGCTAAAACAAAATTTGATGGAGTGACGGTGGCTTTATTGTGGGAAAAATGAATTTTGGAGGTAATATTTATGAGAATACTGTTAATTTCCATGAACAACGGTTTTAATGACGACGTTTTGAAACTTTTAAATCCTGAAAATGAATATTGCGCCTTTGTAGTTGATAACGTTGAGGCTACACGTGCATTGTTGTCACCGCTCGGTTATCCTGCTGAAAAAATTTTTCCGTTTTATGAACTTCAAGATTGCGTGAAAAATTTTTATTTTGACTGCGTACTTTGCTTTGGTGCCGGTGAATTAACTTTGCCGGATGAAGTGAAAAGGTGCGGAGTACCCAGAAATAAATTTATTCACTTGTACGGTATCAATTCCGGGTACAATTTTTTATTAAACAGAGCGTTAGACTATTATAAAAAAAATTTTAAGCAATTTAAAATCTTTGCTACAGGCATGAGCTATTCACAACATGTTTTTCTTCCTGAAGTTTTTACAAAAAAATTATTTAATTTCTGCATTCCTTCTCAAGACTTGTACTATGATTATAAAATTGCAAAGTCTGTTATATCCACGGGGGGGGGGGTTAAGACATGCACTTATCG
>CALEPR010000054.1 GCA_937910665.1 uncultured Selenomonadales bacterium
GGAGGAAGGAGAAAAATGACCTTCGAGGTTACGAATGAAAAATTGCAGGAGGTAGCACAATGGAAGAAATGGTTCTGAAATGCGCGGAGTTTGGCATACTCGGCGTGATAACTTTGTTGCTATTGACTAAAGGTTTGAGTGTTTTAAATCAGTTGACGCAATCAGTCAGTGCATTAACAAAGTCACAGGAAACTTTAACAGACGCTTTAACAAGACTGAGCGAAAAAATTTATGTTGTCGATAGTCGCGTTGGTAATATTGAACGTGAACTTGCCGCCATTAAACAAACTCTATCGGAAATTAAATTAGTTGTTTCTGAAAGGAAAGGTGCGTAATGATTCAGGCAAAAATTGTTGAAACTAATTTGAAGTTCGGCAGTTTGTCACGGCGCGGCAGCACAAGCAAAATTGTAATTCACCATACAGGTAGCAAAATTGATGTTGATTTTTCGGCGGCAAGGATTCACGAAATGCATTTAGGCAACGGCTGGGCAGGTATCGGCTATCACTTTGTCATTCGCAAAGACGGCACGATTGAAAGAGGTCGTCCTGAGTGGGCGTTTGGTTCTCACGCACAAGGACACAATTTAAACTCGCTCGGTATTCATTTGTGCGGTGACTTTAATGCGGCAAAACCTACCGACAAGCAGATTGAAAGCGCGGCTTTGCTTATTGCTAACCTTTGCGCTGACTACAATATCCCGACAGACCGCAGTCACATCATCGGTCACGATGAATGTTATGCAGGTGTCGGCAAGACTGACGGCGCAGGTTGCCCTGGTAGAAATTTACAAAGTCAACTGCAGACCATTACAGAAAAAGCTAATTGGTACAGATACAACAGCGGTGCAGACGTTGTAGATACTCCTGCAGAACCGCCGACAATTCCTGATAACTTCGACGCGAACATTGATAAAATTTCTGTGCTTGCGAGGAAATATGAAAGTAACGGCGACCCTGCCTGTGTTGCGAATAATGCAGGTGATTTAGGCGGCGTAAGTTATGGCTTGTATCAGTTTGCAAGCAACGTCGGAGCAGTTGATGATTTTGTAACTTGGCTAAAAAATTATCCTGACAAAGCATTGGCAAATTACGGTACTGTTTTGGCAAACAAAAAAGTCAACAGTTCAGAATTTATTGAACAGTGGATTGAACTTGGCACAATCGACCCCGGCAATTTCGGCAGACTTCAGGACGAGTACATTAAGCTGAAATATTATGACGCGGCAGCTAAAAAACTTGCTGAGAAATATTACAACGCAAACAAACACACAGACGCAATGAAGGCAGTTATTTTGTCCAGAGCGGTGCAGAATGGCGTGAGTGGCTGTGCTAAACTTTTTGAACTTGCTTGCAAAAAATTAGGACATCCGAATTTAAGCTATGTTGATGACGGTTGGTTTGATGGCGACTTAATCAGCGCAATTTATGATTATTTGATTGTTGAGTGCGATTTATCCAAGCCGGACGGTAGCGGAATTTGGCGAAGTCCTGACAATTTTTGTCACGGCAGCAAACAAATTATCTTAGCATTGCGTAGTCGTTTTGTCAGAGAACGTGCTGACGCTTTAGCTTTGTTGACTGGAGGAATTTAAAACGCAAATAAAAATTCAAAGCGGCGAAAAAATTTCTGCTGACACAATTCAAATGGTGAAAGATATTTTTGCAGAATCAAATTGTCCAAATGAATCGCTTTATCACACTTTCGATGAGTTCACGTCTTTTGACGGCGAAGTTATTCAGTTCGGCGAAGGCGACAAATTTGTTGCTTATGCCGAAGTTAATGTCAAAAGCGATATTTTATAAAATCAATGCCACAGTGAGAAAATCTTGCTGTGGCGTTTTTTTTGGTAAAACAGGACACACTGAATTTTATGCAACAATTTTTTTCAATGACAAAAATTATGAATGTGATATAATTATATTGAAAGTGAGATGACTTTTGTTATGAATGAATTTGCATTGCAGAACTTGTTGAAAACCGCTCCTTTGCTACATGTTCCTCGTAAATTGCCCTTAGATACTTTTTCTCTTTTGAACCACGATATTGTTTCACTGTTGGCGAAAGCTGGAACTGCCATTGGCAAATACACAGGTTTTTTAATGAATACTCCTAACCCGTGGTTGCTTATGTCACCAGTCACTACTCAAGAAGCTGTATTGTCATCAAAATTGGAAGGAACTCACGCAACACTGGAAGATATTTTGAATCATGAAGCTGGTAATCAGACACAAATCGCTGAAGATGAAATAAATGAAATTTTAAATTATAGGCGTGCCATTTTTTATGCTGTTGACAATATTAGTCACATTTCAGAATTAAGCAATCAAAACAGTAAATTTCCACTTACAACTAAAACTATTAAAGCTATGCACAAAATTCTTTTAAGTAATGTGTGTGGTGCAATAAAGCATCCTGGTGAGTTTAAGAAAAAGCAAAACTATATTGGCGGAGCACACAAATCTCTTTCACGTCACTACCGCCTTTATTAACTGAAGAATACATGTCAAATCTTGAAGGATATATCAACTATGAAGATATAAATCATTTACTACAGGCGGCTATTATACACGCCCAATTTGAAATGATTCACCCTTTTGAAGACGGCAACGGTCGCATTGGAAGATTACTTATCCCATTGTTTTTTTATTACATCGGACTGATTCCATTGCCGACTTTCTACATGAGTTCGTTCTTTGAGAAAAATCGCGATGTTTATAACCAAAAATTAGCTGACATTTCAACTAAAAATGATTGGAACGCTTGGATTACTTATTTTCTTAATGGAATTATTTTGCAGTCCGAATCCAATACGCAAAAAGCTATAAAAATTTTAAACTTGTACGAAATATTCAAAAACATCGAATTGAGGTCATTTTATTTCAAATTTTTTGAGGTGTTTTGATGGACAAACCTTTGATAGGTGGACAAGCAGTAATTGAAGGCGTGATGATGCGCGGCTTTGGAAAAGTTGCGACGGCAGTTCGAGAGGCGGACGGAAATATAACTGTTCAAGTCAATCCTGTAACTTCGATTTCAGATCGCTTTCCGATTTTAAAATTGCCTTTCATTCGCGGCAGTGTAATTTTATTTGAAAGTTTGATACTGGGAATAAAATCGCTTTCCTTTTCCGCACAGGCGGCTGGCGAGGAGGACGAACAACTTTCCGACGGAGAACTTGCAGGAACAATAATTTTTGCGCTGGCGTTGGCTTGCGTTTTGTTCATAGCAATCCCGACAGGCGCGGCGAAATTTTTACATTCGATCACGGAAGATCCATTTTACTTAAATTTGGCGGAAGGATTTTTGCGGCTGATAATTTTCTTCGCATACATTTTTGCAATTTCCAAACTGAAAGATATTCAGCGAGTCTTTCAATATCACGGAGCGGAACACAAGACAATTTTTTGTTATGAAGCCGACGAACCTTTGACAGTAGAAAATGTAAAAAAATTTCCGCGACTTCATCCGAGATGCGGCACGGCTTTTTTGCTGATTGTGATGATTGTAAGCATTTTTGTTTTTGCATTTTTAGGTTGGCCCGACTTGTGGTTGAGAATTTTGTCGAGAATAATTTTGTTGCCAGTCGTCGCGGGAATATCTTATGAAATAATTCGATTTGCCGGACGATCAAAAAATTCTTTCGTTCGCTTGGCTATAATGCCCGGACTTTGGTTGCAATATTTGACGACGCGAGAACCCGACGACTCGATGATCGAAGTTGCAATAAAATCTGTCAACGCAATTCAAGACTGAAAATCTTAAAAATCAAAAAGCGACAGAATTTTAAAAATCTGCCGCTGATTTTTTTTACTTTGGAGCGGGCAATGGGAATCGAACCCACCTCCTCAGCTTGGGAAGCTGATATTCTACCGATGAACTATGCCCGCCGAAAATTTACTGCAACAAGCTCAAAATATTTGCGCGATTCTGATTGAACATCTTCGTTGCAAACATCGCAAGCTGTTCTTGAGTTTGCTGACTTTTCAGCTCGGTAATTGCCTTCGCCATGTCGGTGTCGCCCATTGTCGATGCCGCAGCCTGTTCGTTTTCGGACATCGTTGTGTAATTTGCTTCTTGATACTCAAGTCTTTGCAACATTGCGCCTTGAGTTGTAGCTTGATCGAGTGCATCGTCAAGTGCGGTATCTCCGCTTTCAAGAGAGGCTTGCAAGTTTCCGTCCACGCCTTCGACAAATTTCAGTGCATCATCAACAGTAGCCAACGCAGACTGAATGGAATCTTGGTTTGAAAGGTCTAAAGTTACATTGCCTTCGTCGTCAGTCAGACCGAGTGCTTTTGAACTCATGTCGCCGAGTCCGACATTTTCATAGCCGTCAATTCCTGCAACAACCATTTCGCTCTTGGAGCCGTCCAACAAATTCATTCCGTTGTATTGAACTCTGGAGTTGTCATCGATTTGCTGAACCAGTTGATTGATGCTTTCCTGCATTGCCGAGCGATCGGTCGAGGTGTTTGTGTCATTTGCTGCGTTGAGCAAAGTTTCCTTGATAGTTTTCAGCGCATCGACTGTGTTGGAAGTTGCACCCGCCGCCGTTTTGATCATAGAACTCATGTTCTGAGTATTTTGAACCGACTGATTAATTGCGCCAATATTGCTGTTCATGCGCTGCAAAATTGCGTAGGCAGAACTGCCATACTGCGCAGACGGATACTTTGAACCTGTTGCTAATTGCTGCGTAGTCTTCTGCATTGAACTTTGAATCTTGTTCAGTGTGCTGAGGGAAGAATTTACGCCGCCCATTGTCATTGCCATGATAATCACCTTTTCCTTTCTTTCTTCCTTGACGGAAAAATAATCCTTTCGACTGCTGTCGTTTTAAGAATATTATCACAAGCATTTTGTAAATACAAGAAAAATTTTTTCACAGACTTTTGGCGGCAGAGTGCCAACAGGTTACAAAATGCCGGCGCAACATGGATTTTTGGTGATGTTTTATCAGACTGAAATTAAATCTGCAACAGTTGCTTTTGTTGCGGCGACTAGATCTTTTGGCGAAAGAAAAATTTGCATACCGCGCTGTCCTGCGCTGACAGAAATTTTTTCATGCGCCATCGCTTTCGAATCCAGAAAGACAGGATAATTTTTTTTCGCGCCGAGCGGAGAGCACCCGCCGCGAACATATCCTGTCAGCGGAAAAAGTTCTTTCAGCGAAATCATTTCTACAGATTTATTTCCGCTCGCCTTCGCCAAAGATTTCAAATTTAATTCTTCGCCGCCGCCGATAACAGCCATAATAACCCCGCTTTTGTCGCCTCGCACAACCAAAGTTTTAAAAACTTTTTCAATGTCAAGCCCTGCACTTTCCGCGACGTGGACGGCAGATAAATCTTCTTCATCAACTTCATAAGTTTTAATTTCGTAATCAATGCCGAGATTATCCAAAATTCTCGCGGCGTTGGTCTTTTTAATTTTTTTCAATCTCAATCAGTCCTGAATAATAGTTTCCAGCGCAAGTTTAATCATTTCATTAAAATCCGTCTCGCGCTCTTCAGCAGTCGTTTCCTCACCACGTACAAGATGGTTGCTGACTGTAAAAATTGCAAGTCCCTGAACCTGCGCGGCAGCCGCCAAAAGGTAGAGTGCGGCAGTTTCCATTTCAACAGCCAAAATTCCATGCCGAATCATTTTTTGATCAAGAGTTTCTGCGCCGGTCGAAAAAGTTCCTCGCGTGTCGCTGTAATCATTGTAAAATAAATCTGTGGAAAGTATGTTGCCGACTTTGACGGGAATATTTAATTTTTTTGCGTTGTCGACTGCCTTAATAAGCAAATCAAAATCAGCAAGCAGGGAAAAATCAATCGCGCCGCCGAAAGTTTGATAAATAATTTTTGAATCGGTCGATGCTCCCTGTGCAATTACAACGTCGCGCAAATTTAAACTGCCATGCATACCTCCGCAAGTTCCGACGCGAATCAATTTTTTCACTCCGTAAACATGAATCAATTCGCTGACATAAATCGAAAAGGAAGGAATTCCCATTCCCGTCGCCTGAACGGAAACGTCAACGCCTTTGTATTTTCCTGTGTAGCCGAAAATATTTCTAATTTCTGTATACTTTTTCGCGTCGGTCAAAAAATTTTCTGCAATGTATTTTGCGCGGAGTGGATCCCCGGGCAATAAAATTTTGTCGGCAATATCTCCAACTTCTGCTGAGTTGTGCGGTGATGACATAAGAACTCCTCCTTAAGACTTCTGCATAAAAAATGTTTCACCAGCCAAAACTCCGGCGGCTAATTTTATAAATGTTCGCCTTGAAATTTCTGTGAGAAATTTATTTCCAAGTTCCTCCGAGTTGTGCGGTGAGGACATTTAAACTTCTCCTTCCAAAATAAATTTCATAATTCTATCCAAGTCAGTGTAGTCCGGAATTACTTCGCTCGCTCCGAAACTTTTTAAAGTTTTTTCATCCTGCGACGACGCAACGCCAATAATTTTTTTTACATGCGCCGTCTGCGCTGCCTTCATTCCCATTCGCGAATCTTCAAAAACTACGCAGTCCAAAATATTCAAGCCGACAGACTCTGCCGCCTTCAAATACATATCGGGCGCAGGTTTGCTTAAAATTTTTCCGTCCTTGTGGACGACGTAATCAATTTTAAACCAATTTCCCAAATCCAGTTTGTCGAAAAAAAATTGAACATTCGACATCACGGAGGCGGTTGCGAGATTGAAAGAAATTTTATTTTTTTTCAATTCGTCGAGGAAGGCGGGAACTCCCGGCGCAAGTTGAAATTTTTCGCCGAGCGCGACACATTTTGCGCGGTAAATAATTTCTTTTTCCTCCTCCAAAGCCTCTGCCTGTTGCTGAGAAAGTTTTTTCCCCATGAAGTAGGACAATCCATCAATTTCATTAACTCCGCTCATGCGTTCCAGAAATTCTTCCTTGCTAATCGTCCTACCGGTTTTCTGTTCCAAAAACTCATGCCAAGATTCATCCTGCAATTTGCCGTCGAAAAGCAAAGTTCCGTTAAAATCGAAAAGTACTCCGGTCAAATTAAATTCCCCTCTCGAAATATTTTTGTAGATTTTCAGTGCGAAAAAAAAAAATCCTGCCGCAGCAAGAAAAATTTTACCAAACAAACATCAAATAAATATTTTCTCAAACGCCTACAAAAATTTTTTTTTCTGTCGGCAGATTTATTTCACTCGGCTAGATTTTCTTTTTCATTTTCATCTGTCAAATTTGTTTCGTCTTCAACTTTTTTTACTTTGCCGAAAATTTTTTCGTCGACCCAAGCCGAAATTTCTTCGTCGGACTTTTCAAGAACATAAATCAATTCGCTGATCAAAATTTGTCTGGCTAAATCTAAAATTCTCCGCTCGCCGCCGGAAAGTTTTTTCTTCAAATTTTGTCTTTCCAAATTTCTGGCGACTGCCGCCACGTCCAAAATATCTCCCGACTTCATTCTGTCCAAATTTGCATGAAATCTTTTATTCCAACTGCCTTGCGATTTTTCTGCCGCGCCGCTCAAAACTTCCTCGACTTCGGAAAGTTTTTCTTTGCCAATAATTTCGCGCAAACCAATTTCTTCAATTTTGTCGACAGGCAACATAAGTTTCAGATTGCCCATCGGCAGCCGGAGAACATAATAAGATTTTTTTTCGCCGCCGACCTCCTGTTCCTCGACTCCGGCAATTTCTCCTGCGCCATGCATCGGATAAACAATTTTTTCGCCAATCTTCATCTCACGCCACCCCCATTTTAATTTGTAATTAGGAATGAGGAATGAAAATCTAATTCCTAACTCCTAACTCCTAACTCCTCATTGAATTCAGATTTTGTTGAACGCAAAAATAATTCTGTCAACTGCTCCTGCGGATTTTGTTTTTCATACAAAATTTTATAAACTGCCTGACTTATCGGAAGCTCCACGCCGGTAATTTTTGAAAGTTCCATTAAAGCCGAAACCGTTTCGACTCCTTCGGCAAGTTTGTCAAATTTTTTTTCCGCAACAAAATTTTCTCCGAAACGTCTGTTGTTGCTGTAGTCAGAAAATAAAGTTGCTTGATAATCTCCCAAGTGACTCAAGCCGTAAACAGTCATTTTATCGCCGCCAAGCGCGGAAATCAGCCGCGAAAGTTCAGCCGTTCCCCTCGCCATCAATGCGCCTTTCAAACTTGTAAAATTCAAGCCGTCCAACATTCCTGCCGCGATACCTACAACATTTTTTGCAGCCGCGCCTATTTCAATTCCAAGCAAATCACTGCCGTAATAAAATCGAATCAGCGGACTTTTAAAAATTTCCACCAGTTCGCGAGTAAAATTTTCATCAGCCGAAGCCATCACCATGCAGTTTGGAATATTTTTTACAAAGTCTTGAACGTGACCGGGACCAACCCAGACTGCAGAATTTTTATCAAGCACTTCATTAAAGACAGTTGTCAATCTTTTTCCTGCACCGCGCTCCAAACCTTTCATCGCGAGGACAAATTTTTTTTCTCCGAAGTCGATTTGTAAATTTTTAATTTCTTCAAGAAGTCCGCGCAAATTTTGTGCGCCGACAGAAATTAAAATCACGTCCGCAAAATTTATCGCGTCAAAAAGTTTTGTCGTCAACTTCACAGTCGAAGGCAGTTGCAAATATTCATTTCCGCCGGTTTCAGAAATTTTTTTGAAGTTGGCAGAAGTTGCGCGACCATACAAAGTTACTTCGTGACCAATTTTATCTGCGTACCAAGCGTGAAAAGTTCCCCAACGCCCGCAACCGATTACAGAAATTTTCATTCAAAACCTCCAACAAAATTTTATACAAGTTGAGCACTGAAATATGCAGGAGTAAAAACAATTTCCTTCGCTGACATCATCGCATCTGTAACAAAAAGAAGTTCGGAATTATCTTCGTTATGTTCATTGAATTGAATTTTATTGTCAAGTAAAAATTTGCGTTTAAAGAGCTTTGTGCTGATTAAATTGTTTATGAAATCTCCGCCAAGCAATTTTAATGTAGATACTCCGTCAAATTTCAAAGACTCAGCTTGTTTTAAATCTTTTAACGGCTTATCTACAGATCGATTAAATCTTTTACCTTCGATTCCGTCAATAGTCAAAAGCCCTCTCGCGTCTTCAAAAATTTTTTGATTTGAACAAACTATATCTGGGGCACGTTGAATTACATACTGCTCATAATTTAAATAATTTTTAACATCGCCATAGTTGCATTTTTCTTTATAATCATTCTCCAAATAAATTGCCAATTCATTGACGACGTTAGGAAATAAAAAGTGTTTAGTTGTCAAAATTAAAACATAATCTCCTGCCGCACATTCCAGTGCCTTGTTTAATGCCGCAAACTTATTGACATAAAAATTTTTCTTCAAGAAAGTGACTTTGTCGTTTACTACTGCACGACGACAAGCATCACCACTGCCGTCAGTACTGTTATCGACAAAAATAATTTCATAATCTTGCAAAAATTGTTTAAATAAACTTTGTGCAGAAATAGCAAGTTTAGAAAGATCATTTTCAATACAAACAATGACGCTAAGCAATGGCGCATAGGATTTATTTTTTTCATAATCAACAGGAACTTTTATCCAAGAATCTGGAATAATTGTTTCGCCACCCCAACCGCTGCGTGCCCAAGGATAAGGCGCGAATACTTTTTTATCAGGATTTTTATTCAGCCACGCACTCCACCATGAAAATGTGCCGTTAGAAATTATGTTATGCTTGCACAGACTCATCAGATACAATTCTTCATAGTCATGCTCGCAACCTTCAACAAATTCCACAGGTACATTGAAATGCATATTATTTTTTACCCAATCATGATCATCAGAAAAGACAAAAAGCGTCAATTTTGGAAAAGTTTTTTTCAGTTCTTCAGCACAAGAATAGTAGTAAGTGCCGGGAACTGCTCCTGAATGATTTCTGAACTTGGGCGTGAGATAATCACCGCGTCTAATGTGGACGGAGACTGCACATTTGCAATTCAAAATTTTTTCACGCCAAGACATGGAATTTTGTTCTAACTCTTTTTTTAATGTAAATTCTTCTCTGATAACATCTGCAATTTCTTCAAAATATTTTCCACTATGCCAATATCCGTCCAAATAAGTGTTATCTGCAGAGTCAAGAACTGCAGGGACAAAATCTGTACGCATTTCTTTGACAACATTTAAATTTTTAATTTCGCTCTCAGTAGCAAAATTTTCTTGGATATTAAAATTGCCAAGTTGATAATAACAGTGGTGAGATTTTTCCCTTTCCTCATTCCAAGTTATATCCAATTTCAATTCTGTGTTTAATCTGCGAGCCAAAGAACGACCGCAAGCATACTGAAAAAGCTGATTACCCATGCCGCCAATTAAGCGCATAACTATCATAATAAATCCTCCCACAAAATCTTATCTTCAACAGTTATATCTTTTCCAATTTGCACTTCAATCAATTTCATTTTTGTCTCGGCAATTACAGTGTGTTTAACTTCGGCAGAAATTTTTATTACGTCACCGACATTCACAAACTTAATTTCGCCGTCAAGAACAATTTTTCCTTTTCCCTCAATTACAGTCCAAATTTCCTCGCGGCGTTCGTGGCTGTGATAACGCATCCTTGCTCCTGCTTCCAGAAAAACTTTTATAGTCAAACTGTCTTCATCTGCGTCAACAACTTGATAAACTCCCCAAGACTTTTCTGCAAATCGAATCGGCTCATGAATTTTTTCTACAAGTGACTTCATCAAGGCAGATTGAGTTTTGTCGGCTACCAAAATTCCATCAGCACTGGCAGCTACAACAATATTTTTTAATCCCATCGCAATTATTGGCAAATCAGTTTCGTTGACGACGTGAGAATTTTCGCAAGTCGAATCAAATTGAACTTTGCCAATAGATTTTTCTCTCATGACATCGGTCAAAGTATTCCATGTGCCGACATCTTTCCATTCGCCGAAGTAACGAACAACTTTAATATTTTTTTCATGCTCGGAAACTGCATAGTCAAAGCTGGTGTTGGGAAGTTCGGAATAATTTTTTAAAAGTTCGGCGTGAGAATCCGTCCGCAAAATTTCGCGCGACTTTTCAAGCAGGTAAGAAAGTTTGCAGGCAAAAACTCCGCCGTTCCAAAGTCCTCCTCTTTCAATATATTTTTCTGCAGTCGAAACGTCAGGCTTTTCCTTGAACTCCAAAACTTCGCTGATAAAATCTTTTGACGCAGGAATAATGTAACCGTACTTTTCGCTGGGATAAGTCGGATTTATTCCAAGCAAAATTAAATTAGCCGCCGAAGTTTTTACAAGCTCCGCCATAGTTTTGAAAGTCGAAAAATAATCGTCCTCAACGTAAGGATCTATCGGACAAATTATAATTTCTTCATCGACCGAAATATTTTTCGCGTCGCGCAGAAAAGCCGCCGTCAAGGCTATCGCAGGAAACGTATTTCGCCTGCAAGGCTCGGCAGAAATTTCAACACCTGAATCGATATATTTTTTTATAATTTTTTTCTGCGCTCTAGAAGTCGAAACAGTAATTGAAACGTCAGAAAAATTTCTGCGAATCTGTTTAAAAACGCGCTGCAACATCGATTCAAAATTTTCGCCGTCGTCTGAAAAAATTTTTACAAACTGTTTTGACCTGACATCGTTCGACAGCGGCCACAATCTTTTCCCGCTGCCGCCTGAAAGTAAAATTATCTGCATGAAAAATTACCTTTCTTGCAAGTACTCGTAGAACTCGACAGGCGAAAGTATCAGCGGATTTTTTATTTCGCTTTCAAGAAAATCTTTGTCGCCTGTCAATAAAATATCGACTTCATTAAAAATTGCGTCGCTCAACACGGGAATATCTTTTTTGTCGCGAACTTTTCCTAAAATTTCTGTCGTGCTTGCACACCGCGTAAATGAAAATTTTTCATAAACTCTGTTATAATCTTCAGCTTTGACCGCCCACTTTTTAGCAACTTTTTCCTTAAATTCTTTTTCGACATAATCTGAAACCAAAAGCTGATGTTTTTTGTCTTTCAAAGAATTTAACAATTTTTCAATTTTTCCATCGAAAACTATCGCCGAAATTAAAATATTTGTGTCAAGCATAATTCGCATTTTTCATATGCTCCCTGCGGTCATTTGCCAATTCTTCAATCATTTCTTCTTCGCTTGCCCAAGGAATGTCATCACCAATCAACGCACGAAATTCTGCACAAGTCTGAGAAAATTTTTCAGCTTCTTCGCGACCGCGTTTTTTCTGTTCTTCAGTTAAAGGTTTTTCTTTTGCAAAAAGTTCGTCAAGCCTGGCAAAAATTTCTTTCTTGCGTCTATCTTCCACATTTGGGGTTATGAAATTCTTCTTGAAGTCCTTCACCATTTGCAAAAATTTTTCCATGTACTCATCCGGAATAGTATCAATCACAGCTAAAGTTTCTCGCCTTAACGCCGTCATCTTTTATCACCTCCCGCTGAAAAGTAAAATTATTTGCATTTTTAACACGCTTCCTGCGCTCTTTCACATCCTCAACTAAAAATTTTTTTACTATTTAATCAAAAATTTTATTTTATTGCAATGACATTTAAGCTCATAAGCCGACCATTTTCAAAGTCCATGTGCGGCAAATAACTCCTGCTGTAATCATCATAATCAGGCGGTAAAAAATCTCGCCAATCGTAAGTTTTTACATCATGAAAACCAACCTTCTGCAAAAGCTCTGACAAACGCTTAAAGTCAAAAGTCTGATAATGGTAATCTTCACTGTATTTATGACCGCCATGAAGAAATGACAGCAATTTATTTAAATCCTTTGAAGCCAAGTATTCATCAATTACAGCCTGAAAATCCGGCACGGCAATTCTTACCCCCCCCCCTGCTTTAAAACTCTGTACCATTCTTTCAGAACTTCGATTTCACCTGCTTGAACATTATCATTGACAATCCCATTTGCAGTAGAACCCGTGCGAATTTTAGAGCGCGGAATATGTTCCAAAACATGGCAAGCGTAGATTTCATCGATTGAATTATCTTCAAACATTGAGAGGTGAGCCAAATCATCTGTCACATAATCGACATGCGGAAATTTCCTCGCATCGAGGTGTTTATAACCTGGCAAAAATCTCTGACCGCAACCAACATGTAATTTCATTTCATTCACCTCTCGATACGAACAGGATTTTTCAAAAAATCTTCATAAGCCAACTTGATACCATCACGCAATTCAGTCTTGTATTTCCAACCCAATTTCTCAGCTCTAGAAACGTCCATGAGCCTTCTTTGAATCCCATTTGGTTTGGAAGTATCCCACAAAATTTCACCTTTGTATCCAATAATTTCTGCCACAAGCTCGGCAAGTTCTTTTATAGAAATTTCCTTTCCAGTTCCCGCATTGACAGTTTCATTTTCGCTGTAGGTGTTCATCAAAAATACACAAAGATTTGCTAAATCATCAACATACAAAAATTCACGCAAAGGACTCCCATCGCCCCAACAGGTTACCGAAAGTTTATTTTCAATTTTAGCCTCGTGAAAACGTCTGATAAGCGCAGGTAAGACATGACTATGTTCAGGATGATAATTGTCATTTGCACCATAAAGATTTGTAGGCATAACGGAAATGAAATCCGTTCCATATTGCCTGTTTAGATATTCGCAATATTTCAATCCTGAAATTTTTGCCAATGAATAGGCTTCATCCAGCGGTTCAAGAGTAGATGTCAACAAATAACTTTCTTTTATAGGTTGCGGAGAAAATTGAGGAAAAACGCAAACCGAACCGAGAAACAAAAGTTTTTTACAGCCGTTTTGCCAAGCTGAGTGGATAACATTCATTTCAATCATAATGTTTTGATACATAAAATCTGCAGGAGCTTTGGCATTAGCTACAATTCCGCCAACTTTAGCCGCTGCCAAAAAAACATAGTCAGGTTTTTCTTCCGCAAAAAATTTTTCAACTTCAGTTTGGCGAGTCAAATCCAATTCAGCGTGTGTACGCTTAATAATATTTTTGTAGCCTTGCTTTTCAAGTTCGCGAACAATAGCCGACCCAACCATGCCTCTGTGTCCTGCGACATAAATTTTTGCATCTTTTTCCATTTTCATAACCTCAATTTCTAAGACAGAATTTTCAAATCGACTGCGGATACTTGAAAAATTCCTATCTTCAAAATTGAAGTTTGATTAGGAATTTAATTTATCAACCTTCCTGCAAGTCGATTGCCTCAATTCCCAAAATCTCAATTTCCGGCAGAGGAAAAATAAATTTGCCACCATTTTCTAAAAATTTTCTTTCGCGTTTCAAAATATTTTCTTTGAAATGCCAAGGCAACACAAAATAATAATCCGGCTTTAACTTTCTGCCTTCATCTTCGGAAATTATGGGAATATTTGTACCCGGAGTAAACGAACCGAATTTATCTTCATTCACCTCCACGATACAAGAAATTTGTTCTGTAGTTATGTCGCAATACTGAAGTAAAACATTTCCTTTTGTACTTGCGCCATATCCCAAAACTTTTAAATTTTTCTTTGCCAAATCATCAAGCAAAGTTTTGATTTTTTCGCGGTGAATCTGAGCTCTTTTTGCAAAGTTCAAATATGGTTTATCAGTAGATAAGCCGAGAACTTTTTCTTCATTTAAAAGAGCGTCGATACTTTCGTGATTTACTTCATAAATCGCCTCCTTCTTGCATGCAGTTACTGCAAAACTTCCGCCGTTAATGTCGTTAAGCTCGACATTTAATATTTTCAAACCGGCTTCTTCCAGTATGTTCTTGACGACTTGCAAGGAATAAAATTCCAAATGTTCGTGACAAATGGTGTCATATGAAAGATTTTTTAACATAGTCGGCATATAACTTTGTTCAAAATGCCAAATGCCGTCGTCAGCCAAAATGGACTCAACATCTTTTGCAAAAGTCAGCGGACTTTCCAAGTCATAGAACATTGCAATAGACGTAACAATTTTAGCTTTCAAATCTCCGCAGTGTTTGCGAAAAACTTCAGCCGAAAAAAATTCAGGTACGCGAACAATGTCTTCAGTGTAATACTTTTTAAATTTTTCTGACGTGGGGTCGATACCGATTTTTTTACAAGGCACTGAGTAAGATTTTAAAGATGTCGCGTCGTTTGAGCCAATATCCAAAACCAAATCTTTCGGTGTCAAACCTACAAACTTTTCAAGCCGAAGAACTTTATTTTGCAAGTGTCTAACCATGCTGGAATTTAAGCCGGAACGATAACCGTAATTGCTGCCGTACATTTCACTTAAACTGTACGACTGTTTGAGTTGTAATAAATGACAATCTTCACAAAAAACTAAATCTAAATTGCCTTTATCAACATGAGAATCTGTATCTTTCGGAAAAACGCCGGTTAAATACTGCTCGCCGAGATTGAAAACTTCCGCAAGATGTTCTGAACCACAAAACCTGCAACAAGTAATTTCTTCGTACGGCTTTTGTGAACTGTCTGCGTTTGCACTTTTTGGCGTATGTATCTGTTTGTGCAACAGGGGGGGGGGTAGGAATTTAAAAAGTCAGCATAAGCCAATTTAATGCCATCTCTCAATTCAGTTTTATACTTCCAACCAAGTGCGGCAGCTTTTGAAACGTCGAGTTGCCTTTTCAAAGCACCGTTCGGCTTGGAAGTGTCCCAGAAAATTTCTCCGCTGTACCCGACGATTTCCGCAACAAGTTCGGCAACTTCTTTTATGGAGATAACTTTTCCTGTGCCGATGTTTATAAAGTCGTTACCACTATAAGTATTCATCAAAAATACACAGGCATCAGCTAAATCGTCCGCGAACAAAAATTCGCGCAAAGGCGTTCCATCGCCCCAACACGTTACGAACGGAAGATTTTTTTCTTTTGCTTCATGAAAACGACGAATCATTGCAGGCAGAACATTACTGTGAGTCGGGTGATAATTGTCATTTACTCCATAAAGATTCGTTGGGATAACAGAAATAAAACTTGTGCCGTGTTCTTTACCGAGATATTCGCAATATTTGAGTCCAAGAATTTTTGCCAGCGAATAAGATTCATTCGTCGATTCAAATTTATCAGTGAATAAATAATCTTCTTTGATAGGCTGTTTTGCAAATTTTGGATAAGAACATGCCGAGCCGAGATATAATAATTTTTTGACGTTGTTTTTGTGCGCAGCGCTGAGTACGTTCATTTCAATCATTGTATTTTCGTACATAAATTCGGCAGGAAAAGTTGAACTTGCGCCGATACCGCCAACTTTAGCCGCTGCCAAAAAAACATAGTCAGGTTTTTCCTCTGCAAAAAATTTTTCAACTTCAGTTTGGCGAGTCAAATCCAATTCAGCGTGTGTACGCTTAATAATATTTTTGTAGCCTTGCCTTTCGAGTTCGCGAACAATAGCCGACCCCACCATGCCGCGATGACCTGCAACATAAATTTTTGCATCTTTTTCCAACTAAAAATCTCCTACCTTTCAAGTTAAGATTAAACTAATTTTTTTTTAAATCTGCCTCAATCATCATTTTAATTAAATTTTTGAAAGAAATTTTTCTTTTCCAGTTCAAAACTTTTTCAGCTTTCGCAGGGTTACCAAGAAGTAAATCAACTTCGGCGGGACGAAAGAATTTTGGATTGACATCAACTAAAACTTTGCCGGTTTTTGAACAATAACCTTTTTCGTCAACGCCTTCGCCGCGCCATTCAATTTTAATTCCAACTTCCTCAAAAGCCAATTCTACAAATTCGCGTACAGTGTGAGTTTCACCTGTCGCAAGAACAAAATCATCAGCTTTATCTTGTTGAAGCATAAGCCACATACCTTCGACATAATCTCCTGCAAATCCCCAGTCGCGTTTTGCGTTTAAATTGCCGAGCGATAATTTTTCCTGCTTGCCTGAAACAATTTTTGCAACAGCTAAAGTAATTTTTTTAGTGACAAAATCTTCCCCCCGTCGTGGCGATTCATGGTTGAATAAAATTCCATTACAGGCAAACATGTTGTAAGATTCGCGATAATTTTTTGTTATCCAAAAGGCGTAAAGTTTTGCCGCGCCGTAAGGACTTTTAGGATAAAACGGAGTTGTTTCGCTTTGTGGGGCAGTTTCAGGTAAGCCGCCAAAAAGTTCAGAAGTCGATGCTTGATAAAATTTCGCGTTCGGTTTATTTTGCCGAATCGCCTCAAGCAGTCGAATCGTACCAACGCCTGTAACGTCAGCAGTGTATTCAGGAACTTCAAAAGAAATTCCGACATGAGATTGAGCCGCCAAGTTATAAATTTCGTCCGGCTGAATTTCACGAACTAAATTTGCCAAGTTGCTGGAGTCAGTTAAATCGCCATAGTGCAGGAAAAAATTTTTGCCGCCGAGCAAATGTTCAATCCTTTCCGAGCAGTCTGTTGAGTGCCTGCGAATAATCCCATGAACTTCATAATTTTTTTGAAGGAGCAGTTCGGCAAGATATGAACCGTCCTGTCCTGTAATTCCTGTTATCAGCGAAACTTTAGCCATAAAAAATTCTCCTTGCTATTGTGGGAGATTCAGAGCCAAAATTTTCACTGATTTAAAATCTCAGCTCCTTTCTCCTGAATAAATTTTTTCATACCAAGCGTACATTTTCGGCAAAGCCTCCTCCAAAGACATTTTCGCTTCAAAGCCTGTCAGATTGAAAAGTTTTTCAGTGTTTGGACAACGGCGCATAACGCAACCTTCAGGCGCAGGATGAATTTCAATGTCAGGCTGAAAGTTTGCAATATCCAAAACTAACTTCAGCAAATCGATGATTTTAATTTCCTGCGTACTGTTGCCAATATGAACAACTTCACCGTCACAATTTTTGCTCAGCATAACGGCTTCGGTAGCTTGAACTGCATCTTCAACGGCGCAAAAAGCTCGCGTCTCTTGTCCTCCGAAGATTGGAAAAGGATTCACTTTGTCATGAATACGCTTAAAAAATTCCGGCAGCACATGATCAAATCCCATGCGTACGCCGTAAACATTATGGTAGCGAATAATTTTGAACGGCAGATTTTTTGTTCGACAATAATTGATTGTCAGAAGTTCCCCGACAATTTTACTGCCGCCGTAAGACCAGCGCGGATTTTTTACGTCGTCGATTGTCAGCGGAATATTTTCACTGCTTGGAATATATTCAGCATGATTCTCTAGAAAATTATTCACTGTGCCTGCGTAACTTTCCGACGACGAAGAAAACAGAAACGCTCCGCAATTTTCAGCGTTGCACCATTCCAAAATATTTATCAGCGACAAAATCCCGACGCGCAGAACTTCATAAGGCTTGTTGTAAAAATTTTTCGTGCCGTTAATCGCGGCAAGGTGATAAATTTCGTCGTAGCGTCCTGAAAGTTTGTCGTAAAAATTTTTCTGCGTCAAATCTTCCTGAAAGAAAATTACATTGTCGCGGCTGATAAGTTCCTTGAACATTTCGTCCGCCTTGCCGCGTGCATGATTATCAATGACCGTGACTTCAGTATCTTTTTTTTCTGCAAGATAATTTGCCAGATGATAACCAATAAAGCCGCCACCACCTGTTACAATTATTCGTCTCATTGTTGCACCTCCGAAATTAAAACGTCTCCAATCGTGTGATAATCAATCAAGCTGTTTGACTGAATTTTTTTGCAAACCTGCCAAACGTCCAGCACAGGAAAATCTTTCGGCAAATTTTTCGGCAATTCAAATTCTTCGTAAGCCTTATGATTATTCAGAACCAGCAAAGCCGCCGCACCTTCAAAAGCGTCAGACAAATTTTCTTTGACTTCGCCGAGCTGTAAATTTTTCAGTTCATTTGTAAAAGCCGCAAAGTCATGAAGGCGCAGGGAATAATTTTTTGCTTTCAACTTTCGCGCTATGTTCACGGAAGGAGAACCGCGCAAGTCGGAGGTTTCCGGTCTGCCTTTAAAAGCCAAGCCGGATAAAATCCCCCCCCCCCCCTTGTAGTTTTTTTACAACAAAATCAACGACTGCATCTTCCAATGAGTCACTGATTCTTCTCGCCGTCAGCATAAAATTTTTGCTTTCGGAGTCGGGCATATTATTTGTCAGCAGGTAAGCATCTTTTTCAAGACAAGGTCCGGCAACAAAACCTGGTAGAGCAATTTTTGATCGCGAATAATCCTTGTTGGCAAGAGAGATGACTTTTGCGCCGTTCACGCCAAAACTTTGTGCTGCCAAACAAAAAGCATTGCCGATAGCAAAATTCATGTCTCGATAGGTGTTGCAATAAAGTTTTGCAAGTTCAGCTTCTTCGAGACTTTCAGCTTTGATAATGTTCGGCGTTATTTTGGAAAAAATTTTATGCGCTATTCCAAGTGCCTGCTGATTGTTTCCGCTGATAATTTGCGGAAGGTTTTTAAGTTCTTGAATCGCCTTGCCTTCAAGTGTTCGTTCAGGACACATTGCGACAAAAATTTTTTCTGCCGACTTGCCAGAAATTTTTTCCAGTAAAGGCAAAATAATTTTCCGCGTCGTGCCGACTGAAACTGTTGAGCGCAAAATTACAAGTTGCTTGCCGTCATAGACATTTGCAATAGAATTTATTGCCGAAGTTATCGCGTCAAAGTTCGGCGTTTTGGAATTTTTCTGCAAAGGCGTTCCGACAGTTACAATAAAAGCGTCAAAATTTTTATCGGCAGAAAAACTTTCGACGCAAAAAAATTTCTTGCCGTTGTGCTTTTCAATAAGTTCATTCAAGCCGACTTCATGAAAGTGTGCGCGATTTTTTTTCAAGCAAGATTTTATCTCAGGATTAACCTCCGTGCCAAAAACTTCCATGCCGCAATCAGCCGCAACAATCGCCAGCGTCAAACCAACGTACCCAAGTCCGACAATTCCAATCCGCATAACTCAACCTCCAACCAAATCTTTCACAACTTCAGACGCGATTATTAAACCTGCGACCGAAGGAACAAAAGCTAAACTTCCGATAATTTTTCCTGAAAAATTTTTTGCGTCAATTTTTTTCGTAGCTTCGTCCGAGTAAACAACTTTTAAATTTTTGATTCCGAGTTCTTTAAATTTTTTCCGCAAAACTTTTGCAATAGGATCAACTGAAGTTTGAAAAATATCTGCGACTTTAAATTTTGCAGGATTTAATTTATTACCTGCGCCCATGCTTGAAATAATTTTAATTCCGCGCCTTTCGCACTCGACGACTAAATTTATTTTCGCCGTGATTGTGTCTATCGCGTCAACAACATAATCATACTTGCAAATAAAAAAATTTTCTGCGTCTTCGTCAGGCAGATAAAATTTTTGAATCGTGTCAACCTTCGCCGCAGGATTTATTTCCAAAATTCTTTCGCGCATGACTTCAACTTTCGACTTGCCGACTGTCGAAGTCAAGGCGTGAATCTGTCTGTTAATGTTCGTCGCGTCGATATTGTCTTTGTCGATTAAAATTAAATGACCGACTCCCGATCTTGCCAATGCCTCCACTGTGAACGAACCGACTCCGCCAATCCCAAAAACTGCGACAGTAGAATTTGCCAACTTCAAAAAATTTTCTTCACCAAGCAAAAACTTTGTTCGCTGAAACCTATCCACTTAACTCTTAACCCTCAACTCTTATTCCTTCTGCTTGCAAAATTGAAAGGCGTAATAATTCCTTCGCGATTTTTTTCTTCCTCTGTCTTTGAGGGAAATTTCGGCGCATCCAAATTGAAACCTTTCGACACAGTAACGGTAGACTTCGGCACAGTCATCGGCGGAGATTTCAAAGCAAGACTGTCGACAAAATCTGTGGCAATAATCGTCGCCTGAATCATTCCGTTCATCGACTTATCAATTACAGTCCCCAAAATAATATTAACGTCGTCCTCCGTCTGCGCGAAAATATAACTCGCCGCCTCATTGACTTCATACAAACTTAAATTTTCATCGCCGGTAATGTTCAAAATAATTCCGCGTGCGCCTTTCAAAGATTTATCAATCAACGGACTTTCAATCGCCTGCTGAACTGCTTTAACCGCGCTGATATTGCTCCTGCCAATTCCAAGCAAAGCGTCCGAAGATTCGCTCTGCCTAAAAATTGTCGTAACGTCGGCGAAGTCAACATTTACAAAACCTGTCGTCAAAATCAATTCCGCAACGCATCTTATCGCCTGCCTCAAAACTGAATCAGCCGCATGAAAAGCATCGACAACCGTCAGCGTTCTGTTTTCAGGCAACTTCATCAAGTTATCATTTTGCACAACAATTAAAGCGTCCATGTAGGACTGCATTTTTATAATTCCTTCGTTCGCAATTCTGGTCTTTCTGACTCCCTCGAACTTGAAAGGAACAGTTACAACTCCGACAGTTAAAATTCCAAGTTCTTTGGCAAGTCTTGCGACGACAGGCGACGCACCCGTTCCAACTCCTCCGCCCATTCCTGCCGTTATGAAAATCATATCTGCACCGAGCATTGTGTTCTTGATTTTTTCAGAGTCAGCTTTTGCCGCCTTTTCACCCAACTCAACAACGCCGCCTGTCCCTGTTCCTTTGGTCAAAGCGTCGCCGATCTGAATTTTGCGAATAGAGTCCAAGTTCAGTTGACTTAGCGCATGCGAATCAGTATTGACCGCGACAAGTTCTGTATCGGCAAATTTTCCTTCCACCAGTCGATTTAAAACACTGCCGCCGCCGCCGCCAACTCCGAAAACTTTTATCTTAACGACTGCTCTCTTGATTGCCGCTTCATCCTCCGCGATTCTTTTTTCTTTTTGAAGGCGCAAATTATCTACCGCCTGTCTGAGCGCCGCTTCATTTGACTTCATCTGTCAATACCGACCCTTTCTGGTTATAAAAATTTTCCGTGATACTTCGACGCATCAATTTATTTTTCCTTCAAAGACATTTGCTCGCATTAACGACCAAATTTCTACAGGTTCTGCGAGAGGAATTTTTACAATTTGCTGCGCGTGTGGAGCTTGATAAATTTCTTCGCCGCCTTCGTCAAAAATTACTGAAATTTTTTGCGAAAAAGTTTTTCCGTGCGGCTGAAAAAATTCTACTTCCTGACCGACAAAAAATTTTCCGCGCTGTTCGATTGTCGCAATTTTTTTTTCCGCATCGAAGTCGCGAACAATTCCCAAAAAAGTTGCGGAGCGTTTCGGCTTGGAAGTTTCATAAATTTCTGTCGGCTGATTGTCTGAAATAAAAAATCCTTGCGTGTAAGGTCTGTGTGCAACTTTGTCAAGTTCCTCAATCCAATCTGCGCGAACCGAAAAATTTTTTGGATTTTCAAAATAACTGTCAATCGCCGCTCGATAAGTTTTCACAACTCCGGCGACATAATTAACGCTTTTCATTCTGCCTTCAATCTTCAGCGAAGAAACTCCGCTTTCAATAACTTTGTCGAGGCAGGGCAGCAAACATAAATCTTTCGAGTTCATAATGTATGCGCCGCGAGAATCTTCCCCGACAGAAAAAAATTCTCCCTCGCGCTGTTCTTCCATCAAAGAATATTTCCAACGACAAGAATGAGTACACGCACCTTGATTGCCGTCGCGACCTGTCAAGTAGTGCGAAAGATAACATCTGCCTGAATAAGAAATGCACATCGCGCCGTGAACAAAAATTTCAAGCTCGGCAGAAGTTTTATTTTTAATTTCTAAAATTTCTTTCTGCGAAAGTTCTCGCGCCAAAACAATTCGACTCGCTCCAAGTTCCTGAAAAAAATTTACCGTCCGCCAATTTGTAACATTTGCCTGAGTGCTGACATGAAGTTCAAAATTTTTTGTAACTTCCTTCGCCAGAGAAAAAATTCCCAAGTCGGAAATTAAAACTGCATCGACTTTCGCAGCGTCGAGAAATTTAAAATAATTTTCCAGCTCGGAAATGTCTGCGTTGTGAGCAAAAATATTTGTCGCGACGTAAATTTTTTTTCCAAGTTTGTGCGTGAAGTCGACTGCTTTTAAAATTTCTTCCTCAGTAAAATTATCGCCGTAAGCGCGGAGACTAAAATTTTTTCCGCCGATATAAACTGCGTCCGCTCCATAAATCAAAGCCGCCTGAAGTTTTTCAAAATTTCCTGCGGGGGCTAAGAGTTCGATTTTATTTTTCAAGTTCAACCACCTAAAAATCTGCCAGCGTCAAAATTTTTTCGCACAGCTCCGGAAATTCCATTCCCGCCGCTCTCGCTGCGTCCGGGACAAGCGAAGTTTCCGTCATTCCGGGAACTGTGTTGACTTCGAGGACGTAGGGAATATTTTTGTCTGAAAGAATCATATCGACTCGCGCAACTCCGGAGCATTTGCAAGCCTTGAAAGTTTTTACTGCCATCTCCTGAACTTTTTTTGTAAGTTTCGCAGGAAGGTCGGCGGGGCAAATATGCGTTGAAGCACCTTTTTTATATTTTGTTTCATAGTCGTAGCGTCCTGTCGTCGTCGTGATTTCGATAATTGGAAAAGCCTCCGCATTATCTTCATTTCCAAAAACTGCGACGGTCAACTCGCGACCTTGAATAAATTCCTCAACCAAAATTTCATCGCCGAAAGTAAATGCGTTGGCAATGGCGGCAGAAATTTTATCTGAACTTTCGACAATGTTCACGCCAATACTTGAGCCTTGATTCGAGGCTTTTATCACGACAGGCAGACCAAATTCCTGCTCAATCTTTTCAGCAAGACTTTCATCTTTATCAACTGCGCGGAAAAATTCAGATTTTGGCGTGGAAATTTTTTCCGTGTGCAAAATTTTTTTAGTCATAACTTTGTCCATCGTCAGCGCGGCGGCGAGAACGTCAGAGCCGGTGTAAGGAATTTTCAGCATATCCAAAGTTCCTTGAATCAAACCGTCCTCGCCGTAAAGTCCGTGAACAGCATTAAAAACAATTCCGCAATCTTTATTCCGAATTTCCTCCGCAAAAGTTCTCGGATTCAATTCCATTAACTCGACATTATAATTTTTCGACTCCAGTGCGTCGGCAATCGCCTTTCCTGTTCTGCGCGAAACTTCTCCTTCAGTCGAAGGACCGCCGCAGACGACGACAATTTTTTTCTTGCGCTGCTGCTCCAAAAGTTCCACAAGTTCATTTCCTGTTTTGTAAATATCTCCCGCGCCCATCGTGATAACCAAGTCGCCGGGCAAAACATTGTCGATTAAAAATTTTGCAAGGTCTTCGCGTTTCGGAATGTAGGAAACTTCCTGATTAGTTGTGTTCAATACAGCTTCCAAAATTGATTCGCCGCTGATGCCTTCAATTTTTTCTTCGCCTGCAGAATAAATATCTGTCAGCACGAGCGAATCGGCATCTTTAAAAGCTCCGCCAAATTCATTAAGCAAAAGTTTTGTCCTTGTGTACCTGTGAGGCTGAAAGACGCAAATAATTTTATTCGGCTTGGATTCGCGAGCGGCTTTCAAAGTTGCGGCAATTTCCGTCGGGTGATGAGCATAGTCGTCCACAATCCAAACATTTCGGACTTTCCCTAAAGTTTGAAAGCGTCTTTTCGCTCCGTGAAATCTTCCGAGAGCGTCTGCAATTTTTGAAAATTTTACTCCTGCATGTCCTGCGACGGCGATCGTTGCCAGCGCATTTAAAACATTGTGACGACCATAAATTTTCAGATGAACTTTGCCGAGATTTTTTTCTTTAACTTCGTCGCTGTCCTCTGATTTAATTTTTTTTATAACTTCAAAACTTGTTCCGTCCGAGCCCGACAAAACATTTTTAGCTTTGAAATCTGCGTCATTGTCAATGGCGTAGGAAATAATTTTTCTGTCGAGTTCGTTGGCAAGAGTTCGAACAGTTTCATTGTCGAAACAGAGAACGGCAACTCCTTTTTCCTTGTTGACATTTTCCAGAAAAATTTTAAACGCAGCGCGAATCCTCTCGACAGTCCCATAATGATCAAGATGATCGTCCTCAATGTTCGTGACAACGGCAACAGCAGGACGAAGTTTTATAAAAGATCCGTCGCTCTCGTCAGCTTCGGAAACAAGCCATTTACTTTTTCCGAGAATTGCGCTTGTCCCCAAGTCTGTCGACTCGCCGCCGATAATAATTGTCGGATCAAGTCCTGCCTCGTGGAGAACGAAACCGATCATGGAAGTTGTTGTAGTTTTTCCGTGCGAACCTGCAACCGCGATTCCTTCCTTGTCATTCAGGAGCATTGCATTTATGTCAGAGCGATGAAGTCGCGGAATTTTTAATTCAGCAGCTTTTTTTATTTCAGGATTTTCTGCGGGAATTGCTGTACTGCAAACAACAGCTTCAACAGCCGCCTTGCCGTCGGTCGTCAAAATATTTTTTTCGTCGTGACCGATAAAAATTTTCGCGCCAAGTTTTTTTAAATCTTCAGTCGCCTTTGATTCAATTAAGTCCGAGCCGCTGACTTTTGCTCCGGATTCAAGCAAAATTTTTGCAAGTGCGCTCATCCCTGCGCCGCCAATTCCGATAAAGTGAAAACTTTTTAAGTCTTTCATTTCATTCAGTTTCAAAATTTTTCCCCCCGATTTTTTTGGTGAAACTTTTTTCCATTCTACCACTTTTTTATTTCAATCTAAACAGAAAAAATATTTTCCAAAATTCCATTTTCAAGATCATTTATGTTGTAAAGATCGTCAAGAACCAAAAAAGTTTCTTCCAAATTTCTTTTCGCACTTTTCCACCCGCCGCCGTCGGTAATCCAAACAAATTTAAAATTTTCAATCTGCTTGGATTCTTCGGCAATCATTTTGTAACTTCGCGCAGTCTCATTGAGCTTCGATCCGCTGCTCGAATAAAAATTTGTTTCGATGACAAAAATATTTTTTTCAGTCTTAACGGCGAAGTCCCAGCGTTTTGTGGAAGTTCCTTCCGCCGAAATTGCAGACAAGTCAATATTCCATTCCTGCTCAATCTGAGTTAAATAAAATTCTTTTCGATAGCCGATGCCAACTTTGATCAAAAAATTTTCAACCAAATTTTCCATCTGGTGACCGCCGCGATTTTTTCTGCCGTTTGAATCAAGTCCGACCTCCACGCCGAGAAGATAGTCATATAAATTTCCGACAATTCGATTCTGAAGCAAATCAAAAAGTCCCGTCTTGACCATAAAATATTTGTACTGCTCAATCGATTGGCGAAGTTTTCCAAACTGATAATTAACAGCCTGAATATCGTCTTGGCAATAAATTTCATTTCCTCGAACAGCCAAAAGCAGAGGAATAACTTTCAAACATTTCGGATCGCTCGCAATCAAATTTTCAAATTCGCCCTCAATATTTTTCGATCCGACAAGTTTATTGAAAGCGTCAATTTCCATTTTCAAACTTTCGACATTGGAATAAACTTTTGGAAAGTCGGTGTAATAATTGTACTCATTGATCGAAGTTCGGAAAGTTGAAAACCAAGTTTCAAAATTTCTTTCACTCATCTGCGTTTCCTCCTTTTTATTTTCAAAGGTTCATAGTCGTTCTCGTGCACGATTCTTTTTCTTGCCAATTCGATATACTTTTTTTCTTTTTCGATGCCGACAAATTTTCTGTTGAGAATTTTACAAGCGACACCCGTCGTTGCCGAGCCGCAGAAAGGATCGAGCACAATGTCATTTTCCTGCGTGCAAGATAAAATAATTTTTTCAAGCAAAAGGAGAGGTTTTTGCGTAGGGTGTACGCCTAAATTTTTTTCAGACGGGGGCGTTAGAGAAGTTATCCAAGCATCTCTCATTTGTTTGCCCTTGTTCAACATCTTCATGGCGGTATAATTAAAATAGTGTCGAGATTTTCTTTCTGTTTTTCTCGCCCACAAAATATTTTCCGTGCTGTGGACGAAATATCTGCAGGACAAATTAGGCGGAGGATTTGTCTTTACCCAAGAGATATCATTCAGAATTTTGAAACCCTCCTGCTCCAAAGCTGTGCCGACAGAAAAAATATTATGCATCGTCCCGCAGATCAAAAGTGTTCCGTTTGGCTTCAAAATTTCCCTGACCAATTTGATCCAGGTTCTATTAAATTTATGCTTTCCTCCCAATTTAGCCAATCTGTCCCAATCACCTTTGTTGACGGAAACTCTTTTCCCTGAACTGACTGAAAAGCCGTTATTGGACAAAAAATAAGGCGGGTCGGCAAAAACCATATCAAAATATTCTCTCGGCAATCTGAGCAATGTTTCAAAGACATCGCCGAAAAGGAGGAAGGAATTTTCCTCCGCATGGTATACAGAAAAAACTTTTTTTTGATTCGATGTAAAAATTGTTTGAAACCTCCTTCTTGAAAGATTATTTTTATTGTGATAGACTTTGCCGAGTTGACAGGAAACAGAGGCAGTCGCGGACAAAAATTTTTTTTGTTCGAGGAAAGTCCGAACTCCACAGAGCAGCGCGCCGGGTAACGCCCGGTGAGAGTAATCTTGAAGACAGTGTCATAGAAACGAAAACCGCCTTTCTAATTTGGAATTAGGAGAGAAGTTTGAAAAAAATATTTTCTAACTCCTCACTCCTTTTTCCTGCTTGATAGAACGGTAAGGGTGGAAAGGTGTGGTAAGAGCGCACCAGCTGTCGGGTAATCGGCAGGCTTGACAAACCTCGCGCGGAGCAAAGTTGAATAGGAAAGGGTTGAGGTTGCTCGCTGACCTTTCGGGTAAACTGCAAGGACTTGGGCGGCGACGTTCCAAGCAAGATAAATGACTGCATTAAAACAGAATTCGGCTTATCGGTTTCCTGCCAACACTTTTAATAATTAGGAATTAGGAATAAATTTTGAGAAAAGTTTTCCGAAGGCATAAAAATTATTTTTTTGTCGGAGGAAATTTTTTTTAATCTGAACTTTTATAATTTCGCCGAGCCGAATATTTTTTTTCTGCAGGAAGTTGGACGCGAACAATTTCAGAAGTCAACTGTCAGAAGTAAATTTTCCGACTGCGTAGGAATTATTTTTTTTGTCGGAGGAAATTTTTTCAATCTGAACTTTTATAATTTCGCCGAGCCGAATATTTTTTTCTGCAGGAAGTCGGACGCGAACATAATTTTTTGTCAAGCCGTCGACAATTCCATTTTCCTCAGTTTCGGAAATAATTTCGACAGTTCGTCCGACAAGTTTTTCGGCAAAAATTTTTTCTTTCGCCCTCGCAAGTTCCAAAACTTTTGCGACGCGATTTTTTTTTGTCTGCGAATCAATTTGATTTTTCATTTCCGCCGCCAAAGTTCCCTCTCGCGCAGAAAATGGAAAGACATGAATTTTGCTGAAAGGTTGACTGTCCAAAAAGTCCAGCGTGTCTTGGAAATTTTTTTCTGTTTCGCCCGGAAAACCGACAATTAAATCTGTGCCGATTGAAACGTCGGGAATTTCCGAAACAATTTTTTCAGTCAGATCGGAAAAATTTTTTGTGGTGTAAGGTCTGTGCATCGCCTTCAAAATTTCATCACTGCCGGACTGCAAAGGCAAATGCAGGTGATTGCAAATTCTTGAATCAGTTTTCAGCAAATTAAAAAGTTCCTCAGTCATCTCTGCCGACTCAATCGAACCAAGTCGAAGGCGAACGGGATTCGCGCTTTCCAAAACAACTTTAACTGCATCCGCCAGCGTAATTTTATTTTTGAAATCTTTGCCGTAAGCTCCGATATGAATTCCGGTCAAAACAATTTCCTTGAAATTTTTTTCCGCAAGCTCCAGACATTCTGCGCGAATATTTTCCAAACTTCTGGAGCGAACTCTGCCCCGCGTAAATGGAATTATGCAGTAGGAGCAAAAATTATTGCAGCCGTCCTCAATTTTCAAAAAGGCGCGAGTTCTCTGCGGCGTGTGCGGAAGTTCTTCAAATTCGGAAATTTTTTCCACGTCCGCAACTTGAAAAATTTTTTCGCCGCGATTTTTAAAAATTTCCTCGACAAGCCGAACAATTTTCAATCTGTCCGTCGTTCCGATAATTATGTCAACGCCATCGATTTTTGAAATTTCTTGCGGAGAATTTTGCGCGTAACAGCCGACGACAGCCAAGACAGAATTTTTATTGACTTTGGCGGCGCGACGAATTATTTGTCTGGATTTTTGCGAACTTAAAGAAGTCACCGCGCAAGTGTTCACGATGACAACGTCAGCCGATTCTATTTCTTGAGTCAGTTCGTAACCGGCGCACAAAAAAAGTTTCTGCATTGCTTCGGTTTCATACTGATTAACTTTGCAACCAAGAGTTTGGAAAGCAACTTTCAACTTATCACCTCAAAAAATTTTTTATCAAAATTTATTTACTGCGCCGACAAATAAATCTGTTTCGGTTTCAACGTCGCGAATCACAAACAAAAATGGTCTGTCGGCAATAAATTTCACAGACTTTTTAAACTCATGAACAGCTGTCGTTTCAAGCATAGAAATTTCCGTAACTGCGGCGGCTCGCGTCCCCTGTTCGTCAATCTCAACTTTTGCTTGGTGCGTCGCGCTGTCAATTTTCAGCCAGACATTTTCGACAATATTAAAAAATTCTGCGTCGTCGGTAAATGCGCGGCAAATTCCAATCGCCTTGAAACTTTTTAACAAATTATTTTTTATGTCCATCGTGACTTTTGGAATCGCAACATAAACTTTGCCGTCAAAAGGCGCGGAATTTTTCAGCGCGGCAAGAAATTTTTTCTTGTAGTCAAAAGTTTCTGTATTCCAACTTTCCGCAACATTCAAATCAGTTTCTTCTTTCGGCAAAATTAAGTAAATCGAAACAACTTTTTTATTTTCAAAACTTTTGTATGGAAGTTCGACAGCTTTATATTTTTCGTCCTCGCGGTAGACAATTCGCTCATCAAAAGTTTCTGACATCATTTCAATTTTGGACTTCGTTCCGTCCAAGTTTGTAAAATTTCTCTCGCGAGTTTTGTAAGGTTGAAATGGAATTTGCCACTTGCCTTTGAAGTAAATCACGTTCAGCAAGTCAACAACAGTTTCGCTCGTCGGCAAGGACTGATAATTTTTAATAAAATCGTCCGTACTCCTCGTCACCCAGTCGGAAATTTTTTTCTTCTCGCCGTTCAGATTATTTTTAAAATCTGCAGAATCAATTTTCGAACTGTAAATTTTTTTTGCGACATCGGAAAAATTTTTATTTATGCCGTTGCCGAGAAAATTTTTGTTGATCAAAATCAAACTGCTGTCTTTCAAAATTCTGTCACCGAAATATTTTTCAGACATCAAGCCGTGAAAATTTTTAAAATCTGCGTTCAAACTTTCAACAGAATCTGCAGACAGTGCGGACAAAATTTCTTGCTGAGTTTTTTGTGTCGCTCCGTTCGCCAAAACACCGAGTGCGGCTGTCAAACTGTATGGCGAATAAAAAATATTTTCCTCGCGGTTCAGAGTATTGAAATATTTCCAAGAAAAATTATTCACGCTGTCGGAAAGTTTAGCCTGAACATTTGCGCTCAATAAAAAAATCACCGCCATTGAAGTCAAAATAATTTTCAAAACAATTTTCAAAATCTCTCCTCCGATAAAAAATTTTCCCCCCCAGTGCGAAGAAATTTTATCACAAAATATTTTTCCTGCAATAAAAAAAATCCTCCGCACGAAGGATAAAATTTTTTTATTTGTTCACCGCTTGCCGATACGCTGAAATTTTTTCTTCGCTGTACTTAACCACTTTTTGTTCGCGATAAACTGTAGTTTTTTTTTCATTCCTTCCACTTCAAAGCCTTTGGCATCTTCAATCGCTTCATTTAAGCCTTGCAATATTCCTGCTGTCAACGGCGAAATTTTTTCTTCCAAAATTATAACTCCTTATTGCGAAAATAAATTTTTTATTTCAAAACTGAATAAATCACTGCAACTGCTATTGAAAGCACCGTTCCTGTCAAAATTTGACTGTGCCGCGTCGCCGAAGAAATTTCTTTTTTGCTGTTGGCATTCATTTCTTTAATCTCCTGACGCAAAAGTTCAAATTTGTCATCGTTTTTTCTGTTCGATTCTTTAATCTCCTGACGCAAACTATCAAATTTGTCATTCACCTCCGAACGCAAATTATCAAATTTGTCATTCATCTCCGAACGCAAACTATCAAATTTGTCATTCATCTCCTGACGCAAACTATCAAATTTGTCATTCACCTCCGAACGCAAACTATCAAATTTTTCCTCCATTCTGTCCATTCTGCGTTCGAGTCTGTCCATTCTGTTTTCAATTCTGTCCATACGCGAATTTAATTCTTTTTTGGTTTCACGCAGTTCTGTTTCGATTTTGTCCATCCGAGAATTTAAATCTTTCTTCATTTCGCGCTGTTCTGTCAAAAGAATTTCATTCAGCGTTCGTCTTTCAAAATTTTGTTCGTCCATCTCAATTCACCACCAAAAAAATTTTTCTACATTATAGCAAAAAAAATAGGCTCGCGCCTTAAAAATTTTTTATTTTGTCGCAGCTTGCCGATACGCTGAAATTTTTTCTTCGCTGTACTTCACCACATCCGCGATTACTATTTTTTGCACCGCTGATATAAATCGCTCCATAAATTCAAAATCTGGCTCGCCGTTTTTTGTCGGTAAATAAATTTTTTGCGATTTTAATGTTTCTACGTCAAAATTTGATGAACCCCAAGAAAAATTTGAAAATGCCTTGTTCATCGCAGAAATAAAAAATAAAGCATTTTCTTTTCTGAATCTGTTATCTTTTGAATGTAAAATTTTAATTTTATCGCCTGTAAAATATGGTTGCTCTTGATAAAAAATCGTCGCTGTATCTTGTCCAAAAGAAATTGTGTTGCCGTCATTCAAAAAAATTTCGTCCTCATCAATAAAACCTTTTTGTCCGTTATTATCTGCCTGCCTTACAATATATGGATGTCCGCCAATTTCTGTAAATTTTATTTTGTTAGCGTCGAAACGTTTTTTATAAGATTTTATTTCAAATAAATCTTTCAGCAAAAATTTTTCAAAATGCCGCGTACTTAATTTTTCCAGCGCAAATTTTTCTTCTGCCGTCAATTTTGTATCTTTTAAGCCTGCCGCAGTTAAATACGCCTCAAGCTCCGCTATTCGCTCCGCCTCAAGCTCCGCTATAAATTCTTCCATAAATTCAAAATCAATTTCGCCGTCTTTTGTCGGAAGTTTTATTTTGATTTGATAAAAAGTTTTTTCAAAATCTCGCACAAGTTTTTCTTGAAAAGTTTTTTGATATTGATTTAATAAACTTATGAAATATAACGCAGTTTTTTTTGTCAATTTAAAATTTTTTGGAACGGCTCTTTTTGTAAATTGTCCTGCATAAAAATCTTTTTCCACATAAAAAAATTGCATTCCTATCATTCCAACTGCTAAACAGCCGCCGGAAATTTTATGTTCTTCATCAAAATAATCAACATAACCTAAAAAGCCGTTATTAAAAACTGTTCGCGTAAAGTATGGATACTCACCATTTTCTGAAAAAGTAAAATTATCTTTATTCAGCTGAGGATTTCCTTTAATTTCAAATAAATCTTTCAGCAAAAATTCGCTCCACTCAATATTATTTAATTTTTCATTGAGAGGAGAATTTTTTTTTTGAGTGTCGGCAGAATTATTTTTCAAAATATTTGTGACTTCAAAAGCTAAAAAATCGCTGACAGTTTTTTTAAAATCGGCAAGTTGCGGACGTGTATCAATCGGCGAAGTTTGATTCCAATCTTTGCCACTGGTCGGGTCAATCGTGCCTTCGTAATATTCATTCTCCGAAAAAATTTTTAATTGACTTCTGCCGAATTTGACAAGATTAACCAATTCTTCGTAGCGTTCGGCGGCGTGGTCGATGTCTTGAAGATTGACGCGAGATTTTTTTCTGTTTGTGCGTTTGTAGCCGTCGTTTGAAAAATCTATAAATTTTACAGGAAAATTTTTTTCGTGAGGTAAGCCGACTTGAAAAACATAAATATTCGTCTGAACGCTCGACTTGCCGATAAATAAATCTGTCGGCATTTTTATACTGGCAAGCAAAGTATTTTTTTGCAAAATTTTTTTATTAAAATCAATCGCCTTGCCCGTCCCTGCAGAATTTTGAATAATTATCGCGGCGTAACCACTTTTCATTTTTTTCAGCGCAGATTCAACAAAAATCATTCCATTGCCCGGCGCAGAGTACGGCGGATTGAGTACAAAAACATCTGCAGGATAATCTTCATCAAAATCTTTCAGCGAATCGAGATTGAAAATTTTTGAACTGCCGTCGCCCATCAAAATCATATTCAAAACTGCCAATGTATAAATTTCCTGCAAAATTTCAATGCCGAGAATCTGATTTGCGCGAATGGAAATTTCTTTTTGGCGAAGTTCGTCGGGCGATTTAATTTTTTCACGTGCGTCGATAATCATTTCATTCATCGCGGCAACCAAAAGACCGGCTGAACCTGTCGCATTGTCCCAAACGTAAGAATCTTTGTTCGTTCTGCAAAGTTTCACCAAAAGTTTTGCAATGTACGGCGGGGTCAGCACAACGTCATTAAGTTTGTCTTGCGTGAATCCGAGCCAACTGTACATTTCATTGAAAAGTTTTCCCGTGAAATCCGTTGTGAGTTCGATTTTATAATAAATTCCCAAGTCGTCAAAAATTTTTGAAAAAACTCTTTTCAGCTGCGTTTCTCCGTTCACAACTTTGTTAAGATTATCGGAAAGCACAGTATTTTTAATCGTGCGGATAATTACATCTCTTTTGTTTGCAGATAAATTTCGCTCCGACAAAAAATTTTCAACTTTACGCATTAAAATATCGCCGTCGGTATAATTTTTTTCTGTCGAAGATTTCAAATCATTTTTTTCAAGCGGCAAAACTTTTCCGGGTACTCCGAGCGTCGCCATAATCGTTGCAACAATTAAATGAACACGCTCTTGTTCACTGATGCCTTTTTCGTTTCTAAAAATTTCATTGTTCAATTTGATAAGACTTGAATCGATTTCAGCCTCGCGAATATTTTTCAAATGATTGAGTTCTTCTTCAGTCAGAGAAAGTTTTTTAACGTCGTCGATGAACTGCGGAAAATTTTTTCTTTGGAGAAATGAAAAATTTGTAAATTTTCCGACTTCCTGCCCGATTCCGAAATTTTTTTTGGAAACGTAATAAACCGCAATTTCATGTTGCAAAGTTCCAATTTCATCGCGATAACCTGTCATTCCGATTGCAAAAATTTCTGTGTAGTTTGTGTAATGAAGAATTGCATTTGCATAATGAACCGCGCCATTCACCGCAAAATTTTTTATATTTTGGTAGTGCGGCTCACTTTTTGAATTTTTATTTTCAACGTTGCCTTCCGCATCAAGTTTGAAAAGTTTGTCCTTGTAACCTTTGTACTCAATCAGAACTGGATATTTTTTTGAATTATTTTCCAACAAAATTTTTGCGTCGGGACGATTTCCTCCGTTGCCTCCGCTTTTTGAAAAATATTCCGCAAGCGCATTATCTATTTCATGATTCAAACTTTCCTGCTCCAATTTATAATTTAAGCCGTAACTTTTCAGCCAACCGTTGCCGAGTTCGGCAATTTTCGGCTCGACGGACTGAATTTTTTTGTTCATCGACATCGCCCCTCTGCTAAAAATTTTTCACATTTTATCACAAAAAAATAAGGCTTTCACCTTCAAAATTTTTTTATATTTCTTCGAGTAAAGACAAATTTTTTACAGAAATACAGTTTATTATGGTCATCGGAGCAATAGATCACAAAACACCGATTACTCTTTGAAAGTCAGTCTGCAATTTTTAAAAAAAGATTAAAAAAAGTTTTATTGTTGCTATTCTTGAAAAATTGAATTAAAATACCGCCGAATTAGTTTTGTAAATGACGGAGGTCTTATATTAAATGAAGTTTTGGAATTGGTTAGTTCACGGCGAAGAACGCGAAAAGGAAACAGAATTTTTACCGGCGATACTTGAGGTCACTGAAACGCCGCCGTCGCCCACAGGCAGACTTGTTATGTGGTCAATTTTACTTTTGCTTGTTGTTGGGCTTATTTGGGCGTTTCTCGGGCATATTAACGAGGTTGCAGTTGCAAATGGAAAAGTTATTCCTTCGGGACAGGCGAAAACTGTTCAGGTCAAAAATAAAGGCATTATAAAAGAAATTTTGGTCGAGGAAGGGCAGCAAGTTCAGGAAGGCGATGTTTTAGTCGTCTTGGATCCGACAACGGCTGACGCAGATTATGACAGCTTGAAAAAACGTGCGGCTTATTACAAGTTGGACATTCAACGCTTGACTGCCGAACTTTCAAATCAACCTTTCACGCCGGAGGAAGATGAAGATTTGGAAGCTCACGACTTGGCTGCGGAAATTGCGCTTTATCAAAGTCGAACAAGCGATCATCAAACTCAACGTCAAAGTCGTCAAGACGTTGTGGATCAAAAACGCGCTCGACTTCAGTCAACTCAAACGACTTATGAAAAATATGCCGACGCTTTGAAAATCGCTCAGGAGAAAGAACGCCGTTTAGTCGAACTCAAGGAGCAAAATGCAATTTCTGAATTTCAACTTTTGGAACAGCAGAAAGAAACCATTGAGTATGCGAAAAACGCTCAGGCGGAACTTGAATCGCTTTCCAGTATCCAAGCAGAAATTGCCGAAGCGGAACAAAATCTTGCCAATGTCGACGCAGCTTACAGAAAAGATATTATGACTGCGCTTGTCGAGGCTAAGAAAGAATATTATTCCGTCACAGAGGCGATAAAAAAAGCTGACGAAGATGCAAGGATGGCTACGATCGTCGCGCCAACTTCCGGGCGAGTGTACAATCTTGCAATTCACACAGTCGGAGGAATTGTCACCGATGCACAACCTTTAATGCAAATTGTTCCCGAAGATGTTACGCTTGAATTTGAAGTTTACGCAGACAATAAAGATATCGGCTTCATAAAAAATGGAATGGAAGCCGAAGTCAAGGTTGAAACTTTTAATTTCCAGAAATTCGGAATGATCAAAGCCGACGTTGTTGAAATTAGTGCGGACGCTGTGAACGAACCGAACGACTTGGAGAGAAATAAAAAATTCAAATTGATTTTGAAACCTACCGAAAAAAATACTGTCGATGTTTTTGGCGAGGAAGTTCCTCTTGCCGTCGGAATGAATGTAAGTGCGGAAATTAAAATCAAGGAAAAGCGCATTGTGGACTTCTTCTTGGATCCATTCCGCCGTTACACTTCAGAGGCATTGCGTGAAAGATAATGGCGTTAAGAAGGTGTTTTAGTGGCTGAAGAAAAAAATAATAACAATCAAGACGATAAAAGTTTAGTTCCGAGCGGCGGAAATTTGCCGCAAAGTTCTGGCAAGCAGACGTTGGCAAAAATTGACTTGGCAAAAGTTCCCGCCGACCAAGCGAAAAAATCTACCGCGCTCGATACTAATGTAAAAAAATCCGACGGCGGCAGAGTCAACGGAATTGATACAGGACTTGCTTGCTTAATTGCCATCGCAAAATATTACAATATTCCCGCCGACTATAGACAACTCGAACGTGCCTACGTTCTGGAGGAAGGCAGCGTAGATTTCACGACTTTAGTTCGCGCAGCGCGAGATTTAAAATTGAAGGCGCGAAGTTACAGCGAGATGACTGAAGAAGATTTGGACAGATTAGTTTATCCTGCGCTGATACAAATGAAATCTGGCAGGAGAATTGTCATCACGACGATCCGCGACGGCGACATTTACATAATGGATCCGGTTTTTTCTCAGCAACCTGTGAAAGCTGATCGATACAAAGTTTTGATGGACTGGACAGGCGATGTAATTTTATTCACGCGCCGTTACGAGCCGGAGAAAGGACATTCAAAATTTGGTTTCAAATGGTTTCTGCCTGTCATCACGAAGTATGCACCATTTTTGCAGAGCGTTTTGTTTGTTTCTTTGATCCTGCAACTTTTGGGTCTTGCCGCTCCATTTTTCACGCAGAATATTATCGACAAAGTTTTGGTTCACAGGGCTGCGGATGCTCTCGACATTTTAGTTTTGGGAATGTTGATCTGTACTTTGTTTCAAAATTGGATGATGTCGTTGCGAGCTTACCTGTTTACAAATATTTGTTCAAAAATGGATGTGGCTTTGAGTTCGCGTCTGTTCAAAAATATTACGGCATTGCCGCTGAAATATTTTCAAACTTGGCAGGTCGGCGATGTTGTTTCGCGTATCGGAGAACTTGAAACGCTGAGAAGTTTTTTGACAGGTTCAAGTTTAACCATTGTGTTGGACATAGTTTTTGCTGTAATTTATTTCGGCGTTATGTTTCTCTACAGCAAAGTTTTGAGCGTCGTCGTCTTGGTAATGATTCCTCTGTTCGTGATTTTAAATTTGGTTGTCGCGCCAATTTTTAAGCGCATGATCAATGAAAAATTTTTGATCGGCAGTGAAAATCGCTCCTTCCTAATCGAAACGATCACAGGCATCAACACAGTCAAGGCGACAAGCGTCGAAAATAATTTTATTCGCCGCTACGAAGAGATGCTTGCCCGCCTTGTCAAAGCATCTTTCGACGTTGTAAATTTGGCGAATATTGCAAACTCGATCGGAACATTTTTGTTCAGCATTTTCAACTTGTCAATCCTCTGGGTTGGTGCGTATTACGTCATGGAAGGTGATATTTCCGTCGGCGAATTGATTGCCTTCCAAATGATTGCGGGACAGTTAATCGCGCCTGTCATGCGTCTTATCAATCAGTGGCAATACTTCCAACAGATTCGCGTTTCAATGGAAAGGCTCGGCGACATTATGAATGAAGAAACCGAACCTGCTTTCAATCCTTCGCGAACAACTTTGCCAAGTTTGCGCGGAGATATTGCGTTGGAAAAACTTGCTTTTAGTTACACTCAAGAAGGTGGAAAAGTTTTAGACAACATAAACCTTCGAATACCTGCAGGAATGAAAGTCGGAATTGTCGGCAGGAGCGGTAGCGGAAAATCTACTTTGACAAAATTGATTCAGCGACTTTTTTTGCCGGACAGCGGAAGAATTTTAATCGACGGCGTTGACATCGCGCAGGTTGAACCGGCTTGGCTCAGGCGACAAATTGGAGTTGTTCTTCAGGACAGCAAACTTTTCAGCGGCACAGTCGAGGAAAATATTCGCATTGCCTGCCCGAACGCAACGCATGAAGATGTTGTGCGGGCGGCGACGCTCGCGGGTGCGGACGAATTTATAAATCAGTTCCAGAATGGTTATGAAACTTTTGTCGGCGAACGCGGCAGTTTGTTGAGCGGCGGTCAGCGTCAGAGAATTGCGATTGCCAGAGCTTTAATTTCAGATCCGAGAATTTTAATTTTTGACGAGGCGACTTCTGCACTGGATTATGAGTCGGAAAATATTATCATGGAAAATATCGAACCTATTTCCAGAGGTCGAACGATGTTGATGATCGCGCACAGACTTTCGACAGTCAGAAATTGTGATGCAATAGTTGTTATCGACAAAGGCAGAATTATGGAGGCAGGCTCTCACGATGAATTGATGAAACGCAACGGTATTTACGCCAGACTTCATCAAGCACAGATCAGTTAGTAAGAAAAATTTTTAAATTTTAAGGAGTTGTTTTCAGTTTATGAATATTTTTATTCTGCATCCCAGTTTCCCCGCTCAGTATTTAAATTTGGCACCTTATCTTGCACAAAATCCTGAGAATCAAGTTGTGTTCCTTTCAAAAGAAAATTCTATTAACGCAAATTTGCGCGGCGTAACTTTGGCACTCTACGCAAAACCGAACGAAAAGGCTACAAAATGGATTGAAACTTGTGGGCCACTTCGTCCGGCGGCTGAGGCTGTGGTAGATGGTCAAGCAGTTGTCCGGGCTATGGAATGGTTAGCCAGAGAAAAAAATTTGAAACCGGACGTTATAATTGCTCACACGGGTTGGGGTTCAACTTTGTATTGTAAAGATTTGTATCCGAAAGTTCCGATCATGGGTTACTTTGAATGGTATTATCTTTCTGTGGACAGCGATTGTTATTGGTGGCCTGATGAAGTTCCTCAAATGCCGAATAAAATTTCAATTCGCACAAGAAACGCGCATCATTTAATGAACTTGGAACTTTGCGACGTTGGAGTTACTCCGACTAAGTGGCAATACTCGCAATTTCCTGAAGTTTACAAGCCGAAAATTAAAGTCATTCATGAAGGTATCGACACCAGATTTTGTTCGCCGGATCCAAGCGGCAAACGTCCCGGTCTTGTCCTCGACGACGTAAAATTAAATCTTCCCGAAGGAACAGAAATTATTACTTACGTTTCGCGCGGTTTTGAAATTTATCGCGGCTTTCCATATTTCATGGACGCAATTAGAATTGTCTTGCAACATCGTCCAAACGTCCACGTCGTGATTGTCGGCAAAGACAGAATTTGTTACGGCGCACAACTGAAAGATACAACTTACCTGAAGGAAGAAGAGAAGAAAGGCGGTTACGATACCGAGCGAGTTCATTTTGTCGGCTTGAGAAATCGCGGCGACTATCAAAAAATTCTCCGCGCTTCAAGTTGTCATGTTTACTTGACGCGTCCGTTTGTCCTGAGTTGGTCTTTCTTGGAGGCGATGAGTTTTGCTTGTCCGATTGTCGGATCAAAAACTCCACCTGTTCAGGAAGTTATGGAGGACAATGTCAACGGCGTGCTTGCAGAGTTCCGCTCGCCATATCATATTGCAAGAAAGATTGAAGAACTTTTGGACGACCCCGAGCGCGGAAAAAAACTTGGCGAACGCGCGAGAGAAACAATTCAAGAGCGTTTTGAACTTTATAAGTGCATGAGAGCGCAGGAAGATTTAATGTATAGCTTGGTAAGGTGAGGAAATGACTTTTGAAACTTTTATTCCGCCGAGATCCAAAAATGTTTTGGAAGTCACCGGCGAAGTCGCGGAAAATTTTCAGACAACGAAAGAAAAATTTTTGGAAATTCAACCTGACTGCAAATATATTGTCGAAAAAAAAATTGTCGGCGGAGATGAAAAATTTGATGCGATAATTTTGCAAAATAATTTGATTGAAAATTTATCGCATGATGAACTTGTTGAGCTGATAAAAAAATTTTCCGCAAAACTTCAGAAACGCGGAACTTTAATTTTTACCTTGAACAATATCGCTTACGCTGAAAATGTCATGGCAATTTTGGAAGCAAAACCTCCGAAGTTCAAAACAACTTTAACAAAGGTGGAACTTGAACAGGCGATAGGCGATGCAAAATTAAATCGACTTCGCTCGATGAATGCGGGACGAAGAATAAATTTGCCGCAAAATTTAGTTGACCTTGCAAAGACCGATGTTTCAGCTTTTATGCATATCGTCACGGCAACGCCTGAAAAACTTCCGCCGAAAACTTTGCTTCAATATTCGATTGGTGAAAATTTAGTTTGCGCTCCGATAAGAATTCACCTCCCGAACAGTTTTTTTGTCACTGAGCCGAATATTTCCACAAACGCCGCTTTATCCGGAATGCCTTATAAAATTTTCACAGAAAAAGATTTCGACAGAAGAATTTTTATAAATCAGCGAATCAGTTTCAATTCCTTCGCGAAGGGCAAAAAAATTTTTGAACAGCTTAACGAAGCAGGTTACTTGTACCTCAGCGAAATGGATGATCATCCTATTTTGTGGGAGAAAGATTATTCAAACAGCGGCTACATAAATTTTATTTCCGTTCACGCAGTTCAGACTTCGACAAAATATCTTGCCGACTTTTTAAGTCAGTACAATCCGCATGTCAAAATTTTTCCCAACCAACTGCGTCGACTTTTGCCGAAAAGAAATTTTGATGAAGAATTTCGGCAAAAAGATAAACCTGTAACAATTTTTTTCGGCGCACTGAATCGCGACAAAGAATTTAATGAACTTCTTCCGACTTTAAATAAAATTGCAGAGGATTACGGCAAAAAAATTTCTTTCAAAATTTTGGCGCGGAAAAAGTTGTTTGATTCTCTTCAAGCAGAAAATAAAATTTTAGTCGGCGATCCAAATCAGTATGACGCACAGTTTGTTCCTTACTCGGCCTATGAGGAAGTTTTGCAAAGTTCCGACATCGCCCTTCTTCCTTTGCAAGATAATAAATTTAATCGCGCAAAGTCAGATTTAAAATTTATCGAGTGCGCGAACGCAGGAGCAGTTGCTCTTGCCTCGCCTGTAGTTTATTCCGACGTTGTTAAGGATGGGGAAAATGGATTCATTTTCAGCGACTTGAAAGATTTTTCCGACAAGTTGAAAATGTTGATCGACAATCCGAACAAGCGTCGCGAAGTTTCTGAAAAGGCTTACGACTATGTTAAACACAACAGATTACTTAGTCAGCATTATGAGGAGCGTCTGAATTGGTATTTTGAGTTGCTTGCGAAACTTCCTGAACTTACAAAGGAGGCAAGAGCGCGAATTGAAAAAATTGCTCCGCAATTTAAAGATGAACCGCCGGAACTTTCTCCGCAACTTCCTCCGCAACAAAATAATTCTGAAGGATTTTTAGAACCCAATGCAGAAATAATTATCCCGGTCTGAAGAATGAAAAAATTTTTACAAGGAGTGTGAGTAAGATGTTTGGACTTCAATTTATTTCTATGTCGCTGATTTTCTACACAGTTTTTATTTGCGTTGTGCTCGGCGTTTCTGTGATGGTTTACATAACTACCAGAAATCCTGCGAAGAAAAATAAAACTCTGTTGGACGATTTAATTCTGGACGAACAGCAACAAAATAAACTTGGTTATACCAGCGTCGTCGACAAGACAAAATATCTCGGCGCGATTGGCGTATGCGCGACTGATCTTCGTCCTGCCGGTTCCGTGATGGTTGAAGGCGAACCTCTCGACGTGGTGACGGAAGGAAATTTCATAAAACAAGGCGACATTGTAAAAATTATCAACGTCGACGGCTCGCGCATCCTTGTCAGGCAAATTTAAGAACTTGTATTCAAAAGTTCTGGGAATAAGGAGATTAGTTGTTAGTTTTTTTTCTAACCACTAATTTCTAGCCCCTTATCCCTTTTCCCTGAAGCTGTGAATAAAGTTTCTAAAAAAGTTTGACATAAGTTCTGAAAAAAATTTTTACAGAAAAAAATCCTGTCGAAGTCCGAAAACTTCCTCAGGATTTTTTGTGGAATTTATTTTTTCGGCACTGTCAAACTTTCAGGCTTACTTGCTTTCAAGTCAAAATATTTTGCGTCCTCCTCCGAAGTAAAAAGTTTTACGACAGTTCCGGGCAAAATTTCGCGCCAAATTTCATCCGACAGAATAATTTCAATTTTTTTGTTTGGAAAACCATTTTTATATTCTTTCACGCTTTCCAAAATTTGCGTCGCGGAATCCTTCAATTCAATATTCATTCTGCCGTCTTTCCTGCAAGCCAAAAATAATTGCGGAGTTTTTTTCGCGTCGCTCTCGATGACAAGTTTGCAATTTTTCGCCTGAGCTTTTTTATTGAAAAGTCCGCTCGTTCCCCATTCAAGGTGATAAAAAATTTCCGACTTCGGTCGATTATTCAAACAAAGTTTACTCGGCGCAGAAAAAATTGCTGAGCCGTCGCTTAATTTATATTCGCCGATGACTGTGATATAAAGTTCTTTTTGCGGCAAATGCGACTGAGAAATGAAAGTATCCTCCGCATATTTTTTTGCGTAAATTCTGTTCAAATATCGCGCCTTCGCCTCCTCAATCGACGCATAAAGTTCCTCAGAATCTTCAGTTTTAATTTTGTAGTGAATCAGATATAAATTTTTCGGCAAAGTTTTTAAAACTAATTTCAAGCCGTTCGCATCAATTTGCGTTTTCTTTTCGTCAATCTCGCAAGGCTCGACATCCGCCGCAGTCAAAATTTCATTCACAACGCCTAAATCTTTTGTCACGCTGATCACCGCGATTTTCATAACTTCGCTTGTCATAGAAATTTCGCAAAATTTTTCTGAACTGTCGGCGCGTTTCAAAATTACTCCGTTGCCCAAGAGCGCATCAAGTTTATCCAGTTCAAAAATTTTTCCGTTCTGTGCGAAAGAAACTTTTTTGTCGGAGGAAATTTCTTTGAACCACAAATCAAATTCTCCGGTCGTCTGCCAAGAAAATTTTGCTTTTCCGTCCTCGACGTTGAGATTTAAATTTTTCACGGGGCGCGGAGGTTTTTCCGGCGTTAAAGTCACCGTAACTCCCAGACTATATTTCCAACTGCGCTGACTTTTCCAAACTTTGTTGAAATTTTCTTTCTCTGCCGCCGACAAAAATTTTTCGCGATCCGCAACAGTTTCCTCCGCAGAATAATAAACGCACTGCAAACGATATTGATATTGCTTGCGATTTTTTACAAGTTTATCGACAAAAGGTGAGTGAACACAATCCGCGACGACGACATTATTTCCCTCGCTGTCGCTCCGCAAAATTCTCACGCCCAAACAATTATCGGAAGGCAACCGCCAATTAAATTGACAGTAACCGCCTTCAGTTTTTGCGATAAGTTTTTTTTCATCAAGGTCGCTGTAGTGAACTGCGCTGCAAGTCATCGGATCTGAAATGGAGCCGAGTCGAACGGCAAAGACTGCGTAGCCATATAAAATTCCGGGCTTTATGTCCGCGTCGTAAAATTCAAGATTTTCAGTCTGATCGACAATAATATTTCCGTCGCGATAATTTTTCGGTTCGCCGTCAACTTTTTTCACGACGGTGTAACGAACGGCTAAATCATTGTCAGGTTGCCAAGAAATTGTTGCGGTAAGATTAAAATTTTGATTGGTCAAACTGGTTGACTTTGCATTGACAGAAATTTTGCTGAGAATTGAGGCGTTTGAAGAATTTTGCTGGGAAGTTTGCGGATAATTTTCTTTAATCGCCACAGAAACTTTTAAAGGTTTTTTCGGTTTAATCAATCTCAATCTGTCCCGCGCAGGTTTATAATCTTTAATCTTGCGTAAAATTTCCATGCAATCGCTAACAGCTTTGTCGGGATGAGTTGAAAGGCTCGGCATTTTTGATTCTGCCCACTTGATAAGTTCGCGCTTTTTGAAATCTGATGCGATTCGATTCATGCGCCATTCAATTTTTTTCAAATCTAAAGATTCGGGATTGACAAGTTTGGCTTTCGCAAAAACTTTTATAACCTCCGCGATAACATTTTTTACGTCGTCGTCATTCGATTTCGCACCGCGCTCGATTAAATCCAAAAGACTGTTGGCATAGTTAAGATAATAACTGTAGCGTCGAAGTTCCTTCAAAGAAAAATCGCAAGCACTGCAGTGATCGGCGTCGGCAGGAACTTTTTTTCCGCACTTCGGACATTCGATATAAAAATTTTCTCCGCAAACTTTGCAAGTCGCTCGCTCCGCTTCCTCGCGAGTTCTGAAATTTTCAAACGCCCCGCAATTCGCACAAGTCACACAGAAAAAATTTTCGCCTGCGTTGTCAACAGATTCATAAGGTTCTTTCAAAAGTCCGGCGGCTTTGTTGTAGAGTGCCGCGCTGAGCTCATAATTTAAAAAGTTTGGAAAAGTTTTTCTGATTCTGTTAATGCAGTTGTCGGCAAAAAATTTGTCGCGCTTGAAAATTTCCGGCGCGACTTTCAACTTCGCAAAAAAATCTGAAAGTTTTTCCAACTTCAGCGAATGATCATATTTAAATCTGTTGTCGTCGGAATTAAAAACTTGTGTCTGCGCCAAATTCAAAAGTGCTTTAATCGATTGCCAAGCAGGAATAGGCGCGGAAACTTTTTTTGCTTCAGTGCGAAAAATCTCGCGCAAATCGTCAGTGTCCCTGCGTTTATAAAAATCTGCACTCGACTCAACTTTGCCTTCAACAAAATATGCCAGCTCATACAAATCATGAACTTCCGCCGACCAAGAAAAATTTTTTGCGTCGGGAACAGTTTGGAAGTGCGCGAAATTTTTTCTAAGTTCCTCCATAACAGAATCGGACAAGAAAAAATTATTCAGCGTTTCCAAAATGCTTTTGTTCGTCCGCACAGGTTTTATTTCAAATCCTTGTTCTTTGTAAGTCGCCTCGATCGTTTCCACGCTCAATTTTAATTTGTCTTTGATTTGTCGAATTTGTGACTGATTGACTTGCAAAGTTCCTGAAGTATCTCCACGCTGGAGGTCGATGCAAAGTCGGAGTTGTTCAATGCGATTTTGTTTTAACGCCTCAGCTTCACGGTGTCGAAGTCGCGGATTTTCTATCGTTTGCAAAATATAATTGTCCATCGACAATTCCGACTTGATAATTTGCAGACGCGAAGGATCTACCGTCGTGTTCTGTTCGGCAGTCAATTTTTTTTTCCAGCCTTCATAAGCTGCGCGAATTTTTTTCAAGTTGTCGGGAGGATCAAATTCCAAGCCGAGCATTTCAAAAATATTTCGTTTGTCCAAAAAATTTTTTCCTCCTAAAAGTTTGTAACTAATCAGAAAATATTTCAGCGCGACAAAAATTTTTCCTGCAGAGTTCGACGGAAATTTTTCTTCCTTGTCGAAAAATATTTTTGCGCTTTATAAATTTTCTTTCAAGAATCAATATTGCAAAAAAGTTTGTAACTGTGTTATCCTTTGGCAGAAAATTTTTTGAATGGAGGAAATTTTTATGATGAATAATTGCAAGGCAATAAAGATTGCTGAAAATATTTTCTGGGTCGGCGTGATTGATTGGAACTTGAGAAATTTTCACGGCTATGAAACTTCGCGCGGCTCGACTTACAATGCATATTTAATTTTGGACGAAAAAATTACTTTGATCGACACGGCGAAAATTGATTTCAAAGATGAACTGCTCGCAAGAATTTCTTCGATTGTCGATCCCGCAAAAATTGATTTAATTATTTCCAGCCACGTCGAGCCGGATCACTCGGGAAGTTTGGGAGAAATTGCCGCACTTGCAAAAGACGCTGAAATTATTACGACAAATCCTAACGGCTTGAAAGGTTTAACTGCGCGGTATGGAAATTTAAATTATAAACCTGTCAAGGCGGGCGACAAAATTTCTATCGGCAAAAGAACTTTGCAATTTGTTCCGACACCAATGTTGCACTGGCCCGACTCGATGGTTACCTATTGTCCTGAAGAAAAAATTTTATTTTCCAACGACGCTTTCGGAGAACATTTTGCAACTTCGATGCGTTTCGATGATGAAAATGATTTGAATACAATTTTGTCTGAAGCGAAAAAATATTACGCAAATATTTTGATGCCATTCGGCAAGCAAGCACAGACAGCTTTAAAAGCACTCGGCGACTTGGAAATAAAAATGATTGCCACAGGTCACGGAGTTATCTGGAGAAAAAATATTTCAACAATCATTGACTGCTACAAAAAATGGTCGAGCGGCGAAGTCGAGGAACGCGCTTGCGTCGTCTTCGATTCGATGTGGCATTCTACAGAAATTTTAGCGCAAACAATCACGGAAGCATTTGCCGCGAAAAAAATTCCTGCAACTTATTACGATTTAAAATTTACTCCACTGTCAGACATTGTAACAGATATTTTTACAAGCAAATATTTAATCGTCGGTTCGCCGACAATCAACAATCAAATGATGCCGACAGTCGCAAAATTTTTGAATTACCTGAAAGGTTTGCGTCCGCAAAATCACAAAGGATTTGCTTTCGGCTCTTACGGCTGGAGCGGACAGAGTATCGCGCAGGTTGAGGACGAACTCAAAGCGGCAGGCATCGAAATTATTCTCGACAAAATTAGAATTACAAATATTCCTTCTCATGAGCAACTTGAGGAAATTTCAAAAAATATTTTGGAACTTGAGCTGTAAAAAAATTACTTTCTCATGATACGCGACAAAAATTTTTTTCTTACAAGTTTCTTTTTGTTGGTCAATTTTTTCGATATTACATTTGTCACAAAAAAAAAATAAAATATATGATTTGTCACAAAATTTTATGACAAACTTCAAGTGACATTAAAAATTTGTTAGATAAAATTAGTCGCGTAAGAGTTTAAAAAAGTTTTTTGGGGGCGATTAAATGTTTGGAATTATTGTCGGTACTCACGGCGAATTTGCAAATGGAATTTTGCAGTCTTGCGAAATGATTTATGGCAAGCGCGAAAATCTTAAAGCAGTCACTTTGGTTCCGGGCGAAGGTCCTGACGACGTTGTTGCGAAATATGAAAAGGCGATTAAGGAACTCGGAAATCCCGATCGCGTTTTGTTCTTGAATGATTTGCTTGGCGGCAGTCCTTATAATGCGGCGTGCAGAATCGTTGCTCAAAATGAAAATTATGGAATTGTCACCGGCGTAAATTTGCCGATGCTTATTGCGATGAGTTCGGCGCAGGACGCGGACGACGGTTCAGCAAAAATTTCTGAACTTATGGATCAGGCAGCTCTTGCAGGAAAAGACGGCGCGATGATTGCTTCCTATGAAAGTTTGAACGCCGAGTCGGACGACGACGAACTTTAATTTAGTGATTAGTGTTTAGAATTTTTTCCACTCAATTCGGAATATTTTAGCGGACAGTCGGCAGCGGTCAGTAGAAAAAATTTTTACTTTTCCACTCTGCGATTTTCTGCCTGAAATAGAGAAATTATTTTTTTTTCAAATGAAGGGAGCTGTTATCATGGAAATTGCTTTCTGTCGAATTGATGACCGCCTGATTCACGGTCAAGTTGCAACAGTCTGGTCGAGAGTTACAGGTTGCAATCGTATTATGTGTTGCAGCGATGAAGTTGCGAAAGATGAACTTCGCAAAAAACTTCTCCTGCAGGTTGTTCCACCCGGTTTGAAAGGTTACGTCGTGCCGGTTGACAAAGCGGTTGAGGCGTACAAAAATCCTAAGTATGAATCCTTCAAGACGCTTTTCTTGTTCACGAATCCTCGCGACGTTGTTCGCGCCGTCAAGGGAGGTATTCCTTTCAAGTCAGTAAATCTTGGCGGAAAATGTTTTAAGGACGGCGACACGATGATTTCTCAGGCTGTCGCAGTCAACGCCGATGATGTTGCGGCTATTAAAGAACTTGTTGGCATGGGAATTGAAGTTGAGATGCGTAAACTTGCAAACGATCCTAAAGTCGATGCTATGGACGCTCTTAAATCAAAAGGACTTGCTTAATTTGGAATTTGAAATTTGGAATTAGGAATGAAAATTTCATTACTCACTCCTAATTCCTCCTTCCTCATTTAACGAAAGGGGTGTATAAAGTGTTGTCCGGTATGACATTAATTTTACTGTTTATAGTTGCGGCAGTCGCAGGTATGGCATCAGTTGTCGACGAGGCGCAGTTTCACCGTCCGCTTATTGCTTGTACTTTAACAGGAATTGTACTTGGAGATCCTACAACAGGAATTATTCTTGGCGGAACATTGGAAATGATGGCGTTGGGTTGGATGAACGTCGGTGCGGCTATGGCTCCTGACGCAGCTCTTGCCTCCACAGTTTCTACAGTTTTGGTTATCGTCGGTCACCAATCGATCGGCGCAGGTATTGCTTTGGCAGTTCCGCTTGCTGCAGCAGGACAGGTTTTAACAATCTTCGTCCGCACAATTACAGTTTTCTTCCAGCACTTAGCTGATAAATATGCCGCCGATGCAAATATGCGCGGCATTGAAATGTGTCACATTGCAGGTCTCTTGCTTCAGGCGTTGCGCGTTGCAATTCCTACAGTAGCTATTGCTATGGTTGCAGGTACTGACGTGGTTAATAATGCGTTGGCTTCAATTCCTGAAGTCATCACTCGCGGCTTGCAGGTTGCCGGCGGATTTATCGTCGTCGTTGGTTACGCGATGGTTATCAACATGATGAACGCGGGCAAATTGATGGTTTACTTCTTCTTGGGTTTCTTGGTTGCAGTTTTCACGGACGTCAACCTGATTGGTTTCGGCGTACTCGGTGCTATCTGCGCTTACTTCCACATTAAAGATATGCAAACAGATATTGCTATTGAGGAAGCGGCTAAGACCGGCGGCGGCTCTGCCATTGAAGGCGACGACATTGACGACTCGGATTTGATGTAAGGAAGGAGTGAGTAATAATGGCAGAAAAAAAAGTTAGTAAAAATGATTTGTTCTGGACGTTTATAAGATCAAACTTCCTGCTCGGCTCCTTCAACTTCGAGCGTATGCAGGCTATCGGTTTCTGCGTTTCTATGATGCCGATCCTCAAACGTCTTTACGGTGACAGCAAGGAAAAATTGAGTGCGGCTTTGAAACGTCACTTGGAATTTTTTAACACTCAACCGTTTGTCGCGGCGGCGATCATGGGTATTATCGGCGCGATGGAGGAAAAGAAAGCTAACGGCGCGGACATCAGCGACGCAACTTTGTCAGGTGTTAAAGTCGGTTTGATCGGACCTTTGGCAGGTGTCGGTGACCCAATCTTCTGGGGAACACTTCGCCCGGTCTTGGCAGCTCTTGGAGCAGGTATCGCGCTTACCGGTTCAATTATCGGACCTATCATTTTCTTTGTCGCATTTAACGCGATTCGTCTTGCCACTCACTGGTACGGCGTTAAGTATGGTTACGAAAAAGGTACTGAGCTTGTCGAAAATATCGGCGGACATCAGATGCACTTCTTGACTGAAGGTTCTTCGGTTCTCGGTCTGCTGGTCATGGGCGCACTCGTTGCGAAATGGACCACAGTCAATATGCCGCTGGTAATTTCTGAGTATGACAATTCGCTTGGCGAACACGTCGTTACAACTTTGCAGTCAATCCTCGACAGCTTGATGCCGGGTCTTGTTGCACTCTTGATGACTTTCGCTTGCATGTGGCTCTTGAAACGCGGAATGAATCCTCTGCTTGTTATCATTGGACTTTTCGCGCTCGGTATCATCGGCTATGCAATCGGTCTGTTTGCGTAAAAATCGAATAATCTCAACATAATTGTTATAACCTTTCTCAAAAATGTAAAGAACTCCTGTACTTGTTTACGGGAGTTCTTTTAGAATTTTAGAATTGACTGCGGAAAATTGAGCGAATATAATAAATCAAAATCAATGAGGAGATGATAGAGTGGGAATGAAACCTGATTCAATCGAACTTACAGATTTACTGAAGGGCGTACACAAAGGGGAAATTCAGTTGCCGGAATTTCAGCGCAGTTGGGTTTGGGACGATGCAAAAATAAAGTCGCTTATTGACAGTTTGATGCGAAATTATCCGATGGGTGCAGTAATGTTGCTGGAAAACAAGCGTGATCAGCCGATGTTTAAAGCCAGAGCAATTTCAGGTATTGAAGGCCAAGATAACGTTATTCCTGAAAAATTGATTCTCGACGGACAGCAGCGTTTGACAAGTTTGTACAGTGTGCTTTATTCCGATAAACCGGTAGTACTCAACAGTTCAAAGAAAGAAGAAAAATTGTACTACTACATTAACATGGAGAAGGCGATAAATTCTTTAAAGAACAATTCTGAAGAAGATGACATAATAATTTCTGTTCACGAAGATAAAATTTTTAAAGTCGGCAAAACTGTTGTCTATGATTTGTCTTCAGCTGAAAATGAATACAATTACAAGATGTTTCCGCTGAACTGCAGTTTAGTTAAAAGCAGGCTTGAGGAATGGGAAAATAATTATTTCAGTTATCACGACTATGGCAAAGAGTTTGTTCAACTTTTTAGCACCTTTAAACAAAATATCACCAATCAGATGTCTCAGTATAAAATGCCGAGCATGATTATCACAAAGGACACGCCTGCATTTTCAGTTTGTCAAATTTTTGAAAAAGTCAATCTCGGCGGCGTTGTGCTGACAATTTTTGATTTACTGACAGCGCGTTTTGCAATGCACAAGAAGGCTGACGGCACTACAATAAATCTTTTGGAAGACTGGAAGTATATTTCTGAAAATAAAGATAATAAAAAAGCATTTTGCAACCATGAACTTTTAAAGGGTGATAATGTAAAAAATACCGACTTTTTGACGGCGTTAACATTGTTGGCAACTTACAAAAACAGTGGCGGAAAAGTTGCACGTTGCAAGCGTGAAGATATTTTAAATCTCAATCACCAAGATTATTTGAAGTACAAAGATACTTTGGTTGACGGTTTTATTGAGGCGAAAAACTTTTTAAATGGCGAGTGTGTTTATTCGACAAGATTTTTGCCTTACTCGGCGCAACTGGTATCTCTTGCCGCCATTTTTGCTGAATTGATTTTGCAGAAAAAAAATAACAACGCTGACATTAAATCGAAACTTCGTCGCTGGTATTGGTGCGGAGTTTTTGGCGAAGTTTATAAATCTTCGCAAGATACACATTATGCCAACGATGTTGTTCAAGTTCTGAATTGGATAAACAACAATGTTGAGCCTAAAATGTTTTCTGAGATTTCTTTAAATGCCCCTCGAATACTCAAACTTCAAAGGAACAGTTCGGCAGCTTACAAAGGCGTTATGATTCTTGTAATGAAAAATGGCGCAAAAGATTTTATCACCGGCAAGGCGATGGATTTTACTACATTCAACAGTGAAACCATTGACATTCACCACATTTTTCCGCAAAAATATTGCAAAGACAATAATTTGCCGCAAGAGAAATGGAATTGCGTAGTCAATAAAACTCCAATTTCCTACAGTTCAAACAGAGAAATTGGCGGCGACGCTCCGAGTAAATATCTTAAAAACATTGAGGAAAAATACAATTTGCATAATGTTATTGGTGAAATATTTGAAAGTCATTTTGCTGACGTTGAACTTTGCCGAAAAAATGATTTTGACAGTTTTATAAAATCGCGTGCCACGAAATTGTTGGATGAGATAGAAAAATTGACTTCGCGAAAAGTTTCTGAACGCGACGGCGAGGAAATTATTAAATTTTTTGGCGAAGCTGTATAAAAATTTTTTTTAACTTCATTGTCGCTTTGATGATGAAGTTTTTTTTGCATTATTTTGGAGGTTATGTTATGGAAGTGAAAATTGTTTTTTCGGACATTGACGGAACTTTTTTGACGGAGAATAAAACTGTGTCGGAAAAAACTGAACTTGCCGTAAAAACTTTGCTTGAAAAAAATATTAAATTTATTTTGGTCTCTGCGCGAATGCCGGAGGCAATTTATCCTATCACAGAAAAAATTGGCGTGAACATTCCGATAATCAGTTACAGCGGCGGACTTGTTTTGACTGAGGAAGAAAAAATTTTGCATGACAAAAAAATTTCTTTCGACGCGACGAAAAAAACTTTGCTTGAGCTGAAAAAGTATCTCGACATTTCAATAAATTATTACAGCGGCAGAAATTGGTTTGTTGAAAAAATTGATGCAAGAGTTCAGCGCGAAATGGAAATCACAAGCGCGACGGCTGAGCTTGCAAATTTTTCTGAACTGCTGGTAAAAAATATTTTGCCTAATAAAATTTTGATTATGACTGAGCCGGAAATTTGCGCGAAAATGGAAATTGAACTCGGAGAAAAATTTTCTGAATTGAATGTCGTCCGCTCCTCGAAAACTTTGTTGGAGATTATGGACAGGGAAGTTTCAAAAGCTGAAGGAATAAAAATTTTGTTGAAACATTTTAATTTCAGTGTTGAAAATGCGCTGGCTTTCGGCGATAATTACAATGATGTTGAAATGCTGAAATTTGTCGGCTGCGGAGTTGCGATGGGAAATGCACCCGATGACGTGAAAAAAATTGCCGACAAAATTACAACTTCAAATGAGGACGATGGAATTTATAACTTTCTCGCAAAAGAAAAATTGTTATGAATAATAAAAATTATTTATTTTTGATTGGAACAGTGGCTTTGATAGTCGCGACATTTTTTTATCAATTTATGCAGACAGATTATTCAGCTAAACAAAATGAACACCGCAGGAAACTCGGCGCGGTTTACATGACGCTGAATAATCCTTTCTATGAAGTCATTGACGAAGAAATTAGAACTGTGGTTGAAAATCATGGCGACGTTTTAATTTCGCTAAACCCTGCGCTTGACGTTGACAAACAGATTGAGGAAATAAAAACTTTGATTGATGACGACGTTGAGTTGATTTTTATAAATCCTGTCGATTGGACGAAAATTGAACCTGCGCTGAGGTCTGCGTACTTGGCAAAAATTCCTGTCATCGCAATCGATACAAATGTCGAGGACGATAAATTTGTTGCGTGTACTGTCGTTTCAGATAATTATTTGGCTGGAGTTCAGTGCGCGGAACATCTTTTGCAAAATTCGAGCGGCGGAAAAATTGCTTTGCTGAAACATTCGCAGGCGCGATCTTCCATCGACAGGATTAAAGGTTTTTGTGATAAAATTTCTGAGAATAAAAATTTTGAAATTGTTGCTGAGGCTGAGTGTCTTGGACAACTTGAAGTGGCGATGCCGGCAATGGAGGAGATAATAAAAAATTTCCCCGACGTGAATATTGTCATGGCGTTGAATGATCCCGCCGCGATGGGAGCGATCGCCGCACTTCAAAACGCCGACAAATTAAATTCCGTCATGGTTTACGGAGTGGACGGAGTCCCGGAAACAAAGGAAATGATTTTTTCGCGCAGAATGACTGCAACCGCCGGGCAGTCGCCAAAAAAAATTGGAAGAATTGCCGCCGACACCGCCTACAAAATTTTTGACGGCGAAGCTGTAGAAAAATTGATTCAGCTGCCGACAAATTTATTATCTTCCGACAATATCGACGCGACCAACATTGAAGGCTGGGACTGAATTCAGTTAGGAATTAGGAGTGAGGAGTGAGGAATGAAAAATTTTTTCAAAAACTTTCGGTGTAAATCGAAATACTTTCAAAATTATGCTTGGAGTTTTGCAAAAGCGATTTGAAAAATCACATCCAAAAGGTTGAAGACCACCTAAGGTGACCTGCAGATAACTTACGGTAGCCAATCCGCGAATAACAGAGTGGCAATGCCGAGAGCTGTATTCTGAAGTTCTTTCCCCGTGTTCTCAAAAAAAATTTTGAAAAAATTTTTCCTCACAAGAAGTTATGATTAAAATTTCGCATTGTCATACCATACTTGAATGTTTATGAATGAATCCTCTTACAGTTCATCGGCATAAAGGTTTCATTTTCGTTTCAAAAAATTTTTTATACACCATTCCTCAATCGGCTTGTAGATATTTCTGATTTTGAAACTTGTCACAACAATTGTTAAAGTAATTAATGTCAGCATGAGCCATACTCCAAACTTAGAAAGTTTTTCAAAATCAAAACTTCTTGCAAACAGATATATTATGACATGTTGGATCAGCATCGCCATGTAGGAAATTTCGCTAAGACTATTAAACTTCTCAAGTATCATGCCGGAAAATTTTTTATTCAACCACTCGGCGAAAGTAAAAAGCAGGTATATAAAAGGCAAACTGAATATAAAGGAACTTGGATGTTTATAGCATAGGCGGTAGAATATGGGAAAAATCGGGTACTCAGGATTGACATCGGAAGTAAACGCAAAAATATAAATTGAGTATGTCAAAACAATGAGTATGGAAAATTTTATCAGTATCGAGCGATATTTCAAAATAAAATCTCGATAAACAAAAATCACCATGCCAATTAAAAATTCAGGAGTTCTCACAAGGAAAATGAACCAATTGATCAGTCCACGTCCGTGATTTGATTCCATCCATGTGGTATTGAAGTAAACAATTAGTGAAACAGCTATAGTGGTTATCGCAGTGACAAAAAAATTTTTTTTCAAAAGTTTGTCAAGAATCGGAGTTATCAGATAAAGCCAAACAACGGTTCCAATAAACCATTCGCCGACAAACCAATAACTTGGTAAATTTAAATATTCCGGTGAACTTAAAAATCTGCGTAAATTTTGATCCCAAGGAAAAATGCTAAACAAAATGCTTAAATAATTTCCACCTTTATACAAAATGTGATAAAAAGGTGATTGTTTGGCTAAAGAAGGCTCCAAGATTCCCAGCATAATGAAAAATATTCCCAACACAACATAAGCCGTTGTGAACGGAATAACAATGCGAATCAGTTTTCGACGATAAAATTCCCAAACATTTTTGGAGTGTTTCAAAGAATTACTTGCCAAGTATCCGCTGATAGCAAAGAAAAGAAAAACTCCCACATGACCTATACAAGCAAGTGACAAGACTAAAGTTTGATGAGTATACCAAAAAAATTTCAGCATGAAGAAGTGAGAAACAATTATTGTCAATGAAGCGAAAACTCTAACTGTATCCAACCAAGCAACTCTTTTTTGCTTTGCAGCTGTCAAAACAAGCACAACCTTTCAAGAAAAATAACAGTTTCAATAAAAAGTAGTCCAATTGCAGACAAGTTTATCAAAAAAAATTATCTGGCGCAAGAAAGTCCTAAACATAACTCATGGGCGTTTCATAAATTTTAGGGGCAAGAATAACATCAAGCAAGAGGTGTTTGTGATCCTGCGAAATTTTTTCTGTAAATAGAAAAATAAATGGCGTTGGTAGTGTAAAATAGTTTGTGTAAGTTCAATCAAAAAGTGCGTCAGCACGCCAGTCTCAAAATCACTTACACAAAAAAATTTACACTCCCCAACAGAGATTTTATTCTTTGTAGAATTTTTCTGCTCCTTTGTTCATTTGCATGAAGTCAAGACCATTTGTCGCAGTTTCTTTCTTGATATTTTTTGCTGCAGAGTGAGCCGCAGAAATTTTATCCAAGTTGCCGAAAATTGCTTTTGTGACTGAGTAACCTTTTTCTTCGTCCATCTTGTCATTGGAAACCAAAATTGCCATTACGCTGACAGTCTGAATATCTTCGTCAAAACCTTGATAAGTTCCGGCTGGAATAGTTGTCTTGGTGTAGAAAGGATATTCCGCAATCAATTCTTCAATTTTGTCATTGGTGAGCGGAATCAGGCGAATTTTATGCTGAGAAGCAACGTCCTGAACCGAAGCTGTCGGATAACCTGCCGTCAAGCAAGCGACATCAATCGCGCCGTCTTTGAGAGCAGCTGCGCCTTCAGCGAAGGAAAGGAATTGCTCATCAATATCATCATAACTCAAACCGTAAGCCTTGAGAATCTGGCGAACATTTGCCTCAACGCCGCTGCCTGCCGCACCGACCGCAACTTTCTTTCCTTTCAAATCTGCAATCGATCTGACATCGGAAGATTCAAGCGTAACAAATTGGCAAGTTTCGGGATAGAGCGAAGCGATCGCGCGAAGGTTGTCAACTTTTTTGCCTTCAAACATATCTGATCCATTTACAGCGTAGTAAGTGATGTCGTTCTGGACGATAGCAAGATCGACTTCGCCTTCCTTGAGCATATTAATATTGGCGACGGATGCGCCTGTGCTTTGTGCGCTGGCGTTCATGCCTTCAACATTTTTTGAAAGAACGTCCGCAATAGCTCCGCCAATCGGATAGTAAGTTCCTGCCGTTCCACCGGTGGCGATATTGATCATTCCGTTGTTGGAATTTCCGCCGCCGCAACCTGCAACGCCGACTGCAACCGCCAAAGCAAGTCCGGCAGTCAACATGCGCTTGAAAATTTTTGGTAACCTCATTACAAACACTCCTCTTGAAAAAAATTTATAATACCTTTTGTGCGAGATTATATCACAGAATTTTTGTTTATCACAATATATTTTTTCAATTTTCAAAAAAAATTTGTAGCGTTTTTGTTTTTTTCTTATGGAAATTTTAACTTAAAAGTTTTTGTGATATAATTTGCGCGAGGTGAGTTGCGATGACTAAAAAAATTTTTATTATGTGTTTGGCGATTATGTTTTTGCTGACAAATTTTTCTTTTGCGAAGTCGAAGAAAAATAAAGAGATTGATCTTCCGCTTGAGGACAGAGTAAAAATTTCCGTCGAAGTTTTGGATAGGACAACTTTTCAGGAACTCGACACTGCAGAAATTTTGCGCGGAATTATTTCCGAACAACTTGCGGACAAAAAAATTTTTAACGTCATAAGCGACGAAGAAATTACAAAAAAATATTCCGAGATGAAAAGTCTTGGCGAAAAAAAATCTGCGTCTGACGTTGGAGAACTTTTATATTTTAATCCTGCGGAACTTTCCTACGGCGTAGGCGACGAGGCGAATTTGGAAAAAGAAAATTATACCTGCGATTATCTTTTAAAGTGTCAAATTCTTGCTCTGGGGACGACGGCGAAGATTGGAGATGTTTTGAGTTTGAATCCGGGTTTTGGAATTGACGTAGGTTCGCACGGTCGTTTTGGTTTTGGAATTTACAGTCCGGTAGGTTTTTCAACAAAGCAAATGATTTATTGTGCGGCGATAAATGTTCAGTTCATCAAGGTTGATACAAATATTGTCCTCTGGCAAAGAAATTTAGTCGGTCAAGCGATTCGACACAAAAAAACAAGCAAAGGTTACGACGACATAAATGACGAGGCTTATTTGAAGTCGCTGAAAAATGCGTCGGAAATTATTATTGACAGAGTGGAAAGATATTCGACAAACTTTTTGATTCCTAAACCTGAAAGTGATGAAGTGGGGAAAAAGAAAAAATGATTATAAAAAAAATTTTGTCGGCGATGGCGGCGGGAATAATTTTTTTTGCAACGTCGCAAACTTTCGCGCAGGAAGAAAATCAGCCCGACGCATTGGGCGAAGCGATTGAAAAAGCTGTGAAAAAACTTGAGCACAAAGATCCGCCGATAAGTTTGGAAATGCGATATTTTTCTTTCGGCGCGGACGCAAATTTAAATACTTCAAAAGTAAATCTTGACGGCGGCGAACTTGATTTAAAAAATGATTTGCGCTTGGTTGACGATAGAGCGACTGAAATTATTTTTCGCTACAAAAATTTTTCTGCCGATTGGTTGAGAATGTCCGAGCGCGGCGACGGAAATTTTTCCGACAAAAATTTAAATTTCGGCGGCAAAAGTTTTTCAGACAATGTTTCCGCGAAAAATAATCTTCACTATGTAAAGTTGAGCGTGGACAATGAAATTATTTCGCTGATGGGGACGGGAGCAAATTGGTCTTACGGTTTGGCGGGAATTTATTGGCGCGGCAGGGCAGAAAATTTTTCTGCGTCGAGTACTCAAAATTATTTTGTCGCCGTTCCGACTGTCGGACTTGAAATTTATATGGCGATTATGTCGAAGATGAAAATTTACTCTAAAATTTCCGGAATTTTTCTTGGCGGTATCGGACACCTTCATGACTTTGAAAGCGGTTTGAAATATTCGCCGAGCAAAAATTTTTCGCTGACTGCGGGTTTCAGGAGCGTAGGATTTAATTTGAATCGAAAAGGCAACGGCGATTTCAAAATGGTCGGTCCGTTTGTGGGATTGAGATCTGATTTCTGAAAAAAATTTGCAGAATGGCAAAACTGTTCTATAATTAGTTGGAAAAAATTTTTTGAAGGTGAATTGATTGAGCTTAGCGAGAGAAAAATTAAAATTTGCGCGGAGAATTGTTATAAAAGTGGGGACGAGTACTCTGGCTCACGGCGAAAGCGGAAAATTAAATCTATACAGAATCGAGCATTTGATACGTGAAATTGCCGACTTGCGAAATGCGGGAAAAGAAATTATTTTTGTGACTTCGGGAGCGATTGCCGCAGGTATCGGCAAAATGAATTTGAAATCAAAACCTGAAACTATTCCTGAAAACCAAGCACTTGCCGCGATTGGGCAGGGAGTTTTGATGCATATTTATGAAAAATTTTTCGCGGAATACGGCTTGACGATGGGACAAATTTTATTGACGAAAGACAACGCGACCGACGAACATGCGCGGGAAAATTGTAAAAATTCTTTGATGGCGATTTTGCGAATGGGAGCAATTCCTGTGATAAATGAAAATGATGCTGTCGCCGTCGATGAAATTAAAATTGGCGACAACGATAATTTGTCTGCGATTGTCGCGGTCATGGTCAATGCAGAAGTTTTAATAATTTTGACTGACATTGACGGACTTTATGACGGAAATCCAAAAGTTGATTCGAACGCAAAACTTATTCGCGAAGTCGAAAAAATTTCTGAAGAAGTTGAACAAATGGCGGGCGGCGCAGGAACAAAACTCGGAACCGGCGGAATGTTTACAAAAATTCAGGCGGCGAAACTTACCACGCGAAATAAAATTCCGACTGTCATTGTCAGCGGCAGGGAAATTGGAAATTTGCGAAAAGTTTTGAGCGGCGAAGAAATCGGAACAATTTTTAATAGTTAGGAATTAGGAGTGAAATAATTCCTCATTCCTAATTGAAAACGGGGGGCTCGAAGTGAACGACAAAGGTAAAAAACCTGTAACAATAGATTCGATTTTGTCTGCGGTAAAAAGTTACGACACAGAAGCAGATTTAGAAACAATCGAACGCGCTTATCTTGTCGCGGCGGAGGGACATCGCGGACAAACAAGAGTCAGCGGAGAGCCATATATAAATCATCCGCTGAACGTCGCGGCAATTTTGACTGAATTGGAAATGGATGACATTACTATTGCGGCGGCAATTCTTCACGACGTTGTTGAGGACACAATTTTTACTCAAGACGAAATACAGGATATGTTCGGGGACGAAATTGGACTTTTAATTGACGGCGTGACAAAGTTGGGACAAATTCCTTTCAAGTCGAAGGAAGAAAGACAACTTGAAACTTACAGAAAAATGATTATCGCCATGGCGAAAGATATTCGCGTCATAATGATTAAACTTGCCGACAGACTTCACAACATGAGAACTTTAAAATTTATGCGCGAGGACAAACGCAAACGAATCGCTCAAGAAACTATGGAAATTTATGCGCCGCTTGCCAATCGGCTCGGAATTTCCAGCATAAAATGGGAATTGGAAGATTTAAGTTTGCGTTACCTTGAACCTGAAATTTATTACGAACTTATGGAAAAAGTTAAACAAAAAAGGCAGGAGCGACAAATTTATATCACTGAGGCAGTTCGGCAGATTGAGGAAGAATTTGACGACTTGGATATTCATGCACAAATTTCCGGCAGAGCAAAACATTTTTACAGCATTTACAAAAAAATGATGCGCGACAACAAAGACATTGGAGAAATTTATGATTTGTCTGCCGTGAGAATTTTGGTTGACGAAGTCAAAGATTGCTACAATGTTCTGGGAGTAATTCACGCGAAATGGAAACCTATTCCCGGCAGATTTAAAGATTACATTGCCGTCCCAAAGTCAAACGGCTACAGAAGTTTACACACAACCGTTATGGCTCTCGGTTATCCTCTGGAAATTCAGATCAGAACTTTTGCGATGCATCAAATTTCTGAATATGGAGTCGCGGCGCATTGGAAATATAAAGAAGTCGGAAAAAATTCTAATGCAGGGAGCGCGTCGGACAAAAAAATGTCTTGGCTCAGGCAAATGGTGAAATTGCAGAAAGAAATTAAAGATCCGAAAGAATATCTTGAGGCGTTGAAGATGGATATTTTCAGCGATGAAGTTTTTGTTTTCACGCCGGGCGGAGATATAATTTCACTGCCGCAAGGTTCCAATCCGATAGATTTTGCTTACAGGATACATACCGAAGTCGGTCATCATTGCATCGGCGCGAAAGTCAATGGTCAAATTGTTCCGCTTGAATATAAACTTCATAACGGCGATTATGTAGAAATTACAACTAACAGATCAAATCACGGACCCTCACGAGACTGGTTGAATATTGTTGCGTCGAGCGACACACGCGCAAAAATTCGCGCTTGGTTTAAGCGTGAGAATCGCGAGGAAAATATTGAACAGGCGAGACAGAAAATTGATTCCGAACTGAAAAAACTTGGTTACGTCCCGAAAGAATTGCTGAAAGAAAATCGTCTGGATAAAATTGCCAAGCAGATGAAAATTTCTGATGAAACTGAATTGCTTGCCCAAGTCGGTTACGGCGGAGTCGGTTTGAATGGAGTTATCGCAAAACTTGTCGAGCTGCACAAAAAAGATTTAGCCGACGCAAAATTGCCTGAAGTTTCTGCAATGTTGCAGGAAATAAAACAGACTTCTCACGGTGCGCCGAAAAAATCTGAATCGGGAATTTTGGTCGAAGGCGAGAGCGGATTTTTTGTCAGACTTGCGAAATGTTGCAATCCAATTCCCGGCGACGAAATTTCAGGATACGTCACACGCGGCAGGGGCGTTTCGGTTCATCGCGTCGACTGCCCAAATATTTTGAACGGCACAGACTTGGAGAGAATGATTGAAGTCAGCTGGGAAAGTTTGCCGGATCAAACTTACACAGTCGAACTTGAAATTGTTTGCCTTGACAGGAGCGGCGTTTTGAATGAAATTTTTGCTGTGCCTTCCGAAATGAAATTTAATATTCACTCCGTCCACGCCACGCCGAATAAAAGTAATAAAACTTCGACAGTAATTTTAGGACTTGAAGTCAACAACTCCGAACAAGTTAAGCGAATTATGAATCAACTCAGGCGCATCAAAGATGTTTACAGTGTCGCTCGACCGATTGTTGTCGTCGGCGAATAATAGGTTACGGTGAATCGTTTAGTTGACAGTTGAAAAGTTGTTAGAAAAAAATATCCAAACACTAACAATTAACGCCTTTGATTTTTTGGGGAGATGATTTTTTTGACGGAAATAAAAGTTGAACTCGGCGAAAAAAGTTACAAAATTTTTATCGGCGAAAAAATTTTTGCGGACTGCGCGAAATTTATTTGCGATTCAAAAAAGTTTACAAAAAAAATTTTAGTCGTGACAGATGAAAATGTTTTTGAAAGTTGCGGCGAAAAATTTTTTTCCGCACTTGAAAGTTTCGGACTAAGTTTTGCAGCCTACAAAATTCCTGCCGGCGAAAGTTCAAAAACTTTGCAAATGGCAGAAAAAATTTACACAAAAGCTATTGAGATCGGACTTGACAGAAAATCTTTGATAGTCGCGCTTGGCGGCGGAGTTGTCGGAGACTTGGCGGGATTTGTTGCGGCGACTTATCTGCGGGGAGTTCCTTTTATTCAAGTTCCTACAACTTTACTCGCGCAGGTTGATTCTTCTGTCGGAGGAAAGACTGCTGTCAATCACAAACTTGGAAAAAATTTAATCGGCGCATTTTATCAGCCGCAAGCAGTTTTTATAGACTTGGAAACTTTAAAAACTTTGCCGGAGCGCGAAATTAAATCAGGCTTGGGCGAAGTTGTGAAGTATGGGGTTATCAGCGATGAAAAATTTTTTTCTTATCTTGAGGAGAATGTGGAAAAAATTTTGTCTCGCGACTTAAAAGTTATGGAAAAAATTATTTGTCGCTCCTGCGAAATTAAAGCTGAAGTTGTCGCGCAGGACGAAAAGGAAAATAATTTGCGGCGAATTTTAAATTTCGGTCACACAATCGCTCACGCAGTCGAACTCGAAACAGATTATAAAAAATATCGGCACGGGGAAGCGGTGGCTATCGGAATGATCGGAGCGGCGTTGATCAGTCAGCAACTTGAAAAAATTTCTGCGTCGGAAATTCGGCGGCTGGAAAATTTAATTTTGAAATTGAATCTTGTCACGAAGGCTGAAGGTTGCGACGTTGAAAAACTTTTCCAGGCGACTTTTCGCGACAAAAAAACTGTCGGCGGCAAGGTGAACTGGGTTTTGATGAATAAAATCGGCGCGGTTGAAATTTCTGCTGAAGTGCCAGAAAACTTTGTAAAAAATGCGCTGAAAAAAATATCTGCCTGAAAGATTTTTGGCGGCAGATATTTTCTTGCAATTTATTTTTTCGGCAGATATACTAACTAGGAATTAGGAATGAGGAATGAGGAATTGAAAAAATAATTCCTAACTCCTAATAAAAAAAAAGAGATTGGGAATGAGGGATTGAAAAAAAATAATTCCTAACTCCTAACTCCTAATTCCTAATTAGAAAAAAGGGGGGCGGCTTGATGGCGAATTATACAACGACAACGCCGGACTGGGCAGTTTCAAATCAGTCGGCGGTTATGAGCGGCATTGAAGGAATTAAGGACACTACAGTTGGAAATATAAATCCTGCGT
>CALEPR010000055.1 GCA_937910665.1 uncultured Selenomonadales bacterium
AGTTCTTTCCCCGTGTCCTCAAAAAATACTTGACAGGTCTTTACATAACGGAGGTAAAAATTTTGTCTGCAGAAAAGGTAAAAAATTTTTTCGCCGCTCTCGGCGAACTTGAAAAAGTTCAGGAATTTGAAAATTCCACCGCGACTTCCGAACAAGCCGCACAAGTTTTAAATTGTCAGCTCGGGCAGATTGCAAAAACAATTTCGGTCTTTGTGGATAAAAAACCTGTTTTAGTTTTGGTTTCGGGAGACATGAAACTCGACAACAAAAAATTTAAAAATCAATTTGGTTGTCGTCCGCGCATGATTCCTGTCGATGAAGTTGAAAATTTAATTGGTCATGCGGTCGGTGGAGTTTGTCCTTTTGCCGTGAACGATGGAGTTCCAATTTATCTTGACGAATCTTTGCGGCGTTTTAAAAATATTTTTCCTGCGGCAGGTTCGAGCAACAGTTTGGTGAATTTAAATCTTGACGAATTGGAAAAATATATAAAATTTGTCGGCTGGATTGACGTGGCGAAATTGAAATAAAATTGGAGGGAACTTTTTTTTATGAGCAGCTCAAAAAATTTTTCAGGTTATCGGCTCAACAGTGAAGTTAAAAATCCTCCGTCCGCTCTCCAAAAAGCAAGTCAAATTGGAACGCTTGAATTTTATAATTCTGACTTCAAAGTTCGCGAAGAAAAAAATGCCGTCGTAGTTTTGACTTTCGGCACAACTTTAAAGGAAACTCGAGAAAAAAATATTGACTCCATAGTTCGAGAAATTCAAATCGCTCATCCCGACAAAAAAATTTTTTCTGCTTTCACAAGTCATATTGTTATCAAACATATTGCCGAGCGCGAAGGAAGTTGCAAATATTCCACGCCCGAAAAAACTTTGGACAAACTTCTTCAGGAAGGTTACACAGGCGTTGCTCTCGTGTCGCTCGCCTTGATTCCCGGAATTGAGTACAAATATAACGTCGAAATTTTTCACGAGTACAAATTTAAGTTCAAAAAAATTTCTCTGTCAACTCCGCTGATGTATTGGCAAGGACAGGCGAATCAGTCCGACGATATTTCCGAAGTTTTGGAAGTTTTGTATTTCCCGAAAACCGAAAAAGATTCGGCAATTTTTTTGATGACTCACGGCACTCCCGATCCTTCAAACGCATACTATTCCGTTATGCAGGAGAAAATAAATTTGCGGCGCAACGATATTTTTATTTACACCGTCGAAGGTTGGCCAAGTCTTGAAGATTGCATAAAAAAAATAGAAAATACTTCGGTGAAAAAAATTTTTTTGATGCCTTTCACGCTCGCTGCAGGAAATCATGTTGTCAACGATATGATCGGCGAGAAAAAAAATTCGCACAGAGAAATTTTGAAAAGTCATGGTTTTGAAGTGGAAATTTTTTTGAAAGGTCTGGGCGAAAATAAAAAAATTCGCGAAATTTATTTGGAACGCGCCGAGCAGGCAATTAAATTTCTGACTGAGGAGAAAAAAATTTATGTCGAATGAAGATTTAATTTTTGGAAGAAATTCTGTAACAGAAGCATTGAAAGCAGGACGGAGCATAAATAAAATTTTTTTGCTCGACGACAAAAATAATATTCCGCTGAAAAAAATTTTTGCTTTGGCGAAGGAAAAAAAAATTGTCGCGGAATTTTTGAGCCGCGCGAAGTTGGATAAACTTTCAGGAGGAAAAAATCATCAAGGCGTTATTGCATCCGCGTCGCCTGTTCAATATTCCACGACGGAGGAAATTTTATCTCTCGCCGCAGAAAAAAATCAGTCGCCTTTTATAATCCTGTTGGACGAATTGGAAGATCCGCACAACTTTGGAGCAATTTTGCGGACGGCGGATGCAGTTGGAGTTCACGGCGTAATTATTCCAAAACGTCGGAGCGTTTCCCTCAACTCGACAGTTGCAAAAACTTCTTCGGGAGCGGCTGAATATGTCAAGGTCGCGCAGGTTACAAATGTCGCGGAAACTTTGAAAAAATTTCGCGACTTGGATTTAAAAATTGTCGGAAGTGACATTTGTGCGGAGAAAAATTTTTCCGACGCAGATTTGACAGGCGGAATTGTTTTGGTCATTGGCAGCGAAGGAAAAGGTATGCGCCGACTCACGAAAGAAAATTGCGATTTGCTTGTAAAAATTCCGATGGTCGGAAAAATAAATTCGCTCAATGCCTCAGTTGCGGGAGCGGTTTTGATGTATGAAATTTTTAATCAGCGTTCCAAAGTCGGCGACTGAAAACTTGTTTCAAAAGTTCCGGGGAGAAGGGGAAACTAAATCCCATTCCCTGAAACTTTGAATACAGCTTCTGAAAAGATTTTGAGGTTCTGTCATGAAAAATTTTCCACGCTTGGTAATTGCGGCGACTCAGAGCGGCGCAGGAAAAACTACAATAGTTTCGGGAATTTTGGCGGCGTTGAAAAAGCGCGGTTTGAAAGTTCAATCTTACAAAGTTGGGCCCGATTACATTGACGGAGGATTTCATTCGCTTGCGTCGGGCAGAGCGGCGCACAATTTGGATTCTTGGTTGGTTGGGGAAAAAAATCTTGCCAATATTTTTTTTGAAACTTTCGGCGACGCGGATATTGCAATTATCGAAGGAGTTATGGGACTTTTCGACGGCGGGCGCGGAGGAATTTCTTCGACTGCCGAAATTGCGAAAATTTTAAATGCGCCTGTATTTTTAGTCATCGACGCAAAGAGTATGGGCACGAGTGCGGCGGCTGTCGCTTTGGGTTTTAAAAATTTCGACAAAGATTTAAATTTTGCCGGAGTTATTTTGAATCGAATCGGTTCGGAAAGTCACAAAAAAATTATCTGCGACGCTCTGGAGAAATTAAATATAAAATGTTTCGGAGCGGTCAAACGCAACGCAGAATTTTTTTTGCCTGAAAGACATTTAGGACTTGTGCCGACTGCTGAAAATAATTTTTCCGAAGTCATTGAAAAAATTTCCGTCGCCGTCGAAAAGCAAATAAATCTTGATAAACTTTTTGAAGTTGCAAAAAATCAGATGGAAAGTTTGAAAGATGGAAAGATTGAAAGTAAAATTTCCTCATTCCTCACTCCTCATTCCTCACTCCTCATTGCTGTGGCAAAGGACGAGGCATTTAATTTTTATTATGAAGAAAGTCTGCGCGAATTGGAAAAACTCGGCGCGGAAATTATTTTTTTCAGTCCGCTGAAAGATAAAGTTTTGCCTGAAAAAATTTCCGGTTTAATTTTGGGCGGCGGCTTTCCTGAAATGTTTGCCGAACAACTTGAAAAAAATTTTTCTATGCGCGAATCGATAAAAAATTTTGCTGAAAAAAAACTTCCAATTTTTGCGGAGTGCGGCGGCTATATGTACTTGATGAAGTCGATTGAAAATTTTTCCGGAAAAGTTTTTGAAATGTGCGGCGCGATTCCGAACCGTTCAAAAATGACAGACAAGTTGCAAATGGTCGGTTACGTCAGCGCGACTTTAACAAAAAATTGCATTATCGGTTCAGTTGGTGATAAAATTCAAGCGCATGAATTTCATTTTTCGATTGAGGAAAAAAATTTGTCGGAGGAAAAAATTTTTGACTGTGAAAAGTTGAGGACAGGTGAAAAATATTTTGCAGGCTGGGCGAATGAAAATATTCTTGCGTCATACTTACATTTGCATTTTGTCGGCTGTCCGAGCGTTGCAAAAAATTTTGTCGAATCTTGTAAAAAGTTTCGGGAGGGCAACGTGACGTTGCATCCAGTTGACGCGATTTAGTTTTGTCGCAGAAAAAATTTTACAACCGCGTTTAAATGTTCTATAAAAAATTTGGAGGTGTTACAGATGTTGAACTCGGCAGTTAGACCTTATGACGAAGATTATGAAATTATCGAGGGGGAAAAAATTATGTCACCTGCGGCTAATCTCAGTCACAGTAAAATTATTTTGCGAATTGCTTTTGCTGTCGAGAGATATTGCGAGGAAAATAATCTTGAAGCGCAAATTTTTACCGATAATGTTGATGTTCATTTGCCGGACGGAAATTATTTTAAACCTGACTTGACAGTTGTTTTGAAAGAAAATGAAAGTATTCTTGACTGGAAAGGCGACATTAACGGCGTACCTGACATGGTTGTTGAAGTTTTGTCGAAGTCCACGAGGAAGAGAGATTTGACAATCAAGAAAGATGTTTATGAAAGAAATGGCGTAAAAATTTATTGGATTGTAGATCCTTTTTCAAAAACCATTTCAATCTATCTCTTGAAGGACGGAAAATATTTTTTGGAAGATGAATACACTTACTTTGATGAAACAGAATTTAATCGACTTGAAGATTATGAAAAAGCTGAAGTTAAATTTGAAGTGCCTGTGCATTTGTTTGAAGGTTTGAAAATTAAATTGGCGTACGTTTTTAAATGGTGTCCATGGTGAAAAATTTTTTGGGAGGAAATTATTTTGAAAAAAGATGAACACATAAAAATTGCTTGCGAAAATCGAAAGGCGCGACATGATTATTTTATTCATGAAACTTTTGAGGCAGGTTTGGAACTTAAAGGCACTGAAGTAAAAAGTCTTCGCGTCGGCAAGGCAAATTTAAAAGACAGTTATGCAGTCGTCAAGGACGGAGAAATTTTTGCAGAACATATTCATATCAGCGTTTATGAACAAGGAAATATTTTTAATCATGATCCGCTCAGGCGAAGAAAACTTTTGATGCACAAGAAAGAAATTTTGAAACTTTTCAGCAAAACTCGCGAAAGAGGTTTTACTTTGATTCCGCTGAAAATTTATTTTAAAAAAGGTCGCGCAAAAATGGAGCTGGCTCTCGCAAGCGGCAAACATAATTATGACAAACGTGCAGCCCTTGCCGAAAAAACTGCAAAGCGTGACATTGATCGCGCCATGAAAGACAGACAGAAATTTTAAACAAATCCCTGTAGCCTGTTCACCGAGAAGCTGTGACACAGTTTTTTTAATTTTTGGCGGAGATGGTAAAAATGTTTCGTAAAATTTTATTTAGCGACGCAAAAAGTTTTGGAATAGAACTCAATGAGGTGCAACTCGATCGCTTTGAAATTTTTTACAAACTTGTGACGGAGTGGAATGAAAAAATAAATTTAACTGCCATTACAGGCGAAAAAGATTTTGCGGTTAAACATATAATTGATTCGCTGAGTTGTTGGGAAGAAAAAAAATTTTTGTCCGCGAAAAAAATTATCGATGTGGGAACCGGCGCAGGATTTCCCGGACTGCCGCTAAAAATTTTCAAACCGGAATTGGAAATTGTTTTGTTGGATTCTCTTTCAAAGCGCGTGGAATTTTTAAAAAAAGTTGTCGCAGAATTAAATTTGCAAAATGTGACTTGCGTTCACGGTCGCGCAGAAGATTTTGCTCGGCAAAAAAATTTTCGCGAACAATTCGACGCAGCTTTTACTCGCGCAGTTTCCCGACTGAATGTAATCGCGGAATATTGTTTGCCTTTCGTGAAAGTCGGCGGAATTTTTGCCGCACTGAAAGGTAAAAAATTTTTGGAGGAAATTTCTGAAGCGAAGTCGGCTGTAAAAATTCTTGGCGGCGGCGAAATAAATTTTATCGAAAAAAATTTGCCTGACTTGCCCGACAAACGCGCGGTTATTTACATCGACAAAATAAAATCTACGCAAAAAAAATTTCCGCGAAAGGCGGGAACTCCTGTAAAAAATCCTTTGATTTAAAGGATTTTTTTTAAGTAAGTCGAAAAGACACTTTCGAGGTGAATTATCTTGGACGCGAAAAAAATTTTTGTCGGCAGTTTGATCTTGTCGTCAATCTTTATAAATTTTTCTCCGGCGTTGGCTGACGATGAAGACGTTGAAATTTTTGGAAGTGAATTTGAAGAAGTTGAAGATAATCCTGCGCCAACAAATCAGCGGCAAGATGTTGAAGAAACGCAGCCGCCACAAACTGAATCACAAACTGAAACGGCAGAGCATGAGCAAAATATTCCGCCGGAAATTTCCGAGCCCGAGCAACCTTCCTCGCAAAATATTCCGCCGGAAATTTCTGAGCCCGAACAACCTTCCTCGCAAAATATTCCTGTTACTTTTGACGATGACGATGAAGATCTCGACGACGAATTAAATTTTGATGACCTGACTAAGCCGCGCCCGGAAACTCCGTCCACAGAAACTGTTCAATCTCCCGAGCCGACTGCCAAAGTAGATCCGCCGACAGAAGTTTTGCCGCCGATAAATCCCGAACCGGAAAATACAAATCCTCCGACGCAAAAAAGTATTCTGCCGCCACCAAGTTATCCGACAGAAAAAGCAGATTCCGAAACAGAAGAGAACAATCAAAAAAAATTGAAGACTCTAAAGGCGCGGTTTATAAAATTGACTATGGATCAAAATTATATTTACTACTTGGACAAGGAAACTGTAACTTGGAGAAAAATGCCTTACTCGACGACTGAAATGATGGCAGACGTTTGGATCAGAATGATTGAGAGAGACGACACGGAAATTTTGAGAGAAAATGAAGTGGACGACATAATTTTTGCGGCAGAGCAAGGAAAACAATTTCGACCTGAGGACGTGGAAGTTTTGCGTCACCAAAAATATCATCTCGAACATTATTATTTGCGTCCAAAAACTCAGCAGATTCAATATCTTGTCGAACTTTCCGACATTGAAGGAAATCCGCAAAACACAATCAACGAACGCACCTACAGTTACGCAAATTGGGAAAATTTAGTTCCAAACAGCGTAGAGTACAGAATTTATCATTCGGTAATAAAAATTATCGGCAAGGGAAAATCATCTTCCGATGCGCCGTCAAGTTTGACTGATAAACTTGAAGAATATTTCAGAATTTCTATCAGATGAGGAATCTAAAAAAATGGGGATCGACAAAACAAAACCAAAAGACGCATTTGAAACGGCGGCTGAAGAAAAAAAATCTGCGGCTGTCGAGGAAAATATTTTTGTCCCCGTTGAGCCGAAATTTTCTCTGGACGATATAATTTTGCCGCAGTCAACCAGAGATCAAATTTTGGACGTGGCGGCTTATGCAAAAAATTCAATCAAAGTTTTCGAGTACTGGGGATTTAAAAATACTCATAAATTTTCGCGGCGAATTGGAATAAATTTGTATGGTGCGCCGGGCACAGGTAAGACTATGGCGGCTCATGCGATCGCAAAATATCTCGGCAGAAAAATTTTGATTGTGAACTACGCAGACATTGAATCAAAATTTGTCGGTGAAACTCCGAAAAATATTCGCAAGGCGTTCGAGGCGGCGCAAAATTCAAACAGCATTTTATTTTTCGACGAAGCGGATGCAATTTTGAGCAAGCGAGTTACGAATATGACTCAGGCGGTTGATGTCAGCGTAAATCAGACGCGCTCGGTTATGCTGATGTTGATGAATGAATTTCAAGACTTTATAATTTTCGCGACGAATTTTATAGAAAATTTTGATCCGGCGTTTATGCGGAGAATTTCTGTTCACGTCAAATTTGAATTGCCGGACGAAGATTGTCGCAAAAAAATTTGGCAAATGTATATTCCGAAAGAATTGCCGAACAATATTGACGTTGATGAAATTGCAAAAAAATTTTCAGGAATTTCCGGCAGCGATATTTCAAACGCGATGTTAAATTCTGCCTTCAAGGCGGCGCGAATGAATTTGGATGAACTGGACAAAAAAATTGTTTTTGAGGCGGTTGAAAATATTCTTGAAAGTAAAAAAGCTAATTTAGGTATTCGAGGTCAGGAAAATCTTTCTTGACTTTAAATAGAAAATTTTTTAAGGAGTGATTTTAATGATTCCTGTCTTAATCGGATTGGGAGCTCTTGTCGGCGGCTATTTGGTCGTGACAAATTGGGAGGAAATTACCGGCTGGTTGAAAGATTTTCTGCCTAAAATTCAGGATGCGCTGAAAGAAATCGGCGTAGGCGAATATGCGGCGAAACTTTTCTCCAGCGTCGAGGACGGTGCGCTTCGCCTTGTCCACAAACTTTACTACAAAGAAAATGGTAAGTGGGTAGAAAAAACTACCACCCGCGAAATTGACGAATCCGAAGTTCCCGAGTGGGCAAAAGCAGGTTTGTCGACCAAAGAAGTTGACGTTACCGATCGTTACGAAAAAGAATTGCAGTTGGCAGTTTGAGCGAGGTGAAATTAAATGGCATTGGATAAAAAATCAATTGATATGGCAGTCGAGTCGGTGAAAGATTTTTTCAAAAATCTGCTCAATCCCAATATGACGCTTGAGGATATCGCCGACGTTGCGTCGCCGCGACTTGATGAACTTATTCGCAAGCACGAGGAAAACGGACTTGCTTACAGCGCAGGAAAATTTCACATCAAATATGCCGACGAAAAACATTTCCAGCTTGAATTTGAAACATACTTCAAAGGCAAAGACGGCAAGTGGCGCAAAGTTGCAAATGAAAGTGAACTCCGCGAACTGAAACTTTTGGAGGAAGGCGCAAGAAAAACTCTCGAAAAATTAAAAGTTATCACCTTCCCGATCGAGCCGCCCGAAAATTTGCCGAGTCGTCAACGTCAGGATTTCGACGAAGCTCAATCAGTCGGCGGCGTTGTCGTTCCGAAACTCGACAAGTAAAAAAATTTTTTCAAATAAAGAGACTCGCAACCTGCGATAGGCAAGTCGCGAGTTTTTTTGTCGAAAAATTTTTTGTCGATTAAACGATCGGAATGTTCAGCGTAAAAGTTGTGCCTTCGCTGGGTCGACTGGAAACTTCAATTTTAATTCCGTGACTTTCCGCGATCCATTTTGCGATTGAAAGTCCCAGACCGCTGCCGCGAACATTTTTAACTAAGTCCTCGCTGTCAATTCGCGTCGAGCGTTCAAAAATTTTTTCAATATTTTCCGGCGCGATTCCAATTCCTGTGTCCGAAATGCTCAATTTAATTTTGCCGCCGACAAGTTCGGAGTTCACGGAAATTTTTCCGCCTTCGGGAGTGTACTTTGTCGCGTTGTCCAAAAAAATTCTCAGCATTTGCAAAATCATTGTTTTGTCTGCAAAAATTTCTGCCGAATCATTTTTCAAAAGTTCGACTTCATGAGTGGCGCAAACTTTTTTCATCTTCCTCATCACGTCGCCGACAAGTTCGGAGAGTTCAAATTTTTCTTTGTAAACTTTTTGTCTGTCTTGATCGGTTCTTGCCAAGAACAATAAATTTTCCAACAAATTTTTCATGTTCTGCGACTCGGAGCGAATTGCCTCGACGCTTTCCTCCATCAATTCTTTATCTTCGCTCCCATATTTCTCCAGAATTTCAATGTAACCGGCAATAACTGTCGCAGGAGTTCTGAGTTCGTGAGATGCGTCGGAAACAAATTTTTGCTGTCGGAAAATTCCTCCTTGAAGTCTGTCCAACATTCCATTTAAAGTTTTTGCAAGCTCGGTAAGTTCATCGTTCGCGGGAGGAATTGGAACTCTGTCGCCAATTTTTTCAAAAGCAATTCTCTGCGCCAAATTTGTCATAGTCGTTATCGGTTGCAAAATACTTTTGCTGACGACATTTCCTGTCCTGACTGCCAACAAAATTCCGAATATATCAATAAAAATTACCAGCATTGCCAAATTATCAAAAACGTGACTCATAGAAGTGATCGTCCTGTAGAAATATAAAATTGCGTGTTCGCCGTCGTGATTGTAATCAAGTCGAGCGCGATAGACCAGAGAATTTCTGACTCGCGCAATTTCCATTTCGTCATCGGCAAAGAGCGGAGGATTTTTCAAAATATTTTCCTCAAACCGGGAATTTGAAAGATATTTCGGATCGGTGTCGATAAAAATATTTCCTTCGAGATCTGCGACGCGAAGAACAACTCCCGGCACGAGCGGTTCACGAATTGAATTTGGATCGAAGTGCGTCGAATTTTCTTCCAACTTAGTCAAAAGTTCCTGAACATTTTCCATACTAAATTTTAAAGTTCTCTCTGCCGGTTGATAGAGTGCGTAGGAAACTCCGAACCACAAAACAAGATTGATCAGCAAAATTAAAATCATAAAACAAATTGCATAAGTCCAAGTTATTTTTGCAGAAATTTTTAAATTGCGATACCAAACTCTAATTTTTTCTGTGACTGACATTAAAAAATACCGCCTTTATTCAAATGCAAATTTCTCATCTTCAAAATAAAATTTCCTTCGTTTGCTGATTCTTTCAAGGTTGAAATTTTCCTGCAAATAAAAAATTCCGATCTCAGAACTTATATTCACAAGTTCTAGGATTAAGGGTGAAGGGATAAGAGGAAACTAAATCCTATTCCCTGAAATTGTGAATACAGATTCTTCAGATCGCACAAAAAAATTTTCAAAAAATTTTTTGTCATATACTTGCAAGTTGGCCTGTGATATAATTTTCTAAAAAATTTTTGAGGTGATCGGAATGAAAATTTCTGTTATAGATGTCGGCGGAACTTTTATCAAGTACGCCTGCATGAATGAAAAATCTGAAATTCTTTCTCGCGGCAAAATTCCCACGCCCATGGACAGCAGCGAAGATTTTGTAAATGCGCTTGTCGAAATTTATAATTCAACTCCCGAAGTCGAAGGCATGGCAATTTCTCTGCCGGGAATTATCGACACAAAAAATGGTCGCTGCGTCACCTGCGGCGCACTTCAATATAATAATGACTTTTATCTTGAACGCGCAGTTCGGGAAAAAATTTCCGATCTCAAATTTTCTATGGAGAACGATGCGAAATGTGCGGGAATGGCAGAAGCATCCGTCGGCTCACTCCAAGATGTCGAGGATGGATTTGTTCTTGTCTTTGGCACGGGAATTGGCGGAGCATTTATAAAAAATCACACTTTGCATCGCGGTCATCATTTCTCTGCCGGAGAAGTTTCTTTCATTTTGACTGACAAAGATGCGCCGCAAATGATAAATGAATTTCGCTGGGGAAATCAATGCGGCGTACCTCAACTTTGCGCCCTCTACGCCGAGAAAAAACATTTGAAGGTTGACGAGGTGGACGGGATAAAATTTTTTGAGGCAGTAAACAGCGGAGATCCCGTCGCTCTGAAATGTCTTGAACTTTTTACAAAAAGAATCGCAGTTCAAATTTTTAATATTCAGATGTTGCTCGATCCTCAAAAGTTTGCCATCGGCGGCGGCATAAGCGAGCAACAAATTTTTATTGACTTTATTCGCAAAAGCATCGACGCACTCGCCGCAGACACAGATCTTTATTTTCCAAAACCTGAAATTGTTCCCTGCAAATTTCTGAACGATGCAAATTTGATCGGCGCACTTCAATGTTATCTTGAAAAGTATAGCGATTAAATTTTGATTTCCAGAAAAAAATTTTTCAGCCGGGGAAATTTAGGAATAAAAAAAAGTCTTGACCTCAGCCAAGACTGTCAAAAATTTCCGCACATTTTCTGATACAAGAGGCAATGTCCGAGTTTGTGAAAAAACTTTTTGGTTTCTACACTTCCAATCTCTTGAAAAATATATCGAAATTTTTTTGTAATAGCTTAATGCATTTTTTCCTGCAACTCAAATTGGTATGGAGTTCAAAATGATTGAAAAAAAAATTATCCGCAAAAAACTTTCCTTCGCCGAAATAGAATTTGAAATTCAACCTGTCGGCGAAGATATTTTAATTGTGATTCGCGGAGGAGATAAGCCGCACATTGGAAGTTGCGTTATGTCAATTCCTCGACCTTCTCTCTGCGACGAAAAAAATTTTTCCTGTACTTCTTCAGTCCTGAATGTTGTCGGTCACAAAGATGAAAAAATTTGTCGCTTGGTTGCGGAAAGTTTCTGCAAAAAATTTCAGGTCGCCGTAATTTGTGCCGGAGGTTTTCATGTCGATAATCTGACGTCGGAAAAAATTTCTGAAGTCATCGATGCTTGCAAATTTGACTGAAAAAAATTTTTCCTTGTGATATAATTTTTCCATATAATTTGCGAGAATATCGAGACTAACTATTAAGAGTCAAGAAAAATTTTGAAAAGATTCGCCGGTTTTGTGG
>CALEPR010000056.1 GCA_937910665.1 uncultured Selenomonadales bacterium
TCGATAAATTTGATTTTTAATTTTTTTCACTTACACAAATCTATTGACACAACCTATTTTTTCATCAGCTTTTTGACTTCAGACAATGCAATTCCGCTTAAAGTATAGTCGCTGTCGCTGATTCCATACTCTTTAAGTACATCATCGGAAGTACCTTGCGGAAATTTGTAACAATGAATCCTCATAATATCTACACTCCAATCCTTTATTGATTTGATTTACGTCGTAATTTTATCAAAAGGCTGGAGTAAAATTTTTTACATTTTGAGAATAAAAAACAGATTTCACAAATTAAATCGTGAAACCTGTTGAAAAATTTTTTCTCCGCAATTATTCGTCAAGCGGAACATTCTTGGCAAGTGCGGCTTTTTTGAGCTTGATTTCTGTTTTAACCGAATCTTGAGCCAACAAAACACGTCTGATGACTCCCAATCTATTTTCTAAATCTTTAATCAAGTCTATTTGTTCTAAACACTTTTTGGAATCATTAAAATCAAACGCCGTTTCTTCATGCGGAATTTTATTCCATGCCTCAGCCAAATCATTCAGCATTTGCGAATCAATAGCTTTTTCTCGCTTTTTGAGTATACGGTGAATATCTTTGTGCTTCTTATATTCCTGCACATAACGATAAGCCATAGAAGATTTTACGTTAAAAAGCAAAAGACCGAGTTCGGTAATGTCTTTGCCTGTTTCTTGTTCAAGATCATAAATGACTTTACCTTTTTGCAATACGGACATAGGAATAGCGGAGTTCATATTTAAAGCCATTCTGGTATCTGCGATTTTCCTTTCGGTAGCATCTTGAGGAATATCATCTTCCAAAACAGTAGCCAAAATCGCTTCCTGTTTTTCAAAACCGGCAAGAGAAAAGCGATTTTGACCGTCGATAATGCCGTATTCTGCTTCAGAATCAGGGTAACGTGATTTAACTGCTTCAATCTCATCAGCAGTCAATCTGCGAATAATAATAGGATAGCGTTGCCCCTCTCGCCTTATTGCCTCGCGAAGATTTTGAAAAGAATTTGACTCATCTCTGACAGGACGAATCCCCTTTATGGCATTAGGGTCAATTTTGTTCAACGGAATCATTTGTGCTTCCACATAAACGCACCTCACTTGGAAATATTTTTTGGTTTAATTATAGCCCAAATTTTTTATTTTATTCCATTCAGATGGAATAAAATTTTTTGATAATTTCATCGGCGATACTAACAATCCTTTCATCATGCGAAATCAAAATTGTAATTTTATTTTCCTTGTCGGACAAAATATTTTGCAAAAGTTCACTAATGCCGCCATTGCCCAAATTGTTGTCGAGTTCGTCAAAAATCAGTAAATTTTTCAAAAAAAATAGAGCGATTATTACGCTCCAAAAAAATTGAAAGTTGATTGCGGTTTTATCTGAAAGTTTTAATTTTGTTGTATTCACCGCAGTAAGGACATTTATTTCCGGCAGTCTGCTTGGGATAATGTCCGCGACCTTTCATCGCACAATTCTGACACCAAACATTTCCGCACTTTTCGCACTTTTTCATATTGTCGCCGCCATGTTTGCAAACACTACAAGTTGCCATAAAAATTCCTCCTCTGAAAAATTTTGAAATTTTCATTTCAATAGAATTATAACAGACAAAATGTTCAATTTTTTTACCAAATAGGAGACATAAAAAATTTTTTTTAATTTGTAAGTATCAGTACGCGGATTAAATTTATATTTTCATCAACTGCAACTTGCCAAATAAAATTGCAATTATCCTCATAATTTTGATTATCTTTTGTGTAATCATCGAAAATAAATCTACTGTTTCATGTATTTCAATCATAGAAAATTCTTCGCCTTTCCCGACAAAACTTGCAAAAATTTTTGTAGTTTGATTTGTATTGCACTCCAGCAAAGGATTTTTCAAAGATTTTTTCACAATCGCAAGCGGATTACTTCCTGAAATTCCTTCGCCGATTACTGCATACATAACGCCTGCATTTTTCATCACATCAATTACATCTAAAAAATCAAGTCCGACAAGTGTAGTGTTGCCGACTGCCAAAATCATCGAAGATAAAATTTTTGTCAGCAATTCAGTTTTTTCAAATTTTAACTCAGAAATTTTATCTTCCGGCAAAGCTATTACAGTTCCAAAATCTTTTTCAAGTTCCGAAATTTTTATATCTTCAGCCGTCGGAAATAAAAATACATTTGTCAAAAGAACTTTCGCCGAATCTTCAAATTTTTTTGCAGCGGCTAAATTTTTTGCATCTGAAACTACAAAAAGCCAATGACAATCCGAAACTAAATTTTCAATTTCTGCATCTGAAATTTCTTCAGTCACTAAACACAATTCAAATTTCGGATAGTCACATACAAAATTTTTTAAAAAATCTTCGCCGATTGAAATGATTTTTACTTTAACCATTAAATCTTCGTACATAACCTCACCTTACAAATTTGCTTTTATCATATCTTTCAAAAATTCCAACTGCACCGACAAATATTTTTCGCCGTCATTTTTCAAATCCTGTTGACAACTTTCAAGCCAATTCAAAATTTCATCTTGATAGGAAATCAAAATCACGCCTTCTTCATTTCCGACTGAGTTTAAATTATTTTCCAAAATTTTTTCGCCATTTAAGCTATTGTCAGACGGTTGGCGATTTTTTTTATCTTTAGTCAGATAATACAGCCGAGCAGGAATATTTTTGTTGTACTCTCTTGCAGTTTGTAAATAACGAAAACACTGCTTGTCTTGGTCGCGAGCGTCAATTTTCAATTCGATCGGAATAATTTGCCTGTCAGTTTTAATAAACAAATCAATACCATTTTCTTCGATGTCAACTTTTGCAGTTTTAATTTCTTCTGTAGAAATTTTTGTTGCCTTCAAGACATTATCAAAAAAATTTTGCATAAACTTTTCTTGATGTCTTAAAATATCACAAAAAATTCTTTCAAGCGGTTCTTCCAAAACATTATATCCATCACGATTTGAACAAGCTGACCAAATCAAATTTAATTTTTCCATTAAAATCTCCTCCTAAAATAATTTCTAAGATTGTAACCGTTTTCTATAGCATTTGCAAGGTCAAAAGCCCATTCTGCCTCGTCAGAACCAAAAAGTTTTTGCAAACAAATTCCCAAATTTTCCAAAGTCTCCGCAGAGTTTGAATTAAAATCCAATGCTTGTTCAAAATCTTGCATTGCGTCAGTATAGTTTTTCAATTTTTTATAAGCAACTCCGCGAGCATAATACGCCATAAAAAGTTTTTCGCAATGAAATTCATCGTCAGGAAAATTTTCAATCGCTTTTGTTAAATCTTCAATCGCTTCAACATACTTTTCAAAAATAATATAATTCTTTCCACGTTCAAAATATTCTTCAATCAGTTCTGTTTCCATCGTCAAAAAATTTTCACCTCACTGACAGATTTTGTAAAATTATTAATTCTTACAAAGTTCCTCCGCTTTTTTGAAATCAACTTCCGCTTCGTCTGATTTTCCAAGTATTTTATAACATTCGCCGCGATAAAAATAAGTATCTGCGTGATTGGGATTTAATTTGATGAGATCATTGAGCAAAAGAATCGTCAATTCACAATTTTTTTCTTCAATGGAATAATCGATTTCTATTGCCTCAAGAAAATCGGATGCCGCTTCATCATATTTTCCTGCCAAAAAGTAAGCACGACCGCGATTGTAAAAATAAGTTGACTTATCAAAATACTCGTCATCTGTTTGAATAGCCGCATTATAATCTGCCACAGCTTTTTCATATTCGCCAAGCATTTCATAAATTTCTCCGCGACTGGTATAAGCTATATGGTTATCAAACATCAAATGTATAGATTCGCTGTAGTCGGCGATTGCCTTTTCAAGTTCGCCGAGTTCGCGATAACAATTCGCACGATGTTGATAAGCCAATGCAACGCCACTTCTCACCAAACAAATTAAATCGCCGTAATCATCTGTATTCAATGCAATAATTTTTGTGAAGTCCGAAATTGCTTTTTCATACTCTCCCGACTCATAGTAACAAAGTCCGCGATTGTTGTAGTAAGTTTCATCTTCAACAATTTTTTCCAACTCAATCACCTCTCAAATCAAAAATTTGTTCAAAGCGTCGATAAAATCTTTCTTGGTAGATTTTTCCTCAATGTAGCGAACTGCTTGCCTCCACATTCTGTAATTAAACATTTCGCCATTGTATGGAGCATTATTCAAAATTTGATAACATTCAGCCAATCTCGCCTTCGCCTTCAAGAAAAAATCTTTGCCGAAACCGTCATAAAAATCTTTATCGTTCGGCTTACCGATTGCATTTTGTCCGAGTTGCATAATTTCTTTCAAAGTCGGCTGTTTTTTGTTGCCGATAAATCTTTTCAAACTTTTTGTAAATTCTTCATCAATCGCGAGCGGTTTATAACCCATATGCTCAATAGAAAGCGGCAAATAAAGTCGCTTATCGTCATAAACTGCCAAATTATGCTGATGTCCGTGAATATTTATGTCGTAGCCGTGATTAAATTTCGGTCTGTGAGTAAAAATCATCACAACATTGTTAAAATCAATCACCATTTCTTCCAAAACTGCTGTAAATCCGCAGTCAAGATAAAAATTCATCGGCATTTTGTCGTGATTACCGCGAATTAAAATTTTTCTTCCGTTCCAACTGCCCAGCTTTTTAACCCAATCTTCCTGAAAAGAAATATCGCCCAAGTGAATCACTGTATCATTTTTGCCGACAATTTCATTCCAATTTTTTTCAATAATTTTTTCAAAATTGTTCGGTCTATTGCAATATTTTTTTATATTTTCGTGACCAAGATGCGTGTCGGGAATTACATAAATCATTTTGCAAAATCCTTTCCAATTTCCACAATCAAATTGCCTTCTTCATCAAAATAATTTTTCTGCAAATTATTTGTTTCATCCGTGCCCTCCCAATGTGAATAAATTTCTTCAGTGAATTTGTCGGAATAAATCAGCGTAAAACTTGTAATGTCTTGATACTGATTTATCCTTGCAAAAAGTTCATTGTCGCTGTCACTGTAAAATTTTTTCGCCGCAGTCTTATCAATTTGCAAATAAATTTTGTCTGCCGAAGTACCTCGAAACATCGCAAGTCCTTCGTCGTCATTTTGATAGCTGTTGCGAAATTCTTTCACGCCTCTCATTGTCAAAGTCAAAATAAATTTCGCAGGAATTTTTATCACTTCTACATTTTCAAAAGCAATTTCCAATTTAATCAATGTCGCTACCATTTTTCTCACCTTCCAAAATCATTTTACCAAATCAGATGTACAATTTTTTTCGCAATTTCCAATAATTTTTGTTCACAAACAAATTTTTTCAGTCGTTTTTATTTTTAGTTACAAAAATTTCTGTGACAACTCGACACAAAAAAATCCTTTCACGCTGAAATATTTTCATTCGGTGGAGAGGATTTTTATTATCCAAATACAAGGCTTCAATCACAACTATAATAATAATCGAAAATTTTTTTGTAGTAACTGAAATTGCCAATATCATCTTTGTAGCGTCTGACGGCTCTGTTGCCGTAATTTCTTAAAATTTTGCTGTTGCAGGAATATGTTTTAAACCTGCCGCTGTCACAATCAAAAAATATTCCTGCAAGACCCATACTAAATCTCGCACCATTCAAAAAGCAAAAACAATCTTCGCAAAGTCTGTTGTATCTTCCAGTATTTTTTTCTGTTCCGACAAGTTCACAATGTTTTACTTTGCCGACTTTACAACTTTTCCACTTCGTACAAAGATTCCAATATTTTTCATTTTCCCACTGCTTGCGGCGGTGAGAATTGCCTGTACTTTTCTGCTTAACTTGCGGAATAATAATTTCAGCAATAGCCACGTCCAATTCTTCCAATGTCATTTCAACTTTCAACCTCACTTTCTGCCAAAATTTTTTTCAATCGTTGCTCGGCAATTTCAGTCAAAAATTCTTCGCAAGCGTCAGTGTTTTTGGCTGAAATATATTTTCTTCCGTTGCCGTAACTTACAAAATCAACCTCGTGATATTTGCCGTCATTGTAAGTTTTGTTAATAAGCTGATTGTAATAATATTTTGCCTGTTCAAGATTTTCTTCAATTCCGTCTCCATTCAAATACATATCGCCGATTGTCCAATATGCAAAAATATCTTTCCGGTCGTCCAAAGACTTTTAAATTTTTTCAAGCCGATTACTCCTTCTTGTTTGGATTTATCAAAACTCTCTGTATCTGAATTATAATCAATCTAATGTTCATTTTTTTACCCAAATTTTACGCAAAAAAAATCTCGACCGTAGCCGAGTTAATATTCTATCAAATTTAAATTCCATTTAAATCAACAAAAATTCCTTTGTGGTCGGACAATTTTTTATCAAAATTCCATTCAGCAAAATTAAATTTTCTGTCAGCTAAAAAATTTTTTGAAATTGCAATGTGGTCGATACATTCCGCACAATTTTTAGTCAAAATTTCAATTTCCAATTCAGAAAAATTTTTCAGCAAACTATCTCGACCAAAATTTGTAAAATAATAATTGTCAGCAAAACTTAAATTAAAATCTCCTGCGATGCAAATATTTTTTTCAGACAAAATTTTGAAGTCCTCTACCTGTTTCAATAAATCTTGCTTGAAATTTTTATTTCTGTTTCCATAAATTCCGATTATCGTGCCGTACACAAGCAAATTTCCAAATTCTGTTTCAAGTTCAACGCAAATCGAAGTAAATTTATCAAAAGTCTGATAAGTTTTCACAAAATTATAATTTGTAAAAATCGAAACGCGATTTTCTGTCGGCTTGTAAAAATTTTTGTCAAGTTGCGGCGTTTGAAAAATATTTTTGTGATTTAATTTTATCTGTTCATCAGTTTCAGTCAAAATAAAAATATCTGCGTTCAATTCATTACAAATATTTATAATCTTCTCAAGTTCGCGGTTGTGCTTCAATCTTTCGACATTCCACGTTGCAATTCGCAAATTTTTTCGCTCCATTTCAAAAAAAATTTACACTATCCATTCACAACCTAATTTTTCCCAAGAGTAAACTTTTAAGCCGTAATCTTTTAAAAGATTAAAGACGTATTCAAAAACTGCAAGCAAATAATTATGTTGTTGAACTACTTCTTTCATTTCCGGCGATAATTCTCCCAAGTGAAATTCTAATTCTTTGTAGCGTTCGCCAACTATTCTTTCAGGATTCCAACAATAAATTTTATTTCCAAGAAAGTGGAAACAATCTAAACAACCATCAATGGTAAAACTGTATATTTTTTTTGGAAGTCTATCAATTAATTTTTTCTGTTCGGTTAAAAATTTTTTTATATTTTCAACAACAGCCAGGGGAATAATAATTTTTTCTGTTTTGATTATTTTGACATCATTTAAATATTTTTTTATGATTACATCACCGTTTTCAAGAACATAAAAAGCAAATCTTAACTCAATATTCGGATGCCAAATATCAGCATTACGTTTATATCCAAAAATGACTTCTGACACAATCAACACCGCCAAAAAAATTTTTCTGCATTATATCACAAAATTTTACGCAAAAAAATACTCCGACTTTTCGAAGCTAAATTTTACCTGCTCCGTCCGCTAAATTACTTTCATTACCATTACCACACAAATTTTATTTGCAAGTTGATTGTCTGCAGTCACTCCCCAAGTTATTCCTGCGTCCGGAAATTTTTCTGCAATTTTTTCTGTCGCATCATTTATGTCCAGCATATCAAGTTTATTTTCATCGCCTTTAATGTTCACCAACAAATTTTTTGTCGCAGGAATTTTTTTCAAAATATTATCGACTGCTTCAGCCGCTGATTTTTCCGACTCACCGACTATAATTTTTCCTTCCTCAACTTCGGCAAAAAATTTTCTAAAATCTTTAAAATCTACATCAACTTTATTTTGCGGATAGCCCACTGTCATTAAATCTGTTATCCCTTTCACTGCATTATAAATTTCTTCCGTGTCTTTGAAATTGTCTGCAATTTTTTCAATCTCACCACTCAACACGCTTTTTCGCACATAATCATAAATTTTTTTGTTGTCAATAATTTTAATTGTCATAGTTTTTCGCTCCTTCATATTTATGTCGTGACTAATTAAATGCACTATATCACAATTCAGCACCATATAGAAAAATTTTTTATAACCGCCGTTCTGTAAAAATTCTTTCTGGCGGCGGACTCGACGATTTGCTATTCCTCGCCAATATTTTCTGTGCCATAAGTTACTGAACCAAACCAATCTCCCTTTTTCTTCATCATAAAATACTCCTGTAACCCAAATTTGATTTGACATAGATTTAAATTTTTTTTCAAGTTTGTGTTGTCGCTTTCTCGACCTGTAAAAGCCGTTGCTGTGCCGATTTTTACAAATTGTACCATACTTCGGATGCTTGTTTATTTTTTCTTCAAACATAATTTAAAATTCAAACCTTCATAAATTTTTACCGGATTTCCTCTTTCAAGTCTGTAATGCTCCGTCCACGCCGACTTTTTAAATTTTTTCTTCGACTCCAACTTTTTATTTTTCAAAATGTCTTGAAGTTTTTTCTCAGCAATTTTTCTGTTTGCCTGTTGCGTTCGTTCCTCTGTCGATGTTACTATAATTCCTGTCGCTAAATGCGTCAATCTTACTCCGGTTTCTACTTTGTTTACATTTTGTCCGCCCTTGCCACCACAGTGGAAATATTCAATTTTATATTCAGCAGAGGAATTTATTTCCTCAACCTCAGACAAAATTTTTACTGTGATAAACCAATTTTTTCGCTTGTGATTCGGTCGAAATGGACTTTGACAAATCCATTCCACCGTGCCTTCATATTCCGACAAATCTGTTTCACTTTTCAAAACGACTGAACTGTAACAATTTTTTTCGCGTCCTTCAGAAAATTTTACAACTTCAACGCCTGAAAAATTTTTTTGCAATTCTTTCACCAACAAGCCGACTGCCAATTCACATTCTGCCGGACCTTGTCCCGAACTTATCTGTATCAACATTTTTTACCTCAATCCCACAAACTGAAAAAATGTTTTGTAAACAATTCCAAACCTTCCTGTATTTTTTCCCTGTATTTTTCTTCAGCGTCCAAAATTTCTTGCGGCGGTTCATCTCCATTCAATTTTACTTCACAAAGTCCAAATTCATCTGCCTCGCCAAATTCTATCGGCATTTTTCGATTTTTCAATAAAGAAAAAATTTGTCGCATATGCCATTTATCGTACGGACTGTTCGGATAATCGTCGCGAATTTCTTCAAACGCCCACAACATTTTCATTAAAATTCCTCGCCACTCTTTCATTTCAGGAGAAATTTCTTTGTGCAAATCAAACTCCGGTATTTTATTTTTTTCCTCAATCATTTTTTCAATTTCGTCCTGAAGGTCATCAAAAAATTTTTTGTCAGGTTTAAAATTTTTGTCAGGTTCTTCCTTGTCATATTTTTCTGCAATTTCGGTCGGAACTCCAAAAATTTCATAACTCAAAAAAATTCGCAATCCTGCCGCAATGTAAACTGAAAATGTATGAAATAAATTCCAACGCTCCGTCGCTGTAAAATGTGGCACATTCGGCAAATTAAATTTCATCTTCGCCTGAAGTTTTTTCCTCTGCCTGTTGTTCATTAAAATTCCTCCTACTATAATAAAGTAAAAATTGATATTAGAATCCGTAAGGATTTTGATAT
>CALEPR010000057.1 GCA_937910665.1 uncultured Selenomonadales bacterium
TTGACTGTGTCAGAAATTTTGTGTAAGTTCAATCAAAAAGTGCGTCAGCACGCCAAACTCAAAATCACTTACACAAAAAAATTTACACTCCCCAAATTTTTCTGTGAATGCGATTGAATTGACTGTGCTCACACATTTTCGGAAAAAGATGTCGATAATTTTTCTGCACAAACATTTTTGCTTGAAGTTGCAGACATTTTCTGTCCTCACAAAGGGTTAATTAAACTTTAATATTGAATTTCTAATTTTAAAATGTCTTTAAATTTTTGAAATTATAGTTTATAATGTCAAAGGCAATAGGGATTTTTAAATTTTAGGAGGTAATTGCGATGAAAATCAAAATGAGTTTGTTGGGAGTGCTGTTAGCGACACTGTTGTTGTTGACAGGAACAAAAGTCGATGCGGCAGCAGGAGGCGGCGTTGACTGGACCAGTGGCAGTGGAGTTTTAACAGGTACAGGAGTTGGTTTGCCACCATCTAATGCTGTTGGTCCACAGAAAAAAATCTGGGCGCGTACTGCGGCTATTGCCGATGCACAGCGCAGATTGGCAGAGGCGGCAAATGAGGTTCGAGTTGAGGGTGAAACCACCGTCAAAATGAATACTTTAGCAGACGACACGGTTCGCACAAGCGTGGCTGCTACTTTGAAAGGTGCACAAATTGTTTCGGAAAATTGGAACTCGGAAGGCTATTACGAAGTCACTATGCAAGTTCCGGTATTCGGTGTTGGCGGTTTGGCACAGGCAGTAATTAAACCTGTCGAACAAATTCCTTTCCCCACTCCGAGTCCTGTTCAACCTTCTCCGACTGATCCCACAACTACGGTTACTGTCACTGTAAGCGGCGGTTATACAGGCGTTGTGATTGATTGCAGGGGTTTGAATCTCAATCCTGTAATGTCACCTGTCATTAAAGATGTTAGCGGCGTAAAACTTTATGGACATCAGAATTTAGATTATGATTTGGTCATCCGCGACGGCATGGCAAGCTATGCACATGGCATGGACGGGGCAAGTCGCGCAGGTAGCAATCCTTTAGTTATAAAAGCTGAACGTCTTGATGATCACAATGCAAATCCTGTTGTCAGCGTGACGGACGGAAATAAAATATTGCTCGAGAATAATTCAGCAGGTTTCCTTACAAGAACAGCGGTTGTGTTCCTTTACTAAAATTATCATATCGATGTAAACAGGAATCCCAGCGTAGAAATTCAATTTTTATGTTGGGATTTTTTTTGTCTCATTTTGTTGGAGAATCTAATCTACAAAAAAAGACGAAGATTTTTTCTTCGCCCACAAAGTTTCGCGTCACCTCCATTCAGTGACGACCGATAACGCCGCCAAAAAACTCTAAGGAGATTTGGTGATTCTCCCTGACTGTGGCATAATATCAGTTGCAGGGCATTATAACCGATATTGAAATAATATTCAACTCAAAAAAACATTGACCATCTCGAGAGTGTAAATTTTTTTGTGTAATTGGAATTGAGATTGGCGTAGTGGTTCGATTTGAAATCGGACTTAAAGAAAATCGCGGACACTTTCGGCATCTCTTCATAAATTTTAATTATTGATAAACTCTAAGAAGCTGTATTCACGAGTTCTTACATTTTCTATTTTCTATTTTCGACTTTATCAATACATCATCTAGTCTGAAAATTTTTTGGGAAATTGTAATTTTAAAATAAGCGTAACAAAATAAATTACTGCAGCGCAAACCACAATAGTTGCTCCCGCCGCAGAATTTAGTTCGTAAGCCAACATCAAGCCAATAATTCCTGAAACCAAAGCTGTCATCACACTCACGATATGATATTGCTTGACCGAGTTGGTTACATTTCTGGCGGTGGCAGCCGGCAAAACTAAAAGCGCATTGATTATCAAAATTCCTATCCATTGAATACTCAGCGCAACTACTAAGGCAAGCAAGATGGCAAAGAGTGATTCAACTTGGTGAGTTTTTATTCCTCGACTCCGCGCTAAAGTTTTGTTGACTGAGGAAATTAAAAGTTTGTTGAAAAGAAAAAACCAAACAACAAAAACCGCAAGGAAAACTCCGAGAAGTGAAATTAAATCTGTTTGTGAAATTGAAAGTAAATCTCCAATCAAAAATCTTGAAAATTTATTGAACTGTCCTCCGGCAGACATCAATACCAAACCGAGCGCAACAGCCGCCGAACTGAAAACTCCGATCACTGTGTCTGCTCCGCTGTGACTTTTATTTTTTATGTAAGTGATCATCAATGCAAAAATTACCGAAAAAGTCAGCAAACCAAAAATTTCCGTTCCTATTCCAAAAAGTGCGCCGAGAGCAATTCCTGTAAATGCTCCATGTCCAAGTGAATCAGAAAAAAAAGCCATTCTGTTTGAAACAACCATCGTTGACAAAATTCCAAAAAGAGGAGTAACCAGCAGGACAGCGGCGAAGGCATTTCTCATGAATTCAAACTCAAACAAAAAAAATCTCTCCTTCAAATTGAAAATATTTTCCTCAGAATAAAAATTATTTTTACAAACTGAAATGATCCGATTCATCTTCATTATGATAATCGCTCTGTCAAGTTTTTTAAATTTATTTGTCGAAAAATAATTTTCTTGAAAAAGTTTTGGCGAAGTTTTGAAGGAAAATTTCTTTGTGCGGTGAAATATTTTTTGCGGGAGGTTTTAACGGTGAAAAAATTTTTTGCAATTATCTTCGGAGCGATATTTTTTGTGAGCGCAAATTGTTCTGCAGCTATCAGCGCGAATAGATTTTTCCTCGGCGGCTTGACGTTGGAAAAACCAATGTCCGAAGTTACAGAAATGTATGGCAAAGCCAGCCGCGTCGAAAAAGATGGAGCGGGCATGAGATATTTTTTCGGCGACGAAAGTTTTTGCATTGTCGAATTTGGAAACAGAATCTGCGCGATTCACTCAAACGACAACAATGAAATTGCAACGCCCGACGGCTTGACAGTCGGAATGGCTGAACAAGTTATTTTGGACGTGTACGGCAATCCCGACAGACTTACTCAACAGGAGGACGGTTTGAAAAATTATATTTATCTCAAGTCCGGCAGAAAATATGAAGAATTGAATTTCTTTGTCCGCGAAGGAAAAATTGTCGGAATTTCTTTAGGGTACAACACAACCACATGATTAAAAAAATTTTTTTCTGCGCTGTGATTGTCTGCGTTGCGCTCGGAATTTTTTTTGCTTGGATTGAAAATCTTCCCGAGCCTGAAGGTTTTCCAATTTTGGAATATCACACAGTCACCGAAACTCCGGTGCGCGATTCAGAAATTTATAATGTGCCGCCTGCAGATTTTTCCGCGCAACTTGATTATCTGCAGGAAAATGGTTATACTACGATAACTTTGCAAGATTTTATGCGCGTCAGGCACGGCAAACAAACTTTACCGGAAAAGCCGATTGTTTTGACTTTCGACGACGGCTACGCAGATAATTTTTCCGAAATGTTGCCGATTTTGAAAGCGCACAATATGACTGCCGTTGTCTACGTCATAACAAATTTGATTGGCAAGGAAGGTTATTTAAATTTTGAACAACTTCAGGAAATGCAAAAGCAAGGTATCGAAATTGGTTCGCACAGCGCAGATCACATTCCTCTGACAAAACAAAGTCAACATATTCTGGACAATCAAATTCACGGCTCGAAACAATTTCTGGATTGGAGCGGACTGGACACAATTTATACTTTTTCCTATCCGAACGGAGAATACAGCGACAAGTTAATTGACTACCTGAAGGAAGAAAAATTTTTAAATGCCGTGACAGGCGACGCAGGTTTAAATAATCTTGAAACAGATCCTTTCAAGCTGAAACGTGTTCACATTCGACAGCCGCGACTTGGACTTGATGAATTTAAATTTAGACTTTGGAAGGCAGGTTTTTTTGAAAAGTTGGATGAAATTTTTTAAGATGTTTTTTAAGATGAAAAGTAAATCAGATGAAAAGATCGAAAGTGAGTTTGGAAAATTGTTGAGTGAAAAGTTGAAAATTTTTTTGATTTTAACTTTTCAACTTATAATCTTTCCACCTTTCCACCTTTTGGTACAAGCTCAAACTTTGATGCACAAATTGCCTGTCGAAGTCATCGACACAGGAGGAACTTTGCTTTTGTCGGACAGTCCCGAATATGTTCGGCGCGACGGAATTTTATATACAGACACTGTGTCGGGCGACGCAAGAATTTTTTTCTATCACCTGAATGACACCACAGAAAGAAAAAAAATTGCCGTGATTGTCGAAAATGTTTCCGACAAAAGTACAACTGTGGAAATTTCTCGCGGCGCATTTGCCGCACCCAGCGAAAATTATTTTGCCGTCGGCAAATCGATTCAGGAAATTTATATGCAGGATAATCTTCACGACAGTTTTAAACTCAAAAGTCGCGAAAGAAAAATTTTGCAACCTGAAATGGATTTGACTGTAATAAATCCTGCAAATTTAGCTTGCGGCGTTTACGATTTTTACAGCAAGCAACCTGTGCAAATTTTTGTCCTGATGTATCCTGCCGACTCCGAGCCTTTAAATTTTTTAATGACTGCAGATATTTTGCCGAAAGATGAACACAGACTGCGCGGAACTTTCAAGCGTTGCAATCGCTCAATCAAACTTCAAAAAATTTTCAATCCTGCGGACGGCATCGGTTACATTTTAATCTGCGACGATGTTAACGACACTTTCAAAAAAGGAATCGATGCGACAGACAATTCCGAAGTCGTGAACGCAGGAAATTACGGAATAAATTACACTCTCGATTTTCAAACAAAAAAACTCACGCGATTTTATCTTTGTCCGCTCGGCGGAATTTATGCCGGCGCAGTGAAATTTAAATGCAACGATGGTTTCGGAGTAATTCCCACGCCGCAGGATAAACTTTTTTTCGGCGAAAAAACTCCGCCTGAATCTGAATCTGTTCGGATTGCGCGGGAGGAAGGACTGGCATTTTTTACAAACGCTTTGGAAATTTCGGAACTTGGCAATTTCAGCGGCAGAATTTTTTTTGAATATTCTCCACCCGGCGCATCGAACTTGCCGATTCAAATTATTTTATTTCCTGCAGAATAGCGGATTAGCTGATTAGTTTATTAGCTGATTAGAAAATACTAACCTGCTAATCTGCTAACAACTAACCTGCTAAAAAAAGGAGAAATTATGAAAATTTTAGCAAGACAACTGACTTTGGATTTGTATAATTGCAATTCAAAACGCCTTGAAAATTTTGACGAAGTGAAAGAAATTTTGAGCGGCGCAACAAATTCCGAGCCGAAATTTTTTTCCGACGCTGTGGAAGAAGATCATTTCGCGATAATCGGCGTGGGCGCGAAAGGACATATCGCCTTACACATTTATAAAAATTTGCGCTATGTCGCCGCAGATATTTTTTCCTGCGAAGAAAATTCCGAGCCGGAAGAAATTTCCAAAGTCTTGAGAAAATTTTTCCAGCCGGACAAAATGAAATCAACATTTTTAAAGCGTGGCGACTTCGGACAGGAAAAAGAAGTTAAGCCGAAAATAAAAACAAAAGTCGCTCCGTTCAGGCGCGTGAAAAACGCCGGAGCAAAAGTTGTAAAAAAATTAGTTCGGGGGGGCAATAAATGACTTTTACCGAAATGGCGGTTCGCTATCGCAAAATTGGAAAGCCGAAGAAATGCACTTTTATCTTCTGCGCGGATCACGGAGTTTCAAAAATGAATGTCAGTGCTTATCCGAAATCTACGACGGCGAGCATGGTTAAAAATTATTTAGTCGATCAAGGCGGGGCGGCAAATGCTTTTGCAAATTTCACTCGCTCAGAACTTGTTGTCGTGGACGTTGGAGTTGACGCAGATATTTCCAAACTGCCCGGACTTGTCGACAGAAAAATTGCGTACGGCACAAAAAATTTTGCCGAAGGTCCGGCGATGACTCTCGCGCAGGCGAAACAATCTATTCAGCTCGGAAAAGATTTAGCAAACAAAGCTATCAAAGCCGGTTGTAATTGTTTTTTGATTGGCGAAATGGGAATTTCAAACACAACTGCCGCCGCCGCAATTACTTCAACTTTTTTGCGTATTCATCCGAGAAAAGTTACAGGGCGCGGTTCAAACATTTCGGACAAGCGACTTCAAAATAAAATTAAAATTGTCAAGCAAGCTCTCGAAATAAATCAGCCGAATCCTGACGATGCTCTTGACGTTCTCTCGAAAGTCGGCGGTTTTGAATTTGGGGCGATGGCGGGAGTGATGCTCGCCGCCGCCCGGAAAAATTGTATTGTAATTTTGGACGGCTTCAACACAACTGCCGCCGCGCTGATTGCCGACGCGATAAATCCTGAAGTTACAAAAAAAATTATCGCATCGAGTTTGAGTCGCGAAGTTGGTCACGGATGCGCACTTGATTTTCTGAATCTTTATCCTATTTTGGATTTGGATCTTGCGCTCGGCGAAGCTGTCGGTTCGTCTATTGTGTCGAAAATTTTGGACAGCATTGTTTACACTTACGTTTGCGATCCTGAGGACGATTTTGACGGCGACCTTTCAGACTTCAAAGATGACGACAACGACGGCACAGAAATTATTACAAACTTGTTGGAAAAAGTTGGACTGCCCGATATTCCCGACTTCGACAATTTTAATGAAATTGAAGATTATATCGAGGACACTTTTGGCGAGGCATTTAAAATTGAGGAAGTCGATGTAGATTTTCAACTCAGTAATGAAAGTCGCCTTGAAAGTTTTGAGCCGCCTTTCAGCGCACAAGATTTTAATATTCCGCGCTCCTACCCGATGCTTGTCAGGATTATGGGCGGCGAAAATGATAATCCTGTCGCCGCGACAGATAAAACTTTCAACTTCTACCTGGAAACGATGCCGAAACTCCACGCGAAGGCGATGAACGCTTGCAAAGAATATATCGACAAATTGACTAAGCCGCTCGGCAGTCTTGGCGCATTGGAAGAAATTGCGATTCAGTTTGCCGGGATTGCAAATGAAAATATTCCTGCAAACAAACTCAGACATGCCGCACTTGCATTTACAGGAACTGAAAACACTCCAAAATTTCCGCGCGATTCTTACAATTTTACCGGCGGCAGTGAACGCAGAAATGTTACTATGGACTTCAGTTTGACTGTTCGGACTTTCGGCGCGAAACTTTTTTTAGGAATTGTCGACGAAGAACAAGATCCGACCGTTGCATTTAATTTCGGCAGAAATTTGGCAGAGGAAATTAGTTTTTCCATGCCGATAATTGCGTTGACTGATTTAAGTGACTGGCGAATTGAAAAAATGAATGAAAAATTTTCTGCCGCACTTTTGGATGACGACGGAGAATTAAAAGTTGCGCCGGAAGAATTTTTAAATCACGTTCCGAAACAATTCAGAAATTTGACAAGCGCACTGATTGGCGCGATGGTTGCCGCCGCTCACAATTCAACTTTGCTTGTAATTGACTGCGGCGTTGTCGAAGTTATTGCGAGGTATCTGGAAAAAATTTGTCCTGAAATTAAACCTTTCCTTCTTTACGCCGGAAAATTGATCAACATAAACTTCACGCCTGAAATCAGAATTGGTTTTGACGGTGAAATTGCTTGCATTGGTATGGAAATTGTCGAGGCGGCTCTAACTGCTCTGAATGAAATGAAAACTTTTTCTGAGGCGAAAGTTGAAATTGCTGTGGACGGCGAAGGCGCGAAACTTCAGAAATAAAAAAATTTAAAAATCTGTCGGTGACGGTAGATTTTTTTTACTTTGCAGGAAATTTTTTTTCGCATTGAAAGTTAGAAAAAAATTTTTGCAGGAGGTCTTGGAGTTTAAAAAATTTTTAGTGATTTTTATTTCCTTGATATTTGTTACAAATTTTCCTGTCGTGTCGGCTGAAATAAAAACTATCGAGGCGGAAGGAAGATACATGGCTGACTTGGAAATGAATGAACCGCTTTCCGCGATAACCGAACACGCTCGCGAGGATGCTCGGCGCAGAGCTGCTGAACAGGCGGCAGTTTTTGTCGAAAGTTTGGTTGAAGTAGAAAACAATCAAGTCACGAACGATAAATTTTGAACTTACGCCGCGACGATGAACTTACGCCGCGACGATCATGGAAATTGTTTAGTCGAAAGATTTCAGCGACATTTCGGTTGAGGGACAGTTCACGGCAATTTGCAAAATCAAAGCGAAGGTTGACACTTCAAAAATAAAACTTGAAGAAATTTTAGGAAGGGAATTGCAACTGCAAAAACTTGAAGAACAAAACAAAATTATTCAGGAAAAAAATTCTGAAATTGAAAAATGGAAGTCGCTTTATGAAAAGGCTTCTTCCGAAAAGCAAAAGTCTGAAATTAAAAATCAGTTGGACAAAACTTAGCAACAATTTTTGGTGGCGAAGTATGAACGCGATTTAGATTTATTCGACCTCAACCATGTGATTGACTGGCAAAAAGTTTTACCGACTGCAGAAAAATTGCAGGAAATTGAGCCGTTCAACGCAACAGCTTTTCGCGCAATAGTTTATTATTATCGCGAACAAGACGACTTGAAAAAATCTGTTGACTATTGCATCGTAATTTTAATTCTTGAATGTACAATCTAAGTGCAACGAATGAAAAACTCACAGATTTCTGCTAAAATGTCTGTAACCCAACAATCAAAAAGGCAGGGAAATCTATGAGTTACCAACATCTTAACATAACT
>CALEPR010000058.1 GCA_937910665.1 uncultured Selenomonadales bacterium
GCTTGATGAATCCTTATTTACTCATGAAACTCATATTCAAAAATTGATTTCCGTGGCTTTTGTGGCGAAGATATTTACTTTGTGAAATTTATCGGCTATAATAGTCCTAATTATTTAACTTTTGTCGAAAGGGTGGTTTTTTAATGAGTTGGATGGATAACGTAAAGGTGGCGCATAAGCTGCTTATCCTCAATGCGATTGCTTTAATCGGAATGTTTGTAATCGGCATTTCAGGATATTTCGCGCAACAAGATGCAAAAGAAGCTATCGAGCGAATGTATGAAGTCAATTTAAAAAATATCGACTTGGCAGGGCAAGCAAGACATGCGATGCGTATGTCACAACTTCAAGCAATTTTGGCTCCAATGACAGGAGATCAGGCAACTTTCCAAGCGCGCTTAGACAGATACAACAGTCACGTTGCAGAAATGGATAAAAATATTGCTGACTACATTGCTATCAACAGAGATACTCCCGAACTTATTCAGCAGCTGAACAAAATTCAAGGTCAGTGGGATTCTTTCAAACAAAAAACCAATGTCATAGTAAATTTGCGTCCGCCAATCGGAGCAGATACAAATGCAATGGCGGCTCACAGAAATCAAGTTCTTGACAACTACGAAGCGAATATCAAAGACTTGGGATTGTCTTTAGGAAATGATCTCAGCGATCTTCAACAACTTTCGCGCGACATTTCGGAAAAAGAAATTTTAGCAAATGCAGACGCGATCGACGCAACGACTCGCAACGTCATTATAATGTTGGCGGTCTGTACGGTGATTTTGCTTGTCACAAGTTATGCAATTACAAAAGCAATTACCGAACCTTTGCACTACATTATCCATGTTTGCGATAAACTCAATCAAGGCGATTTCAGAGATAAAGGGAATAATTATGAACATCGCGCCGACGAGTTCGGAATTGTGCGCGACGCAGTTTTGACTATGAGGACGACGATCAACAAATTGATGAAAAAGACCAGCCAAAACGCAGAACAGCTTGCGGCATCTTCTCAGGAACTCACGGCAAGTGCCCACCAGTCAGCGCAAGCGTCAGAACAGGTCGCTCAATCGGTTACAAATTCAGCGAGCGCAGTTGCGGAACAGCAGCAATATGTTGCCGACGCTATGGACGCAATTCAGCACGCTATGGGCTCAATTCACGCACTTAACGACGCATCAAACATTGTCGGCGAAAAAGTTGACGAAGCGGCTAAACAGGCTGCGGCAGGTTCAGAAGCTATCGAGGACGCAGTCGGAAAAATTCTCAGCGTCGAAAAAATTGTCAATCAGGCGGCGGCGACTGTCGACAAACTTGGACAGCGCTCAAAAGAAATCGGACAGATTGTCGAGGCAATTTCCGGAATTGCAGAACAGACAAACTTGCTCGCTCTCAACGCAGCGATCGAGGCGGCGAGAGCCGGCGAACACGGCAGAGGTTTTGCTGTCGTTTCGGAAGAAGTCAGAAAACTTGCTGAAGAATCTCAAGGTGCGGCGCAAAAAATCGCAACACTTATCGGCGCAATTCAAAATGACACAGACGACGCAGTTGCATCAATGCATGAAGGTTCCATCGCCGTCAAGGAGGGAACAAAGAGCGTCGAAGATCTCCGCACTTCCTTTGAAAATATCGGAAGCGCATCGGGTCAGGTTACCGAAAGAACGCGTTTGATGGTCAACGATATTAAATCAGTTTCGGACGACACAGATTTGATCAGAACGCGTTCGGAAAAAATTTCGGAAAAGAGTGCGGGAGTCGCCAGCGAAATGGAAAGCGTTTCCGCTGCATCTCAACAGCAATCTGCATCTGCTGAAGAAATTGCGTCGGCATCAAGCGCACTTGCGAACTTGGCGCAAGATTTGCAGACTTCGTTGCAACATTTCCAATTCTAAAAAAATTTTGATCGAAACGTTTCATCAATTCTATTGAGAGCATGTAGAAGATTATAAATTTTTTTCTTGGTCACCTGATTCGGTGACTATTTTTTTTTTGAGTAAAAATTTTTCTACAGAGCTGATACTTTGCAAAAAATTTTTTGAAAGTTTCTCCGAGAAAAATTTTGTCGCGACGTTATAAATTTTTTCTGTGGTTGCGGGAAAAATTTTTTTCAAGTAAAATATTGTCGGAAGGGCGGCGATCAGAAATGTTCGAGAAAAAAATTTTTTTGTTGACGTTGGCGACTTTATTTTTGGTTTTTAATTTTTCTGTCGCGTCGGCTGAAATAAAAATTATTACAGGCACAGGCGAATATACAATCGACAAAAACTTGAGAGAAACTTTTGAGGAGGCAACCGAACATGCACGCGAGGAAGCAAAAACTTCTGCGGCGAATCAGGCGGCTTTTTATGTTGAAAGCAAAGTCGATGTAAAAAATAATCAGCTTGTCGAATCCAGAATAAAAGTTTATGCTGCGGCAATTATGCGACAAATTGATGAAGATATTCACTTTGAACTTGTTGACGGCGGCAAGAATACAAAAATTATTTGTGTTTTGAAAGTGGAGGTGGACACTTCAAAAATAAATCCTGAAGATATTTTGGGCAGAGATTTGCAATTACAAAAAGTCGAGGAACAAAATTTGCGTATTCAGCAGCTTGAGGAAGAAAATAAAAAACTGAAGGCGCAATTTGAGCAGGCGACTTCAGAAAAACAAAAATCTGAAATTAAAAATCGATTCGACAAAACTCAACAACAATTTTTAATCACAAAGTTGGAGCGCGATTTAGATTTGCTGGATTTGGACAGCGCGATTGACTGGCAAAAAATTTTGCCAACGGCGGCGAGATTGCAAGAATTAGATCCGCTGAATCCTTCTGCCTTCCGCGCTACAATTTATGCCTACCGCGAGCAAGGCGACTTGAAAAAATCTCTGGATTATTGCAACAGAATTTTAAGTTCAAATTGTCCTGACGATACTGCGATTGAGGCTTACACTCAACTTGGCGACATTTATTTTAATGAATTTAACGACAAGACCAACGCAAAAATTTTTGTGGACAAAGGAATTGCGCTTTGCAAAAAAAATTATTCTGCCGCGATGATTGAAAAATTCGTGAACGGAACTAATTTCCAGATATCAGATTTTACTCCGACAGGCAAGACGAACACAATTCGCGAACTTTATATTTTGAAGTCCGACATAGAAAATATTTTCCCAGTCTTCACGCGCATATCTGTCGTGGAAGATATGCTTTTAACCGAAGACAGAATCCACGACATTAAATACAAAACAAATTGGTAATGATAAAAGTAGGGAAAATTTCCAAAAGTTCACGCTTGATTCTTTGTTTGAAATTCAGTTTTCCATGCTGACGAACAGAAAAAATTTTTATGACATTTTTGGGAAAAATTTTTCTTAACAAAAAAAATCGTCCCGCAGAGTCGCGGAACAAATTTTTTTTACTCGCAGAAATATTTCATTCCTGTTTTTTTCCATTCTTTTTTTGAGTACATGATTTGAAAATTTTCAATGCCCGTTGCTGCGGAAAGTTCAGAAATAATTTTTTCGCACTCCTCGCGATTTTTCGCATGAACCATTGTATATAAATTATAATTCCAATTCGGCGCAGTCGTCCTGTCATAACAGTGAGAAACTGCAGGATGTCCGCTCATTATTTTTGCGATGTCATCAATTTTTTCCGGCGGTACACTCCAAGCGCAAAGTGCATTTGCTTTAAAACCTGCCTCGCGATGACGAAGTACCGCTCCCATTTTGCGAATTTTTTTCTCGTCCACCAATTCTTGAACTCTCCGCAAAAATTCCTCTTCGCTGATTCCGACTTTCCCTGCCAAAACTTTATAAGGTTCCTCACAAAGCGGAAAATCTTCCTGCAAAACTTTTATAATTTCCTTGTCCTTGTCACTCAACATTTAACTGTCCTACTGCAATTTAAATTGAACATTGATTTTATATTTTTTGTTTGCCTTCAACTTTAACATTTCCTCAACGCCGCGCACAGATTTTATTTCAGACAAAATTTTTGTTTCGCTCTCCAAATTCGGCGTTAAAAGTGTGAACCACAAATTATATTTTCCCTCGCGTTCATAATTATGCGTCGCGCCGGGATATTTATTCACGACTTCGGCGACGGTTTTAATTTTTGACGGCTCAACTTTCAGCGCAACCAAAGTTCCACCGTAACCGAGTTTGTTTGAATCAAAAAAAGTTCCAATTCGACGCAAATAACCTTCCGCTTTCAGTTCGCGAATTTTTTTCAAAATTGTTTCTTCGTCAGTGCCAAGTTCCTCAGCCATCGCCGCGAAAGGTCGACTGCAAACCGGCAAATTTCCCTGCAACAAATTCAGAACCGATTTGTCAAAACTTGAAAGCTCCATAAAAATTTTTCCTCCCTCCAAGAAAAATGAATCACATTCACTTCTGAGTATTTTACAAATAATTTTCTGCTACGTCAAGTAAATCTGAATGTGATTCATGCTCGTTTCAAAAAAATTTTAAAAAATTTTTTAACTCCACTTTATTGACTATTCTTCAAGAACAAGTTATAAGTAACAAAAAAAATTCTGAGCGTAGGAATTTTAGAAGATGTATTTTCTTTTGAAATTGAGGTAGAAAAATGTTTAATCTTTCAAAAAAAATTTTTGTAATCTTAATCGGAATAATTTTTTTTGCTCCGATGAAAGTTCAGGCGGTCGACGCATGGGGAGCGGCGGCTCAGGCGGCGGGAGTTTTTGCGGTTTATAAATCAATGTTGTCCTCAATGTTGAGCTTGGGAAATAATGTTGACGCACAGATGTCGGCAAGGCGGCAGGATATTTCGATCAATGGACAGGACAAAAATAAAATTGATGTCGAACTGGTGGACGGAATTATGATGCGCTTGATTCAAAACGCAACTTATGAATTGAAAGTAAATTCTCTGCCATTCGTTTGGATTGTGAATAACAATGATCAATTTAACGCCTCTTGTTATCCTATGAACTATGTCAGCATAAATCGCGGACTTATTCGCGGCTTGAATTTAAATGAAGATGAAATTGCATCTGTTTTGGCGCACGAAATGACTCATGGAATTGAACAGCACAGCGCGAAAAATTATGCGAAGGCAATCGCTCAACAAATGGGCGCGATGATGATCGGAATGGATGCGAACAGCCGAAACGTTGACTGGAATAAATTGTCGGGAATGGTGAGTTATTCAATCGCAAAAAGTATTACGCTTCCGACTGAACATGATGCGGACGAAGGAGGATTTTTTTTGATGACTTCGGCAGGATTTAATCCCGGCGGAGGAGCGGCGGCGATGGCGCGAATGAATTATTATGTTCGATATGAAACGGAAGATATTTTTGAATTTGATCCGAAAGACAAAGCGAACGAAGAAACTTTCAGCGATCACCCCGACAGCGAAGTTCGCGAGGAAAAACTTTCAAAACTTTTGACAGATTATTCCTGCGGACACGTCACGGTAGAAAAAGTTGACAGGCAATATAAAGTTTTAATCGACGGCGCGGAAATTTATTCTGCTCAAGAGAACGGAGAAATTTATAAATCTGCCGAGAAAGCATATTTTTTTGCCGGAGGTTTGGCGCGAGCTTTTCATGACTTTAAAAATTTTTCCGAGTGGAACTTCAAAACAATTTCCGGCAACCGAATAGAATTTTTGACTGACGACAAAGTTTTTGAAAATCTGCGCGGGGAAACTTTTGCTTTAAATCTTGGCGAAAAACTTCGTGACGCAGTCGAAAAAAGTTACAGGTTTGAAAATCCTGCCGCTCGGAAAAAATATTTCGACGCTGAGGTTAAAAGGTTGGAATATTGGCAGAAAATAAAATCTGAAACTTCCTCAGCAAATAAAAATTCGGCAAAAAAACTTCGCGAAAATGCCGACATTTATAACGACTATGGACAGGGCGAACTTGCTTTGATTGAAATTGCCCGCGCACTTCAAGCAAAAAATCAGGACGACATTGCCGAGTGTTTGGGGATTCGCGCCAGAGCAAAAGCAATTTGCGGAGATTACGACGGCGCACTTGCCGACTCAAATCAATCTGTCGCGCAGGACGCAAAAAATATTTACAACTTTTTGAATCGCGCAGATGTCTTTCATATGCGCGGCGAATTAGATTCCGCTCTCGCCGACATTGACACAGCCATTTCTATGGACAAAAAAAATCCAATTTCCTATAAACTTCAGGGCGAAATTTTTGATGAACTCGGCGAAGTCGAAAAGGCGACAGAAAGTTTTAAATCTTGCTATGAACTGACTAAAAAAAATCCTAACACAATTCCGCTCGACTATCTTGAAAAAATTGATCCCGCAACGGCAGAAAAAATTCGCAAAGAAAAAGCCGACGCAGAAAAAAAGCGCAAAGAAAAAACCGACAAGTCAAAGTCTGAGGAAGAAAAGTAAAAAACTTTAGTCACAGCTTCTTAGGGGCTGGGAATTAGGGACTAGATTTTTTTTCTAACCACTAACAACTGGAACTTGTTCTTAAAACTTCCAACCTTCGCTCATTCAAAGTTAATCTCCTCGCCGAAAGAATAATAGTAGCCGACCTTGAAACATTCCTGCAGAAATTTTTTGTCCGCAGGATTTTCAATTTCATCCAAATTATTTTTTGACTTGGCGGCGTTGAAAAATTTTCTGCCGTCAGTGTAAAAAGTTTGCAAAGTTGCCTTTGTATTTTTGGAAGAAATATTTTTTCCAATAGGAAAAATTCTCTGTCGCCAACTTTTTTCGGCGGCAGAATTTTTTTTGACTTCGATAGAATACCTGTCCAGAAAATATAAATTGCCTTCGTAAATCCCGACAAAAATTAAATTTTTATCTGCGGCAATTCTTTCTTTCGCGGAAGCCGACAAAGTTCCGTCAGTCGCGAAAGCCAATTTAACTTTCTGCTCAAAAAGTTCAAAAGACTGCCAATCACTTTTGAAAAATTTTTTCTTGTCTGCCTGAACTTTTTTAGCGGATTGTTTTTCAATTTTTATTTTCGGCAAATCGTACGCCGCCGCCGTTCCTGAAAAAAAAATCAGCCCGACCAACATCGCGCCGACAAAATTTCTGAAATACATCTATTCACTTCCTTGATAAATAACTGTTTCAACTTTTAAGAATTTTTTTTTTACAGTCTTGATTTTCTTTTTGCCGGAAATTTTTTCAACCAAAAGTTCGGGATTTTCAAATCTGTTTCCCAAAATTTTTATTTTCCAGTCGTTAATATCATACAACGGTTGAACCTCGCTGTTATTGCCGCAACGAACGACAAAGCAACCGTGAAAAAATTCTACCAGTCCAATCTTTCCGTCGTAAAATGAAATTATGTCGTCCTCATAAATTTCTTTTCCTTCGCTGTCGAGCAAACCTGTAAATTGACCGACAGTTTCCGCCGCGACCCGGTAACCTTCGTAGCCGTTGTCGTACACAAAAATGTGCGCTTGCGGACCGGGATCGCCGTAAGTCCCGCGCTTCAAATAAAATCCATATATCCAAATGTTTTTTGTTTCGCCGCTGAATATTTGAAAAGTTTTTAAACCTCTGTACTTAATTTCGCGTTCAGCCACATTGGTCACCTCCCAGCTTTACGGCTGAATCCGAATTGGATTGTCAGATCGCTCGATGATATTTCTATTCTAAGTAAAATTTTTTATCCGTCATCATTTATTTTCAAACTATTTTAACAACTTCCTTGTGTATTCTACACTATTTAAATTTTAATTTCAATATTCTGTAACGAAAACCTTTTCCAAATACTTATAGCCGAGAATTTTATGTGGAAAAAAATTAGCAAGTGCGAAACATTTCATTTACAAGATGATGAAAAAAATTTGCCGCTATTTTTCTGCTTCGTTGCACTTCACTTGACAATTCAAGAACTAAAAAAACCCCAAAACTTTATGAGCAAGAAATGGGGTTCTGATATTTTCTTATTTCGATTATAAATTTTTTTAGTCACAAACTAAATATTTTTTTTCGCCCAAGCCGCCGCTTCAGATTCGGAATTTTTTGCTTCTGCGCCGTGAATTGAAAGACCTGCAGTCACTTCGGAATTTGGACAAACTTTTTTAATCTGGCTGATACTTCCACCAAGTCCGCTGCCTTCGTGCGTGGTGAAGGGAATAATTTTTTTGCCGCTGAAGTCATAATGTTCCAGAAAAGTAAAAATCGCCATCGGAGGAAGTCCCCACCAACAAGGATAGCCGAGAAAAATTTTGTCATACTGCGAAATGTCAGGCAGATAATTTTTTAACTCGGGACGCACCTTTTGTTTCATTTCCTCTTTCGCCTCAGCGATACATTCATTGTAATCAGCCGCATAAGTTTTCACGGTGTCAATTTCAAAAAGTTCACCGCCGACAGCTTTCTGAATAAATTCCGCAACAATTTCGGTGTTACCTTTTGCAAGATTTTTGATTGAGCCGTTGACATAATTTTGACCTTTACGCGAATAGTATGCGATTAAAATTTTCGACATCTTCCATCCCTCCAAAAAAAATTTTTCATGCGAAATTAAAATTTCAAAATCTGCAACCAGTTTTCAACTTCAAATTTTGTTTTTTCTCTGTCATTTTGTGCGACGCTGCCTTTAATCGCCAAACCCGGCAGAAGTTTTGCGTTTGTCTTTTCGGAAATAAATTTTTCAGTTCCGCCTAAACCGCTGCCTTCATGAGTGCAGAAAGGCGCGATAATTTTTCCTGAAAAATTTTCCTGTTCCAGAAAAGTATAAACTGCCATCGGCAAATCTCCCCACCAAATAGGATAGCCTAAAAAAATTACGTCGTAGTCCGAAAAATTTTCCACGCGACCGACAATCTCGGGGCGAGCATTTTCTTCGCGCTCAATTTTTGCAACTTCGGTACATTCTTGATAATTTTGCGGATAACTTTTTGCAGGTTTAATTTCAAAAACATCTGCGCCGATTTTTTCCGCGATCATCTCGGCTACAATTTTTGTATTGCCTTCAGAAATATTTCCGACATTATAATTTTCATCTGCGCGGGAAAAATATGCGACCAAAATTTTTTTGCCGTTCGCCGAAAGTTCGGAAATTTTTTCAGCGTCGGCATTTTTATTTTCTGCGGAAATTTTTTCAGGCGCAACATTTTTATCCTCCGCAGAAATTTTTTCTTCTCCGCAACCTGCAAAAAAAATTGTCATCAAAGACAACATTAAAATTAAAATTTTTTTCATTTCTAATCCCTCAATGCGTTTTCTTCAAATACTGCAAGTCGCCGAAAAAGTATGACGCAGTTGTTCCTCCATCAATCAAAAAATCTGCGCCGCTGATAAATCTTCCGCGACTTGACATCAAAAATTCAGCTAAATCTCCAACTTCGTCGGGAGTTCCTGCGCGACCCGCCGGACTTGCCTGCAACATTTTTCTGTAACCTTCGCCGCGCGGTCCTTTGAGTTCGTCAGCCGCCAAAGGCGTGATAATTATTCCGGGACTAATTGCGTTGATCGTCGCACCGCGTTTTCCCCAGTTCGTCGCCTCGAACATAACTCGCAGACAATTTCCACGCTTTGCATATTGATACGCTTTCAAAGTGTCGTCAATCGCTTTTATGAAATCGAGTTCCAAAAGTTTTTCTGTCGGAGTCGTCGCGAGCTGAAAATTTTCTTCCTCAGTGAGGGCGTGGAGTCTGTGTCCGCTCTGCGAAGAAATTATAATTCCCGAACCGCCGTCCGAAATAATTTTTCCAAATTCCTCAAGCAAAACTGCCGTTCCATACAAATCAACTTTCAAAATTGCGGAAACCGGAGCTTGCGAAGGAGAAACGCCCGCCGCATTGATTAAATTTTTTACTGCGCCAAATTTTTTTGCATGTTCGACCAAATTTAAAATTGATTCCCGCGAAGAAATATCAACCGCGACTGCCGAAGTTTCAAAACCTGCGTCCGAAAGAATTTTTGCCGCCGCCTCCGCCGCCTCAATTTTTAAATCTCCGAGTACGACATGCTTACCCGCGCCGACGCGACGAACTATTGCCTGACCGATTGAACCGCTACCGATTAAAACTGCTACTTCTTTCATTTCAAAAACCTCCTCAACATTTTCTGTATTTTAAAAGATTTTTCCGCGCAAATCAATTTCAATTTCAGAGGTTCTCAATAAGTTTGTCTAATAAAAAATTTTTATTCAACAAGACGGTCAGCGATTAGCAATTAAAATTTTAGTGCGATTTATTTTTAAATCTTCCGCCAACAATGTCATGGACAGAATTTATTGTAACAAAAGCGTGTTCGTCAATCGAAAGAACAATATCTTTAATTTTTGTAACTTCCAATCTGTTGACGACGCAATAAACAATTTCTTTTGCGTCGCCTGTGTACCCTCCTTCGCCGTGAAGAAGTGTCACTCCGCGAATCACAGTGTTCAAAGTGTCTGTCAGTTCTCGAGGATTATTTGACACAATCATAATTGCGTAAGTTTCATCAAGACCTTTCGTCACGACGTCAATCATTTTTGCAATAACAAAGTAAGCGACCAGAGAATACATCGCTTTATCCCAGCCGAAAAGAAGTCCCGCTCCCGACAAGATAAATAAATTTATAAACATGACAACTTCGCCGACAGAAAACGGCGAATGTTTGTCCGCAATTATCGCAACAATTTCCGTGCCGTCCAAACTTCCGCCCGCACGCATAATAATTCCGACACCAACGCCGTCAATAATTCCACCAAAAATCGCCGCAAGAAATGAATCGTCGGTGACTTTTGGAAATTCCGCAGCAACTTCCGAGCAAAAACTCAACATAATGACTGCAATAATTGTGGAGACGGCAAAATTTTTTCCGATATGTTTGTAACCGAGATAGAGAAACGGCAAGTTCAAGACAACAAGAAAAACTCCGAAAGGTATATCCGAAAAAATAAAATGTCCCATGATCGACAAGCCGACAACTCCACCGTCAATGACGTGATTGGGAATCAAAAAAAGTTCCAGCCCAATGGAGGCAATCGTCGCGCCGATAAAAAGTTGTATCAGCTGAAAAATTATATTTTTAAATTTTTTTTCTTGCCGAAGTTTGACAACTTTTTTTCCGACTTCTCCGGCTTGAGAAATTTTTTCTTCAACTTTTTCCGCAATTTCTTTCGCAGGACTTTCAATTTTGTTCTCCGTTTCCAATTTTTTCATCCTTTTTGATTTATAATTTTTGGCGAAGTAAATTTACATTTTTTTCACGGGAACAGGACCGCGCGACAAAGCTATTGCGCCCGTCCTCGCAATTTCAACAATCTCATAGTCGCTCAAAACTTCGCAAATAGCATCAATTTTTCCTTGATTGCCGGTGAGTTCGATAACAATATTTTCGCTGGTCACGTCGACAATCTGTGCACGAAAAATATCGACAATGCCAACCAAGTCGGCGCGAGTTTCCTTCGTCGCTTTGACTTTAATCATAACAAGTTCGCGCTCAATCGAAGGAGCTTTACTTAAATTTACAATTTTAATCACGTCGATAAGTTTTCCAAGTTGATTGACAACTTGATCGAGTTCGTTTTCCGATTCGACGCTGACGACAATATTTATCCTTGTAACGCTCGGTTCTTCCGTGTAACCTGCCGAAATACTTTCAATATTAAAAGCGCGGCGACTGATTAAGCCTGAAACATGAGTTAAAACTCCGGGTTTGTTATCAACTAAAACTGCCAACAAATATTTTTTCATCACAATTCTCCTCACAAAAAAAAAATCTGTTATTAAATTTCTTTTCCGAAAGCTAAAAACCTGCAAAAAATTTTTTGCCAAAAAAGTTTTTGTGAAATATGAAGAAAATTTTCAAACTGTAATCGGAAAAATTTTCAGGAGAAACAAAAAAAATAATCGACGCATTTTTCTCGCCGATTGAGTTACAAAAAATTTTTTTCAAAAAATTGCTTTGTCGTTGTAGTCAACTTTTTTGCTTGGGGTTAAATCTTTCAAGTTCGCGTTGATGAAAGGATAGACAACTGCAGCCGTCGCTTTGTAATTGTCGATATAAGCTGTATGCCACGCCTTTGGAATGACTGACAGCCTGGAATTTGGAATCATTTGATGAGCGGCAAGGACGGTTATCACAGGTGCGTGATCATCTTCGTCTCCGACAACCAAAAGTACAGGACATTTTATATTTTTAAAAAGTTCCTCGCCGACTTCCATTTTGTGCCAGAAAATTGCAAACTTGTCATAAAATTCTTGCCAGCGTTCCGGCTCCGGCATAATCGAGCGATGATAATCTACAAAAGCCTTGTCAACTTTTTCCATGTCTGCCACGCTCATTTTGTCACCGAAATATCCTGCGTGCAAAGTTCCTGCGCCAATCGCAACAACTCTTTCAACTCTGTCGGGATACATTTCGGCAACTTTGTAGGCGGTATATGCGCCGTCGCTGAAACCTAAAATTTGAACAGGTTCATCTTTAACAGTTTCATTCATCACGGCGATAATGTCATTTGCTTTCTGCTCATAAGTCAGCGGCGAGTGACCAATTTCACTGCGACCATGTCCGCGAGTTGTCACGGCGATGACTTTGTAATTTTTTTTCAGTTCGTCAATGAAAACTCCCATGTCGTAGGGCGTGGCAACTCCGCCGCCATGCAAAATTACAATCGGTTTTCCTTTGCCGTAAATTTCATAATAAATTTTTGCGTCGTCGGCTTGAGCGTACTTGCCGACTTTTAAATTGTTGCCGTAGGGAATCGAACTGCCTTTCGCGTCGCCTTGCATAAAATATCTCGCCGCATCCGCCGTAACACTTCCGAAAAATAAAGTTAGCGCAGTTAATCCGACAATAAAAAATTTTTTCATGAAAAAAATCCTCCTCCAAAAATTTTTTTCTGCCATTATAAACGACAAAAATTTTTTTGAAAAGGAGTTACTTTTTTCAGCGCAAAATTTTCTTCGACGCAAAATTTTCTTCGACGCAAAATTTTCTTCAGCGCAAAATTTTCTTCGACGCAAAATTTTCTTCAGCGCAAAATTTTCTTCAGCGCAAATTTTTTTTCAGCGCAAAATTTTTTTTCAGCGCAAAATTTTCTTCAGCGCAAAATTTTCTTCAGCGCAAAATTCTTTTCAGCGCAAAATTTTTTTCAGCGCAAAATTTTCCTCAACTTAAATGGTCAGTGGATTTAAGTTTTCCTCGCGCATAAATTTTGAAAGTTTTTTCACGCCGTCCATGAGTTCAAGATAATTTTCTGCAGTCAGAGATTGCGAGCCGTCCGAAAGTGCCTTTGCAGGATTCGGATGAACTTCCATCATTAAACCGTCCGCGCCGCAGGCAATCGCAGCAAATGCCATCGGTTTAATCATTCTCCATTTTCCTGTGCCGTGACTTGGATCAACAATTATCGGCAAATGCGAAAGATGTTTCACCGCCGCGACCGCCGACAAGTCCAAAGTATTTCTGGTGTAAGTTTCATAAGTTCTGATCCCGCGCTCGCACAAAATTACGTCGGGATTTCCCTCATTCATAATATATTCAGCCGCGTTCAGCCATTCATCAATCGTCGCCGCAAGTCCGCGTTTGAGCATCACAGGTTTTCCACACTTGCCGACTTCTTTCAGCAGACCAAAATTTTGCATATTCCTCGCGCCGATCTGCAAAATGTCTGAGTACTCTGCAACAGGTTCGATCCCTTCGACAGTCGTAACTTCAGTAATAATTTTTAAACCTGTTTTCTCTCTTGCCTCCGCAAGATATTTTAGTCCTTCGACTTCCAGACCTTGAAAAGAATATGGCGAAGTGCGAGGCTTGTAAGCTCCTCCTCGCAAAAATTGTGCGCCGCCTTTCTTGACAATTTCAGCCGCCGCTAAAACTTGTTCAAGGGATTCGACCGCACAAGGTCCGGCCATTATGACAGGTTCGTCGCCGCCAATTTTTACGCCGGCAACATTTATCACTGTCGATTGAGGATGAAACTCGCGACTTGCAAGTTTGTAACTTTTTGAAATTGAAACGCTGTGATCAACTCCGGGTAGAGCGTCGATGGCAACGGTAACCATTTTAGTTTTGTCGCCGATAACGCCGACAATTTTTTGTTGCGCTCCTTCCATAATTTTTGCTTCAAGTCCTGCGTTTTCAATCGCCTGAATAACGCCATTGATATTTTCTAGCGTCGCTTCAGGATTCATAATGATAACCATAAAAAAATTACTCCTTCCGATGATGTAAAAAAAAATTTCTTGCAGATATTTCAACTTTAATTTATTTAATCCTGCTAATAGACAAATTCATGAACCGGTAAATGAAATCGAAACGCTCAACAAAATTTTTTTCATCGACAAAAATCAAGCGATGCATTTCTGTTTTGAGATTTTCGAGCAAAAAATCTTCGGCAAACTTTTTTTGAGTGTTCATGTCGCGAATATCAAAAGATTGAAAGTCAGAGTAAAAAAATTTAGCGCGGTTTTCTGTTGAAAGGAAATCCGTCATCTTGACATACTCGCCACGCTAAAGAAATTTAAATCTTATTCGATCTCCTGCATAAGTCGAAACCGAAAATATTCTGCAATATCAAACTGAAAAAGATTTGAAAAAAATTCGGCTTACATTTCCACAACTAAAGTCAGCGGCTTTTCATCGCTTTTAGTTAAAAAATTTTTTTCTACAGACTAATCAAAAACAGTTTCCCAGACTTCGGCGCGATGAGCTTTAAAGCAAAGTTTAATTTGTTCGGCAGTAGTTTTTTCGCTCGCCAAATTAGTCGGCAAATCATCTTCGGCAAAAAATTTTGACTCGACAGTTTCAATATTTTTTTGAAATTCTCCGCCGAGCGAAGTACAGAGAAAAAACATTTTCGCCACGCCAAAAGCGTAAGTGTCGGAGTTGCGTTTATTTCTATCGTGAACCGCAACAAGTTTGTCGACAGAAACTTTCAAGCCGGCTTCTTCCAAAACTTCCTTGACAGTATTTTCAGCCGGAGATTGATTTAACTCGCACCAACCGCCGGGCAAAGTCCAACGTCCGTCACTTTCGCGGACAAGTAAAATTTTTTCGCCGCTAAAAATTGCGCCGCGAGTATCGATTTTCGGCGTTTGATAACCTTCGTCGCCGCAAAATAAATCTTTGACTTTCTCAATCGGCAAATCAGTTTTCAAAGCCAACATCTCCGCCGAAATATTTCTGATTCTTTGAAAGCGTTCAATGTCAAATTTATCTTTGCTGTAAAAAAGTCCGGCTTGAGCCAAACTTTGAAGTTCGACAGCCCAAGCAACAATTTTATCTTTATGTTCCATTTTAAATTTTAAAATCAGTCTAAACTTTCAATAAATTTGTCGAAAGCTGCCGCTCCTTTTTCGTCGCGCTTGAAAACGCCGGCATGAGTTAAAACTTCGCTAAACACTTGACCGATTTCAGTTTTCAAAATATCGTCAACATTTTTTTCGTTAATGTCGGAATACTTTGCGCGAATTTTTTTGTACCAGTCATTGTGTTTGGCAATATCCTCAAAGCCGGAAATATCCTCAACGCCTTTCAAAATATTTTCCTTGACGTGCGCCATTTCGTCCTTCAGACGCGCAGGAAGAACAGCCAAACCCATAACTTCAATCAAGCCGATATTTTCTTTCTTAATGTGATGAACTTCGGCATGCGGGTGATAAATTCCGAGCGGGTGTTCTTCGCTTGTGCGATTATTCCTGAAAACCAAATCAAGTTCAAAAGCATCTCCGCGCCTTCTGCCAATCGGAGTAATAGTATTGTGCGGCGCATCAGTTTCAGCCAAAATTCCGACAGATTCATCAGAATATTTTCTCCACGCCGCCAAAATTTTTTCCGCCAAGTCAATTAACTGTTTTCTATTTTCAGACCTGAGGCGCAGAGTAGACATAGCCCATTTAACTCGCCCTGCCTCGACTTCAGGAAAATCTTTAAACTTGTAAGTCTTTTCAATTTCCGCGACAGCCATAGGAAAAGTATAATGTCCGCCTTGATAGTGGTCGTGGCTTAAAATTGAGCCGCCGACAATGGGAAGGTCAGCATTTGAGCCAATAAAGTAGTGTGGAAATTCTGTAATGAAGTCGCAAATATTTTCAAAAGTATCGCGGTTAATTTTCATTGGAACGTGTTCGCTGTTAAGAACTATACAATGTTCATTGTAATAAGTGTAGGGCGAATATTGCAAAAACCATTCGTGACCGCGAAAGTTTAGCGGAATGATTCTGTGATTTTCGCGAGCAGGATGATTTGCATGACCTGCAAATCCTTCATTTTCACGGCAGAGCAAACATTTTGGATAACCTGTAGCTTTGACAGTTTTTGCCTTTGCGATGTCGCGCGGATCTTTTTCAGGTTTAGAAAGGTTGATAGTTAAATCCAATGCGCCGTACTCGGTATTGGATTTCCAGACAACATTTTTATCTATTCTATCTTTGCGAATGTAATTTGACGCGATAGAAAGTTTGTAATAATTGTCTGTGGCAAGTTGCGGAGATTGATTGTAATCGATTTTGAAATTGTAAATGACTTCGCTTGGGCGAGGCATGACGCAATCCATAATCCTTGTGTCGAACAAATCGCGCTCATTAACTGTGTCGTCGATAATTTTTTCTTGAACGGCATAGTCAAGTAAATTTTCCAGAATTGGAGTAGCTGTCGGCAAGGTCTCGGAAATATTTTCAGGCGCAAATTCCGAAACGTGGAGCAAGTCAATTAACCTGTTCGCCGCATAAAATTCATCGCTTTCCTTCATCAACTTATTTTGTTTCGCAAAGTTGAGAAGTCGATTGACTTCCATGTTAATCGCCATAAAAAAAAACTCCTTCCTTCTTAACGTCACAACATTTTTCTGAAAAAATTTTTCGACAGTAGGAAATATTTTCCTTCACTTCAGAACAATTTGACTTTATAAAAAAACAAAAAAGGCAGGTCGCTCTGCCAAAAAAAATGTGCGGTCATTTCAGCAAAAGAATTTTAGAAGCTGTATTCACAGTTTCAGGGAACAGGATTTAGTTTTTTCTTAACCCTTATTTCTGAAACACATTTGATTTTTACTTTTCAAATTTTTTTGTTTAGCGGAATTATTTTAAATCGCCGCCGAAATAATCTCGGAGTTTGTCACCGAGCAAATTAAAAATTGCCACCGTCAAAAAAATTGCGACGCCGGGCGAAAGAATTACCCAAGGCGCAGTTTGCAAAAAAACTCTGCCGTTGTTCATCATCGCTCCCCATTCTGCAGTTGGAGGTTGTGCGCCCAGTCCGAGAAATGAAAGTCCCGCAAGTTCCATAATTATTGTTCCGATGTCCAAAGCCGAAGTTACTAAAATTGGTCCGACAATGTTCGGCAAAATGTGTCGAAAAATTATTTTTGTCGAAGTCGCGCCGGAAATTTTTGCCGCAGAAATAAAATCTGATTCGCGGATTGTCAAAACTAAACTGCGCGAAAGTCTTGCGTACTTCGTCCAGCCGATGACAGCCAAAGCCATCGCCGCGTTGAAAAGTCCGCCGCCTAAAATGCCTGCCGCCGCGATTGCAAAAACCATTTGCGGAAATGCCAAAAATAAATCTGACAGCCTCATTAAAAATATATCGACTTTGCCGCCTTTGAAACCGCAGATCATTCCGATTAAAGTTCCAAAAGTTGTGATTGTCAGCAAAAGCAAAAGTGCGGCGAATAAAGTTGTTTGACTGCCGACTATTACTCGCGACAAAATATCTCTTCCATATCTGTCAGTGCCGAGAAAATTTTGTGAACTTGGCGGAGCGAGTGCGCCTTCCAAATTTTGAAGATAGGGATCGTGCGGAGTTAAAAAATTTGCAAATACCGCGACAAAAATTATTATTCCTGCCAAAATTAAATTCGGTAGCAGCGGACGAATTTTTTCACTCATGCAGAATCACCGCCAATTTTCAGATGCGGATTTAAATATCTTGCCAATAAGTCGGCTACTAAATTCACTGCGACAAAAATTATCGACATCCAGACAACATAGGCTTGAATCAGCGGATAATCTTTCGACAAAATTGCATCGACTGCCAACTTGCCAACGCCGTCCCACATGAAAATAGTTTCGACAATCGCAGTGCCGCCCAGCAAATTTCCTATCGAAAGTGCAAGCAAAGTTATTATCACAATCAAAACTTTTCGCAGGACATGGTTTGTTAAAATTTTTATTTCAGAAATTCCTCGCGACCTTGCACCTGTCACATAATCTGCGCCGAGTTCCTCCAAAACAACCGCGCGAATTTGCCTGACATATTTTGAACTCATTGCGATTGTCAAAGTTAAAGCAGGCATTATCACGGCAGAAAAATTTTTTCCTGAACTTATGACCGGCAGTAAATTTAATTTCAGCGCAAGAAAATAAATCAACAGCAAGCCGACAAAAAAATTCGGCATCGAGTTTCCCACAAAACTGCAAAATCTGATTAAGTAATCGACAAATTTATTTTGATTCACGGCAGAGAAAATTCCAAGCGGCGTGGCAATAAAAATTGTCAGCAAAATTGAAAATGTCATCAGTTCAAAGGTCGCGGGAAGTTTTTCAGCAAAAGTTTCAAAAACCAATTCGCCGCTGATAAAAGATTTTCCCAAGTCGCCGAGCAAAAAATTTTTCAGCCAGCTTGCGTACTGAATCAAGAAAGGTTTATCAAGTCCGAGTTCCGCACGTTTCGCAGACTTGACTTCCTCCGAAACGCTTCCCGACTGTTCAAAAATTTTGTCAACCGCATCGTCTGCCGCAAATTGCATCATTCCGAAAGTCAAAAAAGTTATTCCAAACAAAATCGGAATCAGTTGCAAGAGCCGACTTAAAATATATTTTCGCATCGCTAATTATCTCCCCAAAAAAAAATTTACACTCACTAACGCAAGTATAAAAAATTTTTCAAAAAGTTTTAAGCCGTCGGCAGGGATATTTTTTTCAGCTTGCGGAAGATAATTTTTTTGCAAAATAAAATTGACGCAGAAAAAATTATTTGAAACTTCTTTCTGCGTTTCCATATTTTTACAAAATTTCTGCCTGTGATATTAAAAAAATTTTTCTATAACTTTTACAATTCCGTCGTGATCGTTGTCGTCCGTCACAAAGTCGGCAAGATTTTTTATTTTTTCAGACGCATTTCCCATCGCCACACCCAGACCGGCAGTTTTTAAAATTTCAATATCATTTTCAGCATCGCCGACCGCAACAGTTTCTGACAAATTTATTTTCAAAAAGTTGCAAAGTTCTTTCAAGCCGCTTGCCTTAGAAATATTTTTCGGCGTTATTTCCAGCGCAGTTTTTTCAGCGTAGTCAATAGCCAAGTTAAATTTTTCAAAGCGTTTAAAATTTTTTCCGCGCGATTCGGTTGAACGGTGATAGATGTTTAACTTCAAAATTTTGCCGGGATTTTCACGAATAAATTTTTTAAAGTCATCGCAGCGAACACAATTTCTGTAATACATATCTTGATAAATTCCCATGCCGAAAGTTTCCATGTTCAAAATATCTTCCTCGCGTGTGACTGAAGCTGTTTCAGTCAAAAGTTGAATCATTGCATTTTCTGCAACTGCGCCGTCAATCAACTGCAAAATAATTTCTGTGTCGAGTGGATGAGTTATCACAGGTTTGGAATTGAAAAAATCATAAACCATTCCGCCGCTTACCAAAATTCCATAGTGCATAAATTTTAATTCAGTTTTGTAGTCGGCAAGTTCAGCAAGTCCGCGACCTGTCGAAAGTACAACTGCAATATTGCAGTTGCCAAGTTCAGAAATTGCATTTGCAGTTTTCGGCGTGATTTTTTTTTCTGAATTTAAAGTTGTGCCGTCCATGTCCAATGCTAAAAGTTTGTATTGCATAAATTACCTCCAAAAATTTTTTTGCTCGAACTTTTTCACGCTTCAGTAATAAAAAAAGTTCTACAAATAGTTCTACAAATATTTTCGGCTATTCTTCAATTGTCGAAATTTTCCCTGCAAAAAAAAATTGACCGACAAAATTTTTTCTGCCGATCAATTTTTTTATTGGGCAACGATTAAGCCGACAAATATTTTAACTCACTTACCGCGACCAACTTTGCAATCGTCCGATCGAATTGCCGTTTTTCAGTTACTAAATTATTTTTTCCTACGCAAGACAACCGCACTTCTTGCAGGAATATAAAGTTTCAACCATTCTTTTCCGTCGCCTTCATAGAGCGGATCAAAATTCGTGAAATGTGCAACGCTGTCGTCGGCAAGACCGTTTCCGCCAAAATCTTTCGCGTCGGTATTCAGAACAACATTGTACTCGCCTTTCGGAACTAAGAAACCATAGTCTGTAAACGACCGCGCCGGCGAGAAGTTAAAGACAAAAATTAAATCTCCGCGCATATAAGCAAGAATTTGATCTCCGTCGTTGTGCCAAATTTCTACAACAGGCGTATTTTCAAATTCAGGAACAGTTTTCATTACGCTGAGCATTTCGCGATCGAAGTCGCCGAGCCAGTGATAGCAAAGTTTTTGATTGTCGAGCAAGTTCCACTGTCTGCGAGCATATTTATAACTCCAGCCGTTGCCTTCGCGCGGAAAGTCAATCCATTCAGGATGACCGAACTCATTTCCCATGAAGTTGAGATAGCCTCCGTTAATTGTCGAGGCGGTGACAAGTCGAATCATTTTGTGCAGAGCAATTCCGCGATGAACAGTTTCATTTTCGTCGCCTTTTTGGAAGTGCCAATACATATCCGCATCAATCAGTCTGAAAATAATTGTCTTGTCGCCGACAAGTGCTTGGTCGTGACTTTCTGCATAGGAAACGGTTTTTTCGTCCGAGCGGCGGTTTGTGACTTCCCAGAAAATGCTGGAAGGTTTCCAATTTTCGTCGCTCTGTTCCTTGATAGTTTTAATCCAGTAGTCGGGAATATTCATTGCAAGGCGATAATTAAATCCGTAGCCGCCGTCCTCAAATTTTCCTGCCAAGCCGGGCATTCCGCTGACATCCTCCGCGATTGTAATTGCTGAAGGTTTTACTTCGTGAATCAATTTGTTTGCAAGCGTCAAGTAGCAAATTGCGTTGTCGTCTTGGTGACCATTAAAATAGTCGCCGTAATTTGTAAACGCCTCGCCAAGTCCATGACTGTAATAAAGCATTGAAGTTATACCGTCGAACCTGAAACCGTCGAAGTGAAATTCTTCCAGCCAATATTTGCAGTTCGACAGGAGGAAATGCAAAACATCGTCCTTGCCATAATCAAAGCAAAGACTATCCCAAGCCGGGTGTTCATGTCTGTCGCCCGGATAGAAAAATTGATTCGGATCTCCGCAAAGATTTCCTAACCCCTCAACTTCATTTTTAACTGCGTGAGAGTGAACAATATCCATGATGACACCAATTCCATTTTTGTGTGCGGTGTCGATCAAATCTTTCAATTCCTCAGGAGTTCCGAAACGACTGCTCGGCGCAAAAAATGAACTGACATGATAGCCGAAACTTCCATAGTAAGGATGTTCCTGAATTGCCATAATTTGGATGCAGTTGTAACCGGCTTTGATTACTCGCGGCAAAACATTTTCTTTAAATTCGGTGTAAGTTCCGACTTTCTCTGCGTCCTGCCCCATTCCGATATGACATTCGTAAATCAGGAGCGGATCTGTGTCGATTTTAAAATTCTGATCGTTCCAGACAAATTTTTTTCCGGGATCCCAAACTTGTGCGGAAAAAATTTTTGTCATATCGTCCTGAACAACTCGACGACACCATGCGGGAATACGTTCGCCGCTTCCGCCGCGCCAATGAACTTTCATCTTGTAAAGGTCGCCATGTTTCATTTTGTCGGCGGGCAATTCAATTTCCCAATTTCCTGTGCCTTTGATGTGTTTGAGACGATAGGCTTCTTCTTCTTTCCAGTCGTTAAAGTCGCCAATCAAATAAATGTCCATCGCATTGGGTGCCCATTCGCGGAAAACCCAGCCCGTTTCGGTTCTGTGCAAACCAAAATACAAATGTCCTGTCGCGAAGTCTGACAAAGACATTTTGCCGCCCTGAGTGAGCCTGTTAATCATCCACTGTGCATGATCGTGACGCCCGCGAATTGCATCCTCGAAAGGTTCCAGCCAAGAATCGTGAGCCACAATTCCAATGTGATTGTTTTCAGCCATTTACAACGCTCCTTCCAATTTACCTGAACAAATTTTCTTTCAATTTTAATTTAAGCAAAATAACTTGTCAATGTAAAAAAATTCGCGCCAAGAAAATCAATTTTGCGAAAATATTCTAAGAATTTTTATTCACAAGTTCAGGGTAAAGCGATAAGGGAATAGTTTTTTTGGGCAGAAATTTTAAACAAATCCCTAACACCTAATTCCTAACCCCTAAGAAGCTGTGAATACAGTTTTTAAAATTTTTTGGAAAAATTTTCCCGATATTGCCAATGAATATTTTAAAGACAGCTGATTACCTTTTGCTGAAAAAGAAAGCTTAATTTTGAATTAAAGGCGTTTTAAAATCAAAATAGATAAAATATATGTATTTCGATTTTCCAAGCATTTTAGAGCATTTTTTGAGCGTTACAGGGGGCGAAGAAAAGCTTTTGCAAATTTTTTCAATTTTAATTTTTCGATTTTGTCTGTTTAAACTTCTTCGTAACAGGGTAACTTACATAAATTTTTTTCTTGACAGATTATAAATGCTATGTTAATCTTACGAACTGTCAGCCGAAGTGGTTGAAAATTTTTTTAGGCGCGGGGTGGAGCAGTCGGTAGCTCGTCGGGCTCATAACCCGAAGGTCGGAAGTTCAAGTCTTCCCTCCGCAACCAAGCTGATGTAGCTCAGTCGGCAGAGCGTATCCTTGGTAAGGATAAGGTCACCAGTTCAATCCTGGTCATCAGCTCCACTTCCTGAGACTTTGTGCGGCGGCATAGCTCAGTTGGCTAGAGCATTCGGTTCATACCCGGAGTGTCCCTGGTTCAAATCCAGGTGCCGCCACCATTAAAGAAAGCGATCCCCTCGCGAGGGGTTTTATTTTTAAGGAGGAATGGAAACCATGCGCGTAAACATTACACTTTCCTGTTCGGAATGTAAGAACAGAAATTACAGGACAAACAAGAACAAAAAAAATACTCCGGACAGAATCGAAATGAAAAAATATTGCAAGTTTTGCAAGAAACATACTCCGCACAAAGAGACCAAGTAATTGAAATTTTTTTAGTAAGAGGTGCGAGTAATTGGCAGAGAAAAATGAGTCGACGGCGGAAAAAAAAGGCGCGGTACAGTTTTTGAAAGAAGTTCGCGCTGAATTGAATAAAGTTTCTTGGCCTACAAAAAAAGAATTGGCATCTTACACCGGCGTTGTCGGGTTGACTGTTGTTGCAGTTTGTGCGTTGATTTGGGTTTGTGACACAGCGTTTGCAAAGTTGTTTCGCATTATTCTCGGCTGAAAGGAAATTTTAATGGAAAAGGATAACAATTCCAACGAAATGGAACAGGATTATAAATCTCAGCGCGCATGGTATGTCATTCACACTTACTCCGGCTATGAAAATAAAGTCAAAGCCAACTTGGACAAAAAAGTTGTCGCGCAGGATTTGGGCGATGTGATTTTTGACGTTGTCGTTCCGATGAGAGTTGAATCTGAATACAAGGATGGCAAACGTCGCGATGTCAAGCGAAAAATTTTTCCCGGCTATGTCATGGTCGATATGATTGTCAACAACTATTCTTGGTTCGTCGTCAGAAACACTCAAGGCGTTACAGGTTTTGTCGGGTCAGAGAAAGAGCCGATACCTTTGACTTACGAAGAAGCTGAAAGAATTTTGACTACGTTATCTGAAGGGCGTCCTGAAGATATGCCGATCGGTTTTGAGGTCGGCGACAAAGTCAGAATTGTTTCGGGTTGGTTTGAAAATCGAACTGCGACTGTCAGATCGATTGATTCGCAAAGGCAACGCATTAAAGTTTTGGTTGAGGATACTTTAATCGATCTTGATGTCGGTCAGATTGAAAAATTGTAAAAAATTTTTATCGCAACGAGGGGAGGTGAGAAGATGGCAAAGAAAGTTACTAAGGTTGTGAAGTTGCAAGTTCCTGCAGGAAAAGCTACACCTGCGCCGCCGGTAGGTCCTGCGCTTGGTCAGGCCGGCGTAAACATTATGGCGTTTGTCAAAGAGTTTAACGATCGCACGGCTCAACAGGCAGGCTTAATTATTCCTGTGGAAATTTCTGTCTATGAGGATAGGTCTTTCACTTTCATTACAAAGACTCCTCCGGCTGCAATTTTGCTGAAAAAAGCGGCAGGGATTGAAAAAGCGTCGGGGGAGCCGAACAAAAATAAAGTTGCAAAACTTCCTCGCGCAAAGGCACAGGAAATTGCAGAACTGAAAATGAAAGACTTGAACGCAGGTTCAGTCGAGGCGGCGACGCGAATGATTGAAGGAACTGCGCGGAGCATGGGAATTGAGATTGTTGCTTAATTCTTGGACAATGTGGGAGATTTAATCGCAAACACCACGAAGGAGGAAATTTTTTAATGGCAAAGAAAAGCAAAAAGTATCGCGCCGCTCTGGAACTCATTGAGGAAGGCAAAGTTTACGACGCTGATGCGGCTGTCGAGCTTGTGAAGAAAACTGCGACTGCAAAATTTGATGAAACTATTGAAATGCATGTTCGTCTCGGCGTTGATCCGAAATATGCAGATCAGCAAGTTCGCGGCGCAGTCGTCCTTCCCAATGGCACAGGTAAGACCAAGCGCGTTTTGGTTTTCGCGAAAGGCGACAAAGTTAAAGAAGCTGAAGATGCCGGAGCAGATTTTGTCGGTGCAGAAGAATTGGCTGACAAGATTAAAGGCGGCTGGTTCGACTTCGACGTTGCAGTTGCCACGCCTGATATGATGGGTGTTGTCGGTCGTCTTGGTAAGTTGCTCGGACCGCGCGGTTTGATGCCGAACCCGAAACTTGGAACTGTTACTCCGAATCTTGCTCAGGCAATTTCGGAACAGAAAGCAGGTAAGATTGAGTACCGCACCGACAAGGCTGGAAATATTCACTGCCCGATCGGAAAAGCGTCATTTGAAGATGCAAAGTTGAAAGAAAATTATCAGACGCTCTTGGATACTTTAATTCGCGTGAAACCGGCGGCGGCGAAAGGTCAGTATGTAAAATCAATCACGCTTAGCGCGACAATGGGACCGGGCGTACCTGTCGTTTTGCCTTGATTGTTTTAAATTAAAAAGCCAACAATTTTTTTGGACCATAGACAGCAGGTTGAAAAAATTTTTCTGTAAATCCTGCCGAGGTCGAGGAATTAAACTTTATCATTAAAAAGTTTCTTCGATTGTCTGCGGTCGAGGAATTTTATTTTGGGCTGTAATTGCTGAAATTAAAAATTGGTTGTGGAGGTGAAATTGTGGGAGTTACACCTAAAAAACAGGCTGTAGTTGCTGAAATTAAAAATTGGCTGACTACTTCTAAAGGAATGGTTTTGACAAGTTATCGCGGCTTGAATGTTGCGACTGATACAGAAATGCGTCGTGAACTTCGTGCGGCAGGCGTGACTTACAAAGTCGTAAAGAATACAATGCTGAGAATTGCGGCGAAGGATGCCGGTATCGAAGGACTTGACGAACATCTTGAAGGCACAACTGCGATTGCTTTTTCTGCGGAAGATGCAGTTGCTCCGGCAAAAGTTATCTGCGGCTTTATGAAGAAAAATAAACTTGAGGACGCAGGAATTTTAACTGTCAAGGTCGGTATGGTCGAAGGCAAGGTTATCACCGAGAAGGAAGTTAAAGCACTTGCGAATTTGCCGAGCCGTGAGGAACTTATTGCAAAACTCTTGGGCAGCATGAACGCTCCGATTGCCAATACAGTCGGCGTTCTTTCCGGAATTATTCGCAATGCTGTCGGCGTTATCGATGCTTACAGAGCGAAAAAGGAAAAAGAAGCGGCTTAATACTAATTAGGAATTAGGAATTAGGATTGAGGAATTAGAAATTTTTTTTTAGTTCCCGTTGTAGTATTTTGAAAATTTTGGAGGTAAAAATAATGACTAAAGAAGAAATTATGCAAGCTATTGAAAATATGACTGTTTTGGAACTTTCCGAACTTGTCAAAGCTATGGAAGAAAAATTCGGCGTAAGCGCGGCTGCGCCCGTCGCTGTTGCTGCTGCTCCCGCTGCGGGCGGCGTGGCTGCTGAAGAAAAGAGCGAATTTGACGTTATTTTGGCTGCTGCTGGCGACAAGAAGATTAATGTTATCAAAGTTGTTCGCGAAATCACCGGTCTTGGACTTAAAGAAGCGAAAGAACTCGTCGACGGCGCGCCTAAAGCCGTTAAAGAAGGCGCGGCAAAAGCCGAAGCTGAAGAGATTAAGAAGAAACAAGAAGATCTTATGAAAGCGGCAGAAGAAGTATATAAGAAAGCTTATGAAGAAGAGATGAAGAAACAACAAGCTCAAGGTGGTGCTGCAGGACAAACTGCAGGTGAAAATGCAGGAGGAAATACAACTCAAGATGCAAATGGTGGCAACACTAATCCAGGTGATGATGTTGTTGATGGAGATTTTAAAGAAGTATAGGGAACCTATAATTAAAACATACCGGGCCTTTTGGCTCGGCATATTTA
>CALEPR010000059.1 GCA_937910665.1 uncultured Selenomonadales bacterium
ACGTGGGTCTTCTATTTCCGAAAAATATTCTTGCACTGGCGGTCACTCCTTTTTTTGAAGTGTAGCATTTTTATCCAAAATTTTTATGAAACGCCCGTGGTCGGAGTAATAAAAGGGCTTGACAGGTCAGTTATAATAAATTTGAAGATGATATTATTTGCGACTGTCGAAAATAATTTTGTACTAAATTTTGAGGACGAAACAAATTGAAAAAATTTTTACAACTGCGTGAAAGAAAAATTGAACTCGGCAAAAAAACTTTGGTGATGGGAATTTTAAATGTTACGCCGGATTCATTTTCTGACGGCGGTTTTTTTTATTCCGCAGAATCAGCTTTCAATCACGCAAAAAAAATTATTTCCGACGGCGCGGACATTATAGACATCGGTGCGGAATCAACCAGACCGAACTTTCAACCGATTTCTGCGGAAGTGGAAATTTCACGACTTGAAAAAATTATTCCCGCCGTGAAAAGTTTGGGCGTTCCAATTTCAATCGACACATACAAGCCTGAAGTCGCAGAATTTGCTTTGGAACTCGGTGCAGATATTTTGAATGATGTTACAGGACTTTCAGATAAAAAAATGATCGAGGTTGCGAAAAAATTTTCCGCTCCTGTCATCTCGATGCACTGTTCAAAGGAAAGGCTTGAGGGAAAAGAGTTAAAAAATATTATCGGTGACATAAAAAATTTTTTCCGACAGAGTTTAAAAATTTGCGCGGAAAATAATTTGCAAGTAATTTTAGATCCCGGGATCGGTTTCGGAAAAACTCAGGAAGAAAATTTGACTGTCCTGAAAAATTTGCGCGATTTAAAATTTATCGATGGCGAAGAAATTTTTTTGCTGCTCGGCGCAAGTCGAAAAAGTGTTATCGGTTATGCGACAAATTTTGAAATTGATAATCGCGACGAAGCGACAGGTGCAATTTGTGTTCTGGCAATTTCGGCAGGCGTAGACATTGTTCGCGTCCACAATGTCGAAATGATTTCCAAAATGTGCAAGATGGCAGACTGTTTGATTCGCGAATAAAAAGCAAAGATCAGATTGCCAAAAATTAGTAATTAACTCGTTGTGGGGGTAGAAAATAAATGAAACTTCAGGCAAAAAATGTT
>CALEPR010000060.1 GCA_937910665.1 uncultured Selenomonadales bacterium
TTCGATAAATTTGATTTTTAATTTTTTTCACTTACACAAATCTATTGACACTCCCGAATTACGCGAGTGATAAATTTATCATTGACAGCTTCAACAATAAGCTGATTTTTTAATGCTTTCTTTTTGTCGTTAATTTTTTCTGCCAAGCGTCCGTTATCTTTGACAAAATCCATTTTGCTGTAATCATCCAGTACGGAATAGGTTGCGATGAGTAATAAACTCAAAGTTGTCAATCGCTGTTGTCCGTCGATAACTTCGCAAACCGCATAATCTTTTTCAATTCGATTTCCCTTGTCAACGCAAAGAATCGCTCCGACAAAATAACCCGCCTCATTGCTTTCGATGTCATCAAACAATTTGTCCCAATCTTTTTGCTTCCAAACGTAAGGTCTTTGATACGCAGGAATTTTGAAGACAGTTTGAATTTTTTCCGTATTTGGAGTGAACAAAGAATCGCTATTCAAACTGATTCCATCGGCTCTTTTAATAACACTGATGTTCAAAAATGATTCCTCCTCACAAAAATTTTTATTTCATCTGCAAATCATACCAAGCGTCTGCATAAGTATAATTTTCAGCTTTCTTCGGAAAACAATAAGCAGTTAAAGTTTCAACAGCCTTTGCAAAATCTATCACGCTGTCCCAGCGGTCAATGTCTTTAAAAAATCTTGAATAATCCAAGTTGTGATTCAGGTCGCAGTGTCTAACTTTATTTCAAAAGCAGTTCTAATTCTTGCGTCCGAATGTTTTTCAAAAATTTTTTGCAAGATAGTAAGTCGCCAAACTTTAATTTGCGGCTTATCTCTGCCGAGTTCAAACAGTGAAATATTTTTATTTTTGCCGTGATAGTCACTGCCACCGCTGACAAGCAAATTATTTTTCTCCGCCGCCTCAAGCAAAATTTTTCTTTGCTCTGCGTTGTAGCGTGAATAGTAAATTTCAAGACCGTCAATGCCAAAATTTTTCAACTCCGCAAGATTTTTTTCAAATTCAGCTTGCGTAGAACATTTTTCACCTTCGCCGCCGAGCGGATGAGCCCAAATACTCACGCCGCCTGAATTTTTTATCGCGTCGATAACTTTTTTTGCATCAAGTCGAGCATCGATTTTACATTTTCGCAGGTCTTCATAAATTTTTATTTTCGCAATGCCAAACTTTTCAGAAATAAAATTTACAATGTGCGGCTTACCCACCACTTCATTTTTACAAAGTTTTTTCACGTCATCGGCAGAAAAATTTATGTTGTACAAGTCGCTTAAAAATTTCAATCTGATTTCAAGTTTTTTTGCGTGAAGATTTTTCCCCTGCTCCAAAATTTCTTGAAAATCTTTATTCGTCGCATCATAAAAATATCCAAGAATGTGACATTTATTGCCGCCTGAAGTCTTGCAAGAAAATTCAACGCCGTTCACGAAGAAAATATTTTGCGGAATTTTATCTTTAATCTGCTCAACGCCTGAAATTGTATCATGGTCGGTCAATGCAAAAATTTTCACTCCTTCCATTGCTGAAATTTTTCCTAAAATTTGTTCAGGAGTGTCAGTGCCGTCCGATGCTGTGCTATGAATATGCAAATCAATCAACATTATGCTACCTCCACAAATTTTTTTCTGCCTGTAACTCGCGTCCAATTTTGCAAATGATATTTAGCCCTTCGCGTCGCAAAATTTTCAACAACAGTCACAAATTCTTTGTGAGATTCTACAGACCATTGACTTGGAAATTCTGAATTGAAGAAGTGAATATTTTCAGGAACTCCATCGCCGAAAAATTTTTTTATTGAATCGCTTGCTTTTTGTGACAAAACAAAAACTTCTTTCGGATCAATGACTTCCAAAAACTGTTGAAAAATTTTAAAAGCCTTTTCGTCCTCGCCGTCCATAATTTCTTGAAAACTTCCTGCAGTCAAATTAGGTCGTTGAAAGTAAGTACAAAAACTGCAATTTTTCCAGCGTTCCTTCGCGTCTTGGTTCAAATCATAATCAAGTTCACTCATCGCATAAATTCTGTGCATATGTTGCATATCATAGCCGTAACCGAAATACATTTTGTAGAAATCCAGATATTTTTTGAAGGTATCGGAAATAATTTTGTTGTAAAGCTCCGAAATTTCATAAAAAAGCCTTTGATTTTTCGGCTCGGCGTACTTGTCATAATTCCTGCAAATTGTCTGCCTGACATCAAAATAAACTTTAGCCGCTCGCCAATCCTTGTCGCTCAATCCTTCAAAATTTTTTGCGGTCGGTTCCTCATACCAATTCAAAAATTTTTCAGCTTGATTTTCAAAAATTTTCTCCGGCAAATGAACGCACTCACAGACAAACAAATTTCTTTCATTGCCGATGTGCGGCAACATTTCAGGATGATTTATAAAAAAATCTATGCCTTCAAAACCATTTTTCACAAGCATTTTTAATCTCTCCTTTGATAAATCTCATTACAAAAGTATTTTATCAAAGTAAAGCGGCATTTTTTTGTACTTGTAGAAAATTTTTGCTCAGTTTATAATAACTTCGGTGATTAAAATGATTATTTAACTCGTTGTGGGGGTAGAAAATAAATGAAACTTCAGGCAAAAAATGTTATCC
>CALEPR010000061.1 GCA_937910665.1 uncultured Selenomonadales bacterium
GTGCGTCAGCACGCCAGTCTCAAAATCACTTACACAAAAAAATTTACACTCCCATCATTTCGGCGAACAGGCTTGGCAAAGTCAAAGGCAAGTCGCTTTGATAATTCCGGGCGTGAAAGAAAATGCCGGCTGGGACAGATCTCAATATGTGGCAGTGAAAAATATTTGCGAGGAATCAGATTTTTCTTTCATACTTCGCGAAAATATTCCTGACGATTATAATTCTTGCAAAAAAGTTGTCGATGAACTTGTCAAGCATGGAATAACTACAATTTGCTTCACAAACGGCTGCAAACTTTCTGCCGTGAAGGATTTTGAAAAAATTTATCCGCAAGTCACTTTTTCCACGATAGAAAGTATTTCTGCGCTCTGGTCTGGAGGCAGTTATTCAATTTTATCTTTTGAAGGTTCATATCTTGCCGGAATTTTGGCAGGACTTCAGACCAAGACAAATAAAATTGGTTACGTCGCTCCTTACTATGATTCGGAAGTCAATCAAGGCATTAACGCCTTCACGATAGGAGTTCAGCGAGTGAATCCCAACGCAGAAGTTTTGCTGGACTGGACAGGAAGTTGGGACAATCCTGCGAGCGAAGAACAGGCAGTTCAGAATTTAAAAGCTCAGCGTGTAGACGTGTTGACTTATCATGAAAACGGCGCGACAGTTCCGAACACTGCCGAACGCGCAGGAATTTATTTTATCGCCTTCAATGAAGTTTATCCGAATCACAATTATTATCTTGCGTCGATAAAAATTGACTGGAAAAAAGTTTACAGCGATATGATTCGATACAGGAAAGGACTTCGCACAGGAAAAAGTTCGCACAATGCCTACGGAGTTTCCCAGCGAATGGTTGACCTTGCAGTTACAAATAAAATTTCCACGCGGGAAAAAGTTTTGATTGAGACGGCGAAATGGGAATTGAAAAATGGTCGCGTAATTTTCAGCGGAGATATTTTTGACAGGAATGATGTCAGACGTTGTTCGGAAAATGAAACGATTAGCTTTTATAAATTGCAAAAAAATATGGACTGGCTGATTAAGGGAGTGAGAATCGTTGGAACCTGAAAAAATGGATAACGGAAATAAAAATGTATTCCAATTCGCGATGAAACTTGTGAGCAGATTTTTAATTTTCTTGGCGTTCTTGGCTTTAACCGGCTGGGCAGTCTTGACGAAAATGGAAAATCTTTTGCAAAAGGAAATTGAAAATTTTGTCGCGTCCTACGCCACGATAACCGCGCAGGTTGCAACCGAAAGATTTGACGGCGAATTGATTCAAATGGAGCGTTACGCGAAACAACTTGAAGTCGGTCATATGACGGCTGAAAATTTAATTTCTGCGCTGAATTTGGGCGAAAGGGGAGTTGTTTCAGGAATCTGTGACATTGACGGAAAAGTTATCGCGGGAATTACTCCGCCGGAAGAAATTAAACCGCAACTTCGACTTGCAAAAGTCAGCGCGAGCAGCGTAAATTTTTACAATGGAATCGGTCTGGTCATGAGTATTCCTGTTCTTTACGACGGAAATGTTAGAAATGCGCTCTACAAAATTTACAGCGAAAATCTTTTGAAGGAAGGATATTTTCGACTTGAGAATGAGTTCAGCAAGAAAATGATGATTTGCGATGTGGAATTGAATAAAGTCGTTGTGCCTTACGTCGGTTACGGAAAAGGCGACAGGTTTTATGACGAACGTCAAAATTTGCCGAAAGGTTACAACGAAATTTTAAAGCGACTTGAAAATACTCCGACGACTGCAATTTATTCTCCTGACATTGACGAAGATTATATAATTTTTGCGGCGGAATTGGAAAATCATTTCATAGTTTTAGGCTACGCGGATTGGAATGAAGTCATTGGCGGAATTTTTTCTGTTCACAGAATTGTTGTCTGGGTTTTCTTCTTGATAGTCGTCTTGTTCAGCATTTTTGTTCTGTACGCCTTCACCGCCGAGCTCAACGTTGCTGAAAGTGATGAACTTCGCGAGGCGAAAGATGAAGCCGACAGAGCGAATCAGGCGAAGAGCGAATTTCTTGCAAATATGTCTCACGAAATCAGAACACCGCTCAACGCAGTTCTGGGAATGAATGAAATGATTCTGCGCGAAACTCCTGAAGGTTCTCCGATTAGAACTTACGCTTGGAATGTGAAAAGTTCCAGCGAAAATCTTTTGTCGATTATCAATGACATTTTGGACTTCAGCAAAATTGAAAGCGGCAAAATGGAAATTGTCGAGACAACTTATTATTTAAGTTCAGTCTTGAATGATGTTTTTAATATGATGCGTTTCAAAGCCGAGCAAAAAGGTTTGGATTTTAAAATTGAAGTCGATGAATCAGTTCCTGATAATCTGTACGGCGACGAAGTCAGAATCAGACAAGTTATCGTGAACATTTTGAACAACGCAGTAAAATATACTCAGAAAGGCAGCGTAACTTTCAAAGTGACTTGGCAGAGAATTGCTGACGGTTCCGCGATGATGCAATTTTCTTCAATCGATACAGGAATTGGAATTAAAGAAGAAGACTTGCCGAAACTTTTCACGCAATTCCAACGTCTGGACTTGAAAAAAAATCGCACAGTCGAAGGCACAGGTTTGGGACTTTCAATCACAATTAAACTTGTCAAGATGATGAGCGGCGAATTAAAAGTTACTTCGGAGTACGGCAAAGGCAGCAACTTTACAATTATTTTGCCGCAGAAAGTTGAACAGTATGAGGCGATTGGAGATTTCAGAGCGCGGGCAGAGGCCTTCATGCAACAGCAAAAAGTTTACAAGGAAAGTTTCATTGCGCCGGACGCAGAAATTTTAGTCGTGGACGACAGCGAAATGAATTTGTTTGTCGTGGAAAATCTTTTGAAGAAAACAAAAATTCAAGTCACTCGGAGTATGAGTGGAAAAGATTGTCTGGAAAAAATTGCGGCGAATCACTACGATGTTATTTTCCTTGATCACATGATGCCGGAGATGGATGGAATTGAAACTCTGGAGCGCGCAAAAGTTTTGCCGGACAGTCAATGCAAAGACACGCCGATTATCGCGCTGACCGCTAATGCAATTTCAGGCGTGAGAGAAATGTTTATTGGAAAAGGTTTCACAGATTATCTTTCAAAACCTGTGGACAGCAAGGAACTCGAAAGAATGTTGCAAAAATATTTGCCGCCTGAAAAAGTTTTGTCTGCCGACGAAGAAGAAAATATTTCTGCAGAAAAAATTTCCGAAGTCAAGGAGCAAAAAGTTTCCGACGTTGAGGAAAAAATTTCTGAAGTCGAGGAAAAAGTTTCTGAAGTCGAGGAAAAAATTTTTGAAGTTGAAGAAAAAGTTTCCGACGCTGAAAAAATTTCTGAAGTTGAAGAAAAAAATTCCTCACCCCTCACTCCTCCTTCCTCATTGAATATCGATGTTGATTTGGGTATGCAATATTGCGGCGGCATGGAAGAAATGTATAAGGAATTTATAAAAATGTTCTGCGACAGGAAAGAGGAAACGCAGAAAAAATTGCAGGACGCTTTCGATTCAGGAAATTGGAAAGACTACACGACTTTTATTCACGCCTTGAAGTCGGGGTCTTTGTCGGTCGGCGGGAAAATTTTGTCCGAGCAGTCGAAGGACTTGGAAATGGCTGGGCACGAAAACAGAATTGATTACATAAAAGAAAATCATCATAAAGCTATGGAACTTTACGACGACTTTGTTGCCGAAGCGAAGGAAAGAAAATTATATTGAGGAAGGTTGCTGAAAAATGTTTGACAAAAAAATTCGTCCGCGCAGGTTGAGAATTTCGGAAAATATCCGCTCGCTTGTTCGCGAAAATATTTTGACGGAGAAAAATTTAATTTATCCAATTTTTGTGGTTCCGGGCGAAAATATTCGCGAGGAAATTTCAGATATGCCGGGACAATTTCATTTGTCGGTTGACAGAGCCGTCGAAGTTGCGAAAAAAATTTCCGCGCTCGGCATCCCCGCCGTCGAAATTTTTGGTCTGCCTGAATACAAAGATGAAATTGGTTCCGCCGCATGGGATATGTCAAGCCCTGTTCAACGAGCAATTTCCGCGATAAAAAAATCTGTTCCCGAACTCGCGATTGTCGGCGACGTTTGTCTTTGTCAATATACAAGTCACGGACATTGTGGAAAACTTTGCGGAAATTATGTCGACAATGATGAAACTTTGAAACTTTTGCAGAAAGTTGCTGTCAGTCAGGCGGAATCGGGAGCGGACATTGTCGCGCCGTCGGACATGATGGACGGGAGAGTTTCTGCGATTCGCGATGCTCTGGACGAAAAAAATTTTTTCAATGTTTCAATCATGAGCTACACAGTCAAATATGCGTCTGCTTTTTATGGACCGTTCAGGAGCGCGGCAGACAGTGCGCCTCAATTCGGCGACAGAAAACAATATCAAATGGATTTTGCGAACAGTCGAGAGGCGATGAAGGAAGTCGAACTTGACATTGAGGAAGGCGCGGATATTATTATGATTAAACCTGCGCTGGCTTACTTGGATATTGTTTCAAAAGTTCGCGAAAAAATAAATTTGCCTGTCGCAACTTACAATGTCAGCGGAGAATATTCTATGGTCAAGGCGGCGGCTGCAAAAGGTTGGATCGATGAAAAAAGAATTGTTCTTGAAAGTTTGACTTCGATGAAACGTGCGGGAGCGGACATAATCATAACTTATCACGCTCCGGAAGTCGCCGAATGGTTGAAATAATTTTTGGAAATAATTTTTGGAAAAAATTTTTTAAAGCAGGTGAGATTTATGGAAGAAAATAAAACTGAATCGCAGGACGGACTTTCAGCTCCGCGCCGCCGCGAACTCAAAAAGTTGGAGGAAAAACTCGGCGTTAAGTTCAATCATCTTGAACAGCTGAACGCCGCACTTACTCATACTTCCTACGCGAACGAATCCAACAGACAAATGGAAAATAACGAGCGATTGGAATTTTTAGGTGACGCAGTTTTGGAATTGGCATCGAGTACATATCTTTACGAAAATTTTCCTGAACTTTCGGAAGGTCAACTGACAAAAACTCGAGCAAGTATTGTCTGTCAAGCGACGCTTTCAAAACTTGGAAACAAACTCGGTCTTGGGAAAATGCTTTTGCTTGGTCACGGCGAAGAAGCGAGCGGAGGCAGAGTTCGCATTTCAAATCTTGAGGACACTTTCGAGGCTATTATCGGAGCAATTTATCTTGACTTGGGCTGGGAAGTTGCAAAAGATTATGTAATCAGACAACTTGCTCCTGAATTTCAGAACGCGAAGATCGGAGAAAATTTAAAAGACTTCAAGACAATTTTGCAGGAAATTATTCAGCGCGATCCAACAAAAAAAATCGAGTACGTCGAACTTGCAAATTCCGGTCCCGATCACATGAAAACTTTTGAATGTGCCGCGAAGATTGATGGAAAAATTTACGGCAAAGGCAAAGGCAAAAGCAAAAAAATTGCCGAACAAGTTGCCGCAGAAAAAACTTTGGCGATGCTTGCCGACAAGTAAAAATTTTTTTCTAGTCTACCTCATCATAAATAAAATTACTATTGCGCCGACAAAAACAACAATGCTGAAACTTCGCATCGCGTTTTGGACGGCGCGATTATATTTTCCGCAAAATGCTCCGACCAGCGGTCTAAGCAGGTGCGTGAACAAACTCAGCGCAAGAAAAAAAAGCGGCTTGTCCAAATTTACAAAAGCATAGATCATCATAATCGCAGAAAGTCCGACTCCTGCCAATTCGGCGCGAGATAATTTCCTGTGAAGTTCAGGATCAAAATCCGGCGGATTTTCTTCTTCGGAATCAGAATTTTTTTCCTCCAAATCCTCAAGCGGTTTATTAAAAAATCTGCTGCGAAAAGATGACGAAGATTTTTCCTCAGGCAAACTGTCGGAATCCTTTTCCAAAATTTTTGAGCGCAAATTGTCACCAATATTTTGCGGAATTTTTTCATCATAAAAATCATTTTCCGCTTCGGCAAAAATTCTTTTCTCGAACTCGGACTCAGGTTCAATTTTTTTCGGCACAGAAATTTTTTCAGGCACAGAAATTTTTTTGTCGGTAGAAATTTTTTCAGGCGCGGAATTTTTTTCTGAAACTTTTTTGTTGGAAACTTTTTTTTGACTGCTGACTTTATTCGCAGTCTTAGTTTTTTTCTTCGGCTTTGGTTCAGCTGAAATTTTTGACTGTGAAATTGGCGTTGAAGATTCAGTAGGTTCAACATTCCATCTTGGCGCAAAATCAGATTCAAAATCGCTTTCCATGTCCGCAATTAAAATTCTGTTTTCGGCGTTGTCTTTTGCCTTTTCCAAAACTTTGCGCGTTGAAAGTTCTGCGCCGAGTGCTTCGGTAAATGCATTATTTTTTTTTCCTCTTTTCATAAATTCCTCATTTCAAATCCAAAACTTTTTGCGAACTGTTTATAATTTCCGGCAGCAAGGCGTAAAGATTTTTTCCGGGACAAGCCGTTTTACCCAAGTCCCTGTGTCCAAAAATTGTTGTGTCGCTCGGAGGAAAATTATATTTGTCGCAAAGTGCGCCGATAAGTTGAACCGCAGTTTGAAGTTGCGGAGTCGGCGGCTCGCCAAATTGATAATTTCCTGCCAAACAAATTCCAACCGTAAACTCATTATTTTTGAAAGTATGTGCGCCTTGATATTCAAGCGGTCTGGCATATTCGACAGAGCCGTCCTTGTGGATAAAAAAATGATAGCCAATTCCTGACCAGTGATTTCTTTCCACATGCATTCTGTGAATTTCTTCAATTTTGGAATCGACATCGCCGAGCAAAAGTCCGCTGTGATGAATAACAATCGCGCCTGTGTGAAATCTTAAATCCATCTCGGCGAATTGCAAATTTTTTCTGCCGATATTCATTTCTTCCAACGTCAAAAATTTTTGAACTTCAAATATTTTTTTTGCAGGTTCGCTTTCAGGAAAAAAATTTTTCCCCGCCGCCTCGACAGAGTTTGAAAAAAAATCAAGCGTCGAATAAGCCGCAAAAATTTTTGCCGAAGAACTTATAAAATTTCTGCGCGAAATTTTTTTGTCAAAAATATTTTTCATAACTTTTTCCTGTCTATAAATTTATTTTATTTTTCAATCTGTCCTCGACATAATCGTGAAGTTTTAAAATTCCTTCCTCGATCCTTGCGGAATTTTTTTCGTTGCGGGGAAGATTGTCGATAATTTTTTTTATGTAGCCGCGCTCGGAAATTTTTTTCAGCGTCCAAGCAAAATTTACATTATAAATCCACATCAGCCGAACAATTTTTCTGTCACCGTTGGTTCTGATCTCCCGGTAATCGGCTTGCTCTCCTTTTGCGAAATGTTCAACAAAGTCGTCGGAAATATCTGCAATTTGTTTTCCTTTTATGAAGTTTGGCATTTTTTCTGCGTTTTCCTGAGCAAAATAAGGTTCAAGGACGCGATAAATGTCCAACTTGTCCGCATCGCGAATAATTTTTGCAAATAAAATTTTCCTGTCGTCGTCGCAGGGAGCAATTTCTTTTTTATTGTGCTGTCCGATAGAAAAATTTACAATGTCAAAATCTTCTCGACTGAGTTTGTCAAAAAAATTTAGTTCGCCGATAACTTTCATTCCCAAGTCGGCATGATCTTCAGAATCAGCATCGTTGAAAGTTTTATAAATGCTGTACTGTCTAAATCGTCCGACATCATGAAACAAACCAATAATTTCCGAAAGTTCAATGTCATGCTGATTTAATTTTAAATGCTTGGCAAGTTCCACGCAATTTGACGTGACGTAACCTGTGTGAATTTCCTTGACCAAAATTCCATTTTGAACTTCCTCGTCGTCGGTGTAAAAACTTTTCATGTAATCAGTCATCCACCTGTGCATTTCATTTAAAATTTTGCGCAAAATTTCTTCACCTCGCGAGAATTTTAAAAAAAATTATAAATTTTGTCAAAAAAATCTCCGAAAGTTCGGAGTAACGTTAGAAGTTAAAGTGAATCCTCACTCGACTAAAACTTGAGTGCTTACAAAAAATTTTTCTTGACAAAGATATTTCGGTTGAAATATAATTCGCCTTGTCAAATTCCTCGATAGCTCAGTCGGTAGAGCACCTGACTGTTAATCAGGGAGTCACTGGTTCGAGTCCAGTTCGGGGAGCCACTAAGAAAATAATAAGGATGCTGGCGTAGGCATCCTTTTTTGATGTGCAGGTGAAAAATTTTTGAAAGATTCCAGATTGAACGCAGTTAAAAATTTTGTTCGGCAGGGAAGTAAAGTCGCAGACATTGGAACGGATCACGCTTACCTTCCGATTGAATTGATTCGGAGCGAAAAAGTTTTTAAAGTAATTGCGAGCGACAAAAATTTTGGTCCATGCCAAGCCGCGAGAAAAAATATTTCTGCGGCGGGACTGGAAAATTTTATTGAAGTTCGGCAGGGCGACGGCTTGAAAATTTTGAAAGTCGGCGAAGTCGACACAATTTGTATTTCAGGAATGGGAGGAATTTTGATTGCTGAAATTCTTGCTGCCGCGCCGGAAATTTTTCAGTCGGTCAATCAACTTGTCTTGCAACCGATGAACGCCGCAGACGAATTGAAAAAATTTTTGCAGGAAAATAATTGGTTCGTCGGCGATGAAGATTTAGCGGAGGAGAACGGAATTATTTATGAAGTCATTTGTGCGGTAAAAAATTTTTCGCAAGTCGCCGAAGTCAGCAAGAAAAAAAATTCGCCGCTCTTGAAAAAATTTCTCGCGCAGAAAATTGAAAAACTTGAAAAAGTTGAAGCGGAGATGAAAAAAAGTTCAGCCGCAATTCGGACGGAAAAATTTTTGAACTTGCAGAAAAAAATTTCAGAACTTAAAATGAAACAAAAAGCTATAACTTTTTAAAAATCTCTGTTATAATGTCACAGAAAAAATTTTTTGTATTGAAGGTGGAAGTTTTGAAATTGACAAAAGTTTTGGCGATAATTTTTTTGCTGTTTTTAATTCCTGCGAAAAGTTTTGCTGATGCGCCCGAAATTTCTGCGGAGCAAAAATATTTCAACGTGATTAAAGGTCACTACGTCCTGAAAGGCAACGTCAATGTCGGTCTGAATAATCGCGGCTTGAAGGCAAAAATTTCTGCTGACGAGGCGCGAGTTAGTTTGCTTGGTCAAAAATGTTGGGCGACTGGGAAAGTTACTTTTGTCCATGACAATGTTGTTTTTGGTTGCGATAAAGCTTTCCTTCAGTGGTCGACGAAGACGGCTGACGTTGTCGGCGCGGTGAAATTTGAAAGCAAAGATACAGTTTCGATAACGGCAGACAGCGCAACTTTTAACTGGAGCGAAAAAATTGCCGACTTCTACGGCGCAGTTAATCTCAAGCCGGAGGAAAATTTATCCTTCGCAGAAGATATTGAACTTGAGGACGTAACTTATGCTCACGTTCAGTTTAATGTTCGCGAAAATAAAATTTTGGTGCTGGAAAAAGTTTCCGACGTTGCGGGAATTGAAATTCCTGATTCCGATGTTGACGTTGAGCAATAGACTTTGAAAACTTGTAGGAATAAGTTCTAGGGTTAGGTTTTAGGGGTTAGGTTTTTTTCTAGCCCCTAATCCCTAGTTCCCAGCCCCTAAGAAGCTGTGACTATATCTTCTGAAATTTTTACGCATTAAATGAAGTGGTGATTTTATGATTGGCATTGACGATGAAAAATTTATTCGCGGTAAAGTTCCAATGACGAAAGAGGAAATCAGAATTTTAACTTTGGCAAAAGCCAAGATTGGCGAAAAAGATTTTGTTGTCGATGTCGGAGCAGGGACGGGATCACTATCGATTGAGGCGGCGAAAATTGCCAAGCAAGGTTATGTTTTCGCCGTTGAAAAAAATCCTGCGGCGGTCGATTTAATCGGTCAAAATGCGGAGAAGTTTGAAATTGACAACATTGTAATAATAAATTCCGAAGCCCCCGAAGGTTTGAGAAATGTTTCAAGAATTGACGTGGCGATTGTCGGAGGTTCGGGTGGAAAAATTACAGAAATTTTAGATGCAATAGATTCCAAAATGAAAGTCGGCGGCAGGATTGTTTTAAATTTTATAACTGTTCAATCGTTGTCCGCCTGTCTTGCTTGGCTGAAAAATCATCTTGACTACAAGTATGAAGCTATTCAAGTTCAGATAACAAAATTGGAAATGGTCGGCGGTTACGACATGTATAAAGCGCAAAATCCTGTCCACATTGTCACGGCAGAAAAATTTTTGCGCGGTCGAACAAAAAATGTAATTAAAGTTGCCTTTTATTCCTAGAAAGACTATTACAATTAGGAGTGAGTAGTGAGAAAATTTTAATTCCTAATTCCTCACTCCTCATTCCTAATTAAAAAAAGGGGGGCGGAGCGTTTGCTGGAAATTTTTAAATCGAGCGAATCGGGACACTTGGAAAAGTTGACGCTGAAAACTTTAGAAAAAGGTGCGTGGATAAATATTATTGATCCTACGCCTTATGAGCTGAAAGAAGTCAGCGCGGTTACAGATGTCGAGCCGGACTTTTTACGCTCCGCGCTGGACGAGGAAGAAAGATCTCACATTGACGTTGAGGACGATTCAATAATGATTTTGACTAATGTCCCGATTGTCTACGAAGAAGAAAGTTACGACACTTTGCCGCTGTCTGTAATTTTGACGCGAAAATATATTATCACAGTCTGTTTGGAAGAAACGCCGGTAATTTCCAGTTTCAATGAGCGGACGGCGAGACTTTTCCACACTTACAAAAAAACTCAATTCCTGTTTGAAATTTTGTATCGCTCGGCAACTTTTTTTCTTCGCTACCTCAGGCAGATAAATAAACTTTCTGAAGAAATTGAAGATCAACTGCGCGAGTCGATGAGAAATAATGATATTCTTCGGCTCATGTCTCTGCAGAAAGGTCTGACATATTTTAACGCCGCTCTCCGCGCAAATGATGCCGTCTTGGAAAAACTTTTGCGAATCAGGACAGGCAGAAGTCTGGAAGGAATTTTGGACATTTACGAGGAGGACGAAGAACTTTTGGAAGATGTCATAATTGAAAATAAACAGGCGCGAGAAATGGTCGATATGTACAGTCAAATTCTTTCGCAGATGGCAGATATTTTTTCCTCGATAATCGCGAACAATCAGAATATGGTTATGAAATTTTTGGCGGCTGTCACGATTGTTATCGCCGTGCCGACAGTTATCGCAAGTTTTTTTGGAATGAATGTCCCCGTGCCTTTTGAAGGTTATCCTTACGGTTTTCCGGCGGTGGTTTTTATAGCAACTTTGGCATCGGGAATGGCAGTTTATTATTTCTGGAAAAACAGAATGTTTTGAGAAAAAAAATTTACCGGGAGGGCAGAAAAAATTTTTCTGACAAAATGATAAGCGTTACAAAACTTTTATTTGCAAGAAATTATTTCGGTGACACTTTGCGTTACACAAAAAATGCTAATCGAATGACTTCGGGCGCGGCTGAGGGAATTGGTCCCGTCGTCGTCTGGAACTCGACGCGAACTTGTAACTTGAAATGTCGCCATTGTTACATGGACTCCGACGCGAAAAAATATTCCGATGAACTTTCGACGGCTGAGGCAAAAAAATTTATCGACGACCTTGCCGACTTCAAAGTTCCGGTACTTTTATTTTCCGGCGGCGAGCCTTTGATTCGCGAAGATTTTTTTGAACTTGCGGAGTATGCTGCGAAAAAAAATATTCGCCCGACACTTTCGACGAATGGAACTTTGATTACAAAAAAAATTGCTCGACAAATTAAAAATATCGGCGTAGGTTACGTCGGAATTTCTCTGGACGGCTTGAAAGATGTCAATGACAAATTTCGCGGCGTGGACGGAGCATATAAATTGGCGATGCAGGGAATTGAAAATTGCGTCGAAGTCGGTCAGCGTGTCGGTTTAAGATTTACAATAAATCATCACAACTTTGAGGAGCTCGACAAAATTTTTGACTTCATCGAGGAGGAAAAAATCAATCGAGTCTGTTTTTATCACTTAGTTTATTCCGGGCGCGGAAGTCAGATGATTGACGAAGATTTAACTTCGACAGAATCAAGGCAGGCGATGGATAAAATTATTTCGCGCACAAAAGATTTTGAGCGGCGCGGACTTGAAAAAGAAATTTTGACTGTCGATAATCACTGCGACGGAGTTTATATGTACTTGAAATTTTTGCGCGAGGGCGACGAGGAAACTGCCGCGCAGATTAAAAAATTTATTTCCATGAACGGTGGAAACAGATCAGGAATTGCTTTCGCGGAAGTCGATCCTCTCGGCTATGTTCATCCCGATCAATTTACTCAGCATCATACTTTCGGAAATGTTCGCGAAAAAAAATTTGGAGAAATTTGGAATGATTTATCTAATCCGATTCTTGCCGGTTTAAAAAATCGCAAGCCGCTTTTGAAAGGGCGCTGTTCGGCTTGCAAATTTTTGGACAACTGCAACGGAAACTTTCGGACTCGCGCAGAAGCCAAGACAGGAGATTTCTGGGAATCTGATCCTGCCTGTTATCTGACCGACGAAGAAATTGGTTTGCAGTTTTGAAAAATTTTGGCAGGTGAAAAAATTTATGTTCAGGAAAATGCGTAGAAAAAATTGTGAATTAAATTTAGAAACTGCGAAAAAAATTTTGCGTGAAGGAAATTTTGGAGTTTTGAGTTTGCTCGGCGATGAAAATTATTGTTATGGAGTTCCGCTCAATTACGCAGTCGAAGGAAACAAAATTTATTTTCACAGCGCAAAATTCGGTCACAAACTCGACGCGATAAAAAATAATGAAAAAGTTTCTTTCTGCGTTGTCGATTGTCATGAAGTTGTTGTGGAAGAATTTACAAGTTATTTTACAAGCGCGATTGCTTTCGGAAAAATTAAAATTCTCGATGACTCCGAAGTTAAAGAAAAAAAAATTGCGCTTGAACTTTTGGCAGATAAATATTGTTCAAATGCAAATTCAGAAATGCGCGAAAAAGAACTCAGCCGCGTTAATGCAGTTTCGATTTTTGTTTTGGAAATTGAAAATTTAACAGGCAAAGCGGCGCGTGAACTCATTCGCGACAAAAAAATTTCATAACTTTTTATGTTCTTGTGCAAGCAGGAATTTTTTTTTGTTTCAAGAAAAGATTTTTTAATTTTATTGAGGAGATGATGAAATGCAAGAAGGAATTTTAGTTTGGCACGACGATTCGATCGCGGCGCAATATTTCAGTCGCGGGGAAGTTATTTTTGCTCCGCTCAAAGTCGGTCAACAAGTAGAAATTTTTCAGAACGGTTATTGGCACAAAGTAAAAATTTCCTCAGCAACTGAGGAACCTTACATTGAAGATTGGAATTATGGAAATTGTCTTGGCAGTGACATCAGAGTTAGGGAATGAGGAATTAGAAATTAGGAGTGAGGAATAAATTTTTAACTCCTCTCTCCTAATTGAACTATTCCTATCTCAGACAAAGTTTTATGACAATTTTTTCAAGAATTTCAATTCCTGCGCGACCGACTTTCAATTTAAAATCTGCGTCCGCAAGTTCCAGAAAAATTTTTTCCAGAAGTTCTGTAGGATAAGTTGCGGATTTTTCTCCAACTTTCTGCGCGATGAAAGGATTTAATTCCAGCGGCTCACCCAACGCTCTGCCTTTCACGCCTTTTTTTATGAAAAATTTTGCGCGGAGGAGTTGTCGGACGTGTCGAACTAAAATTGTTGTGACCAGAGGAAATTTATTTCTGTCGCGGAGTTGCGTTCGCAAAATTTGAACTGCGGTTTTAGTTTTTTTCGCGTCGATTGCATCTGTCAGTGCGAAGTTTGAAACTTCCGGAAGTTCTGTTAAAAGTCTGCGAAGATGTTCGACTTTAATTTCTTTGTCACGGACGGCGAGCGAAATTTTATCCAGTTCGTTTTCCAGATACCAGAGCGAAATTTCCGGCAAAATTCCCACGCGTTCCATAAAATATTTTCTTGCGTCGCTATACATAATTTTTTTTATCGACTGCAATTTTTCATTCAGCCATTCGTCGAGTTGCCAACTTCGCAAAGGATCTGCCTCCAAAATCGCGCCGACTTTTGAAATTATTTTATAAAGTCGTCTGCGCTTATCTGCAGACTTCGCAATAAAAATTACAAAGTTTGTCGGCAACATAAATTGCAAGACACTTTCCAGGCGTTCAGATTTTCCTTCCGCGCTGAAAAAATTTGCATTTTTCACCAGCACGACATTTTTCGGATTGAAAAGTGGAGCACTGTCAATCGCGCTTACAACTTCGGACAGCGGAATTTTCTCCGCGCAGTCGAAAGTTACAATTTCATTCCTGTCAACTTTCAGGCGTTCAAAAATTTTTTCCCGCGCCTTGTCGATATAAAAATTTTCCTCGCCTGTAAGCAGATAGACATTTTTTAAATCTTTGTCGAGTTCCGACATAAATTCTTTGAACTTCAAAATTTTTCCCTCCAAAAATTTTCTACATTATAGCAAAAAAAATAGGCTCGCGCCTTAAAAAATTTTTTTAATGTCTTGGCGCACCGCCGCCACTGTAGTATCGCAAATATTCTTTCAGACAATAACCTTTCATTCCGCGATATTCTACAGGATAAAAGCCATCAATTCCTGCAGCATCTCCATCGTAAACAGTCACAATCGCGCCGAGCGGAATTGTTGCAATTCTTTCTGAACTTGCTGACGGCGAATAACGCAAACTAATCCACTCATTGCAATTTACAACTTTTGCTTCATAAGCCGCACCGATAAAATCGCGTTCATCTCTTGAGGCTGCCTCTGCTTGACTGCCGACAAAAATTAAAATTCCTGCCAACAACATTACCGACAAAAATTTTTTCATAACGCTACCTCCTAAAAATTATTTCTGATGTAGTTCAAAATTGACGCTGCGACAGGTGAACTGCCGTCATAAACCAAACCTCTATAACCTTCCGAATTTTTGTAAGCCCAATCTACAGTTCTGGAATTAGTTCTCCCCAACCAAAATTCATAATTCAAATAATCACGACCTGCGCGAACTCGGCAATTATAAACATCGCCATAACGTTTTTGCACACTTTCAGTCAGCAAATAAACTGCCGAGCCATCGCTGTAACTGCCGACATAAACTTCACGCGCTTCAGCTTGATTGTTTGTCGCAAAAATTAAAATCGCCGCCAGCAACATTACGCTAAAAAATTTTTTCATAACACTACCTCCTAAAAATTTTAAACTCAAAACACATTATATCGCCCTCCCCCTGAATTTATTCTGAAATTTTTCAGGAAAAAATGATTGTGCTATAATGTTAAAAAATTTTGGAGGCTGATAAAATGACAATTCTTCGTGATGTCTGCGCTGAAATAAATCTTGGCGCGATTAAAAATAATCTTACAAAAATTCGCAAACACATTCAACCGACTGCTAAACTTTGTGCAGTCGTCAAGGCTAATGCTTATGGTCACGGCGCAGTTGAAGTTGCAAAAGTTGCTGAAGAAGTCGGCGCAGATTTTTTAGCAGTTGCTACTGTCGAGGAAGGTCTTGAACTTCGCAAGGCAGATTTTAAATTGCCGATTTTGATTTTAGGTTTGATTCCTGAAACTGCGATAAAAATTTCTGTAGAAAATAATTTGACTTTAACTGTTTGCGATTTCGACTTTGCAAAAAAAATTTCTGACTGCGCGACTAAAGAAAATTTTTTTGCGAAGGTGCATTTAAAAGTTGAAACAGGTATGGGGCGAATTGGAATTTTTCCTGACGACGCGATCGAAGTTGCTGAAAAAATTTCTAAACTGCCGAACATCGAACTGGAAGGAATTTTTACGCACTTTTCTGACGCTGATTCAATCGACAAAACTTTTACAAAAAAACAGCTTGAAATTTTTAAAAATACCTGCGACAAAATTTCTGCATGCGGAGTAAAAATTAAAATTCGACATATCGCCGAGTCCGCCGCAATTTTAGAAATTCCCGACGCTCATCTTGACATGGTTCGTAGCGGAATTATTACTTATGGTTTGTATCCGTCCGCCGAAGTTCAAAAGACAATTCAACTTCAGCCGGCAATGAAACTCAAAGCCAAAATTGTTTTTATAAAAAAAATTCCTGCTGGAACTTCGATCGGTTACGGCAGAGAATTTGTCGCGGAAAAAAATTCTGTCATCGCAACTTTGCCGGTCGGTTATGCGGACGGTTACATTCGCGCTTACAAAAATTTTTCTGCCGAAGTTCGCGGAAAAATTGCGCCGATTGCCGGACGTGTCTGCATGGATCAAGTTATGGTTGACGTTACAGAAATTCCTGAAGTCAAAGTCGGCGACGAAGTTATTTTGTTCGGCGGAGATTTAATTTCAATCGACGATGCAGCGAAACATTTGCGAACGATAAATTATGAAGTCACTTGCTTGGTTTCTGACAGAGTGCCGAGAATCTACAAAAGTTTTTCAAAATAAAAAGTCGACACACTTTGCGCCGACTGAAAATATAATTACTTCGATTTTGAAGACTTATTTAATTCCTGCGCCTGTGAGTGCGCCGCGAACTGATTGAGCCGCCTTGTTCATTTTTTCAAGTTCATCATCTGTCAGGTGAACTTCAAAGACGCGCATAACGCCATCAGCGCAAATCATGCGTGGCATTGAAAGAGCAACGTCTGTGATTCCATATTCGCCATTCATGACAGCGGAGCAAGGCAGAATTGTGTGCTCATCGTAAAGAATCGATTTTACGAAACGAACAGCTGCCATCGCAATACCTGTATTTGTAAAACCTTTGCGATTGATAACGTCGTAAGCAACCTGAACAAGTTCCTGCTCAACAGCCGCTTTGTCAAGAGGCTCGGTGTGGCGGAAATATTCATCAAGTTTTTCAAGCGGGAATCCTGCACAGCCGCAAGTAGACCAAGCGACAAAAGCTGCGTTGCCGTGTTCGCCGAGTACATAGCCGTTAATGTTTTTAGGATCGACTTCATATTTATTGGCGAGGATGCGACGGAAACGATAAGTTTCAAGCATTGTGCCTGTGCCGAAAATCTTGTTGCGCGGATAATCAAACTGAGTGCTGACGACATAAGTTGCAACATCGAGCGGATTGGTGATCAAAATGATGATCGCATCTTTGGTGTACTTTTGAACTTCGCCGAAAACCGAACCCATGATCTTTGCGTTTGTGCCGGCGAGTTTAAGTCTGTCAGGAGTTTCGCCAGGGCGAATCGAAGGTCCTGCACAAATGACAACAATATTAGCGTCTTTACAAACGCTATAGTCATTCGTTGCGCGGAATTTAATATTTGTACTGTAAACGCAAGCGGTAGCGTGGCTGGAATCTGTTGCCTCGCCCCAAGCCTTATCTTGATTCAGATCGATCAAATCAATTTCAGATGCAAGCTGGAAGTCGGCAAGTTTATTGACGACTGCCGAGCCGACATTGGAAGTACCGACGACAACAATTTTTCTGCGATTGCCCATTTTTAAAATCCTCCCTTTTCAAATAAAAAAAACTGCTGGGACTCTGTCCCCTTAATGATAACAGCTTACAACTTTTACAATTATGCGTCAAGTAATTTTCTGAAATTTTTTACTTTTGTCAGCAAGATTGAAAGTCATAGAGCAATTTATTTACTTAATTTTCTGCGGTAAATTTTTCCTCAATCATTTCAAAATTACATTCACAATGTCATTGGTCGTCACGGCGAGCGTCAGCAAAAGTAAAATTGCCACACCAAATCTTTGCGTGTAAGCCAACGCTTTCGGACTTAAAGGTTTGCCGCGAACAGCTTCGATTAACAAATTTATAAAATGTCCGCCGTCCAGAGCAGGAACCGGCAACAAATTGATTATTCCTAAATTCAAACTCAAAAGCGCGGCGAAGTTCAGCAGCGGAATAAATCCTGTCGCCGCAACTTGTCCTGCCATTTGAGCTATTCCAATAGGTCCGGTAACATCTGCGTTCGACGGAGCTTTAAAAATATCGACAAGCGCATTTAACATCATCATCAAAATATCTTTTGTCTGCGTCACCGCCAAAGTCAAAGCTGCGCCGATTGTTTGCGGTTCATAAATTATCGAACTCTGTACGCCGATTAAACTTCGCTGGGACTGTTCATTATATTCGGGGGTGATTGAAACTTCTCCGACTGTGGAATTTCTTTCATACTCAATCGCGACTGCCGTTTCAGGCTCTGCAGATTTTAATTTTGTCGTGAAACTTTCCCAGCTTGTGACGACTTCGCCGTTGACTTTTAAAATTTTGTCGCCTGCCTGAAGTCCTGCAAAGTAAGCCGGTTTTCCTTCGACGACCGCACCTAAAATCGGTTCGGGGGCAGGTTTACTGATTCCGACGGTCGCATAAATTCCAAAAAATAAAATTATCGGCAAAAGAAAATTAAAAGTTGCTCCAGCCAAAATTACAACCATTCTGGAAAAAACCGGCTTTTCACAAAATCCCCTGTCGCCTGCAGGATTGTCAGTCGAATCCATTCCTGCAATATCGTTAAAGCCGCCGAGAGGAATTGCGCGGAGCGAATAGAGAGTTTCTCCACGACGAATTTTAAAAATCTGTGGGCCAAAACCAATTGCAAATTCGTCGACGCGCATTCCTGTCAATTTCGCCGTGATAAAATGTCCAAACTCGTGAACCAAAACCAACAAGCCGAACACAAAAACTGCAGCCAAGATTGTTAAAATCAAATTTCATTCCTCCAGAATTTTTAAAAATTATCTTGCAACCGAAGTAAGCAGTGAATAGACAACTGCAACAGCAATCGCGCCGCCACTAAGTGCCATAGCACCAATCCCAACCATCGCGGCAATAGTGATATTTTGAACGTGCTTACCAATACTCCGCATTTCAGTTTGATTTTCTTTAACTTCGCGTTTAAATTCGCGCATTTCTTCCTTAAAGTCGCGCATTTCCTCAATAAACGCATCAATTTTTGTATTTTGAATATCAATCTTCGCATTTGTTTGAGTGTTGATGATATCCTGCTGTGTAAAAGTTGCAGTGTTCATAATTCCACCTCCAAATTTTTACACTTTCAAAGCCTCCGCCAATTTGCCGTAAGCTGCCTTTTCCATTTCAATGAAAGCCTGCCTGTAAACTTCCTCAAGATTTTCAAGAGCCTTAAAACAATTTTCCAAAGCAGCTAAAACTTTTTCATTTTTGTCGGTGTCATTTACCAATTTTGTAAGTTCAGCCAAAATTTCTTCCTGCCTGTAAGACAAGTCAATCAATTCATTTCTGAGTGGCGCAACAATATCTTCATTCTGCAAAATAATCTACCTCACAAACTTTTTATAAAATCTGCTGAAAGTTTTCTTGTCGCCGAATCTTCCTCAATCAAAGTTTCCAGCGTAAGATTTTGTTTGACTTCGCGTTTCAGCATCGCATTTTCAATTACGTCATAAATCTGTAAAAACTTTATTCTGCCCTGCAAGAAATTTTCTACTGCAACTTCATTAGCCGCATTGAAAGTGCAAGGCATCGTCCCTCCAATTTTACCTGCTTCGTAAGCAAATTTCAATCCCTTAAAAGTTTCAATGTCAGGTTCTTCAAAAGTCAAATTTTTAATCTGCCAAAAATCTAACTTCTTAACAGGTGAAATTTTTCTGTCGGGATAAGTCAGCGCGTATTGAATCGGCAGACGCATATCAGGATCGGCAAGTTGCGCGATTATCGAGCCGTCGCAAAATTCCACCATAGAATGAATTATACTTTGCGGATGGACAACAACTTGAATTTGATCGTAGTCAATTCCATAAAGCCACTTCGCCTCGATGACTTCAAGACCTTTGTTGACCAAGCTGGCAGAGTCGACTGTAATTTTCTGTCCCATGTTCCAAGTTGGATGAGCGAGGACTTCATTTTTTGTCGCGTCTTTGAGTTCGGAAATTTTTTTGCCGCGAAATGGTCCGCCGCTCGCAGTCAGCAAAAGTTTTTCAATCGACTTGTAATTTTCGCCTTGCAGACATTGAAAAAATGCTCCGTGCTCGCTGTCCACAGGCAAAATTTTCACGCCATATTTTTTTGCAAGTTTAGTCACAATTTCTCCAGCGACGACCAAAGTTTCTTTATTGGCAAGCGCGATAGTTTTTCCGCACTCAATGGCTCTAATCGTCGGCTCAAGCCCGGCAAATCCGCTCATTCCTGTCAAAACAATATCAACATCATAATAACCAGCTGCGTCGATAAAAGCCCTGCGTCCGCCGGAGAAAATTGTTTTTCCAAAGTTTTCCATTTTCAAAATTTTGTAAGCAGATTCATCAGCCAAAACTGCCAAGTCAGGTTTAAATTCTTCAACCTGTTTTGCAAATAATTTGACGTTGGAATTTGCAGTCAACACAGAAACGTGAAAATCATTCGGCAAATTTCTGATAACGTCAAGTGCCTGTGTTCCTATCGAACCTGTCGAGCCGAGTATAGAAATTCTTTTCATCTTTACACCTCAAAAAATTTTACTTATTATAAATTTACACAAAACCTTTTGCAATTAAAAAATTTTCCCGCACAAAAAAAGCAGAGACAAATCTTTCTGCCGGAGTAATTTTTTTTTACAAATTTTTATTTCTTGCCAGACAGTTCATTGAATTTCTCCAAAAATTTTTGTAACATATGTTTGACAATCCTACAACAAATTAAAATCCTTCAAACTTTTTTTATAGACAAAAACGCCGCACAGGTAGTAAAATTGGAAAAATTTTTTGAAGGAGTGTTCGACTTGGCAGAAAATAATTCGGACAAGAAACTTGAAGAAGCAAATTTTGAAGTTTCCTCGCTTGCGGAAGTCCGGGACGAAAAAGGCAACGGAGTTTTTCACCTGCGGACAAAGACTAAATTTATTTTGGTAATTTCGATTTTAATTTTGTTGGCGGCAGGGAGTTTAGTTTATCTGACTTTGGAAAATTATTTTTCGGCAGAAATTTGGCAGCTGGCGGTCTGGGGACTTTGCGGAGTACTTGCAATTTATTCGATGGTTGCAAAATCCCTGCCGACGATGTTATTGAATTTGGTTTTATTTTTCGGCGTGTCCTTAATTCCTGTTTGGCAAGCGGGACATGAAACTTTCAAGCCGGCGATTGAAAAATTTTCCGAGCAATTTCAAGAAAAAGAATCTGCTCCCGCCGTCGAGACTCCGAAGGCAGAATCAAAAATTCAGTCTGTCGAATTAAAACCTTCCGAAAAAATTGAGTCGCAGGAAAAAAATTCCGAGCCTGAAAAAGTTTCTGAAGAAAAAAATTCCGAGCTTGAAAAAGTTCCTGAAGAAAAAAATTCCGACGCTTTGACTTCAGAAAATAATTTGCTCAAGCGAAACGATTTGCCGAGCATTTAAAGAACTTGTATTCACGAGTTCGAGGGATAAGGATTAAGGGATAAGAGAAAATAAATTCTATTTCCTGAAACTGTGGATACAGTTTCTAAATTTAAGTTGCGAAGGAGTAGAAAATTTTGGTTGAGTCTACTGAGGACAGACGCGGACTTTTAAAATTTGTGCCGCCGAACTTTTCTGACGAAGTGACAGCTTTGGTTATCGAGTCGGAAAATTATCTTGCGGATTTGAGAAACTTAATGCCGAAGGCGCGAATTGCATTTTTGACGACGGATCGTGATGAAAAAATTTCCGCGCTGTGCAAAAGTTTGAAAGTTGATTTATTTTACGGCGACTACGCGAGGAACGGACTGCCGACCGAGCCGAAAATTTTTGATATAATTTTGGCGGAAGATTGTTTGACATACCCGCCCGAGTCTTACCGAACAATTTTAGAAATAAATCATCTGCTGAAAGATTCGGGATTTATGCTCACGCAATTTTGGAACGCGAGATTTATAAAAGTTTTGGAGGAATTGCGGCGAGGAAAATTCCCTGCCCGAGAAAAAAGATTGTGGGCGAAGTGGGACGTTGTAAAAGTTTTGGACGACGCAATTTACAAAGAAATCAGATTTTTGCCGGACGAACAGATTGAAAAAAATTCTGCTGTCGAGGAGTGGGAAAAATTTGGTTTTGACAATTTCAGCGACGATTTGCTGACAAAAATTTGGTTGGTCAAGGCGCGGAAGTGCGAAGCGGAAGTGGCGGCGTTGAAAGAAATTTATACCGAAGAAATTCGCGCAAGAATTTCCAGACTTCTGCACAGAATTGAGTACGACTTGGACGCGGAAGAAAATTTTCAAAAGCTGATGACTTTGTGCAAGCGCGAACAAATTTTTGATGACTACTTGGCAGACTTTATCAGTCAAGTTGTGGTTCACGACGAAGCAAAAATTTTTCTGCAGAGCCGAGCGAAGGATTTTGGAATGAATTTGTTTTTGTAATTGCAAAAGCGGAGCAATTTGTTTAAAATAGGCGAAGTAAGATTTTTTATGAAATTGTGAATTTTGAATGAGGAATATTTTTAAATAAAAATTCCCGATTAACTTGGAGGTGATCTCATGGTCAGCGATGAGACTATGATGTTCAGTTTTGGCGTAGAGGAAAATCGAGCGGAGAAAGTTATCCGCAACGCTTGGCAGGCGATGAATGAAAAAGGTTACAATCCTGTCAATCAACTTGTCGGTTATCTTTTGAGCGGAGATCCTGCCTACATTACAAGTCACATGGATGCGCGGAGTCAAATTCGCAAAGTCGAACGTGATGAACTTTTGGAGGAACTTGTTCGCACTTACCTTGAAAGGTTGGAAAGCAGAAATTGAGAAGTCTGGGTCTTGATGTCGGCGACAAAACTATCGGAGTTGCCGCGAGCGATTTGCTTGGACTTACTGCGCAGGGAATTAAAACTATTCGCCGCACTTCAATTAAATCTGACTTGGAGGAACTTGGCAAAATTATTTCTGAACTCGACGCGAAAATTTTAGTTATCGGTTTACCGAAAAATATGAATGGCACAGAAGGCGAGCGTTGCGAAGTTGTCAAAAATTTTGCCGAAAAAGTTCGGAAAAAATTCCCCGAACTCGAACAAATTTTCTGGGACGAAAGATTGAGTACGGTTGCGGCAGAAAAATTTTTGATTGGTGCGGCTGACGTAAGTCGGAAGAAACGCCGAAAAGTCATCGACAAAATGGCGGCGATTTATATCTTGCAAGGTTTTTTGGACAGTCGCGCAGGAAAGGAAGATATTTAAATGGCTGATAAAAAAATTTCTGAAATTGATTTCGATAACGAAGATGTTTACGACGATGAAATTATTGTCGAGATGACGGACGAAGACGGCAACAGTTATCTTTACGTCGAGGAAATGATTATCCCCGTAAACGGCGAAAGATTTGCGCTGTTGGTTTCGGTTGAGCCTGAAGGTCACGTTTGCGAAGACGACGAATGTGACTGCGGCGAAGGCGATGTTATTATTGCAAAAATTGTTGTGAATGAAAATGGCGAAGACGAATATATCGAGCCGACGGACGAAGAATTTGAAGCAGTTCAAGAGGCTTACGAAAAACTTATGGACGATTTATCATGAACGAAGATAAAAATAAGTCGTCAGAAGTCAGAGAACAAAATTCAGAAAAAAATTTATCTGCAGAAAAAATTTCCGACTCGGACGACAAAAAAATTTCCGCAGAAAAAATTTCTGTCTCGGACGACAAAAAAATTTCCGCAGAAAAAATTTCCGACTCGGACGACAAAAAAATTTCTGCAGAAAAAATTTCCGACTCAAACGACAAAAAAATTTCTGCGGAAAAAATTTCCGACTCGGACGAAAAAAAAATTTCTGCGGAAAAAATTTCCGACTCGAACGACAAAAAAATTTCTGCGGAAAAAATTTCCGACTCGGACGACAAAAAAATTTCTGTGGAAAAAATTTCCGAACTTGAGGAGAAAAATTTTTCAGTCGATGAAACTCCGCCGCGCTCCGCGCTCACTGTCGACGACGTGATAAATCTTGCAAAACAAAGTCCGTTGCACAGTGAAACCGGCGCGACTGAAATTATCACGGAAAAAAATTCTGCGACAAATTTAAATATTGCGAAAGAAAATGGGGAAGTTTGATGAAAAAAATTTTATTGGCACTGCTTACAATTTTTATTTTGCCTACACAAGTTCAGGCGATGACGATACGCGAAGCAATTCAGGCGGCGTTGGAAAATAATCCAAGTCTGCAGAGAACTGAAAAATCAATTACACTCGCCGAAGAAAGTTTGAAAGTCGCGAAGGCAGGGAAGGGCGTTTCGGTTTCCACTTCGGGCGGCGCGAATTTTTCCAAAACTGAAGGAGCGGACGATTCAGAAAGTTTATCTACGCGGGTGAGCGGATCAATTCCTCTTTACACAGGAAAAAAATTGGAATCGCAAATTAAATCTGCCGAACTTGAAATTGATTCCGCAAAACTTCAGTACAATCAAGCGCGGGACGATTTAGCTTATCAAGTTGCTGCTGCTTACGTCGATGCTCTGGAAAATTTTGCGACAAAAAATGTTTATCTTGAAACTGAAGCGAATCTTGCCGAACACGAAAAAAATATTGCCGCGATGTATGACGCAGGAGCGACGGCAAAAATTGATTTACTTCGCGCACAAGTCGAAACTTCAAACGCATCTCAAGACACAGCAAAATCTCATGCGGCTTACGAAGTTTCTTTGACGAAGTTGGCAACTTTGATGTCGACGAAATCAATTTCAAATTTGTCTGTCGAGGAAATTAAAACTTCCTCCAAACTTGGTGAACTGGAAGAATATATTTCTCTGGCGGAAGAAAATCGCTCCGACTTGAAAGCGGACGAAATTAAAACTGAACAGGGCGAACTTAACATAGAAATTGCGAAGGCAGGAAAACGACCAACTTTGTCGGCAGAAATTGGCGCAGGTTTAAATTCAGCGTCGAGCAGTTGGCATGTCACGCCGAGTGCGTCGGCGGGAGTCTCTGCGACTTGGAATATTTTCGACGGCGGAATTACAAAAGCGCAAATTGCTGAAGCTGAATTGGAATTGGAAAGACTTCGGCTGGCGATGGCGAATGATTTAAATTCTGTCCACGAAGATGTTATCACGGCTCACAAAAATTTAAAAATTGCTTTAATGCGTCTCCGCACAACTCAACGCGCCGTTGAACTTGCTGAAGAAGAAAGATATATTGCCTCAGAAAAATATAAAGCAGGCGAAGGAATTTTGCTGGACGTACTCGACGCAGAAGTTTCGCTCACCACCGCGAAAAAGAATCATGTCAGCGCGGTTCACGACGTGATTCGATACAGGTTTGACTTGGCGCACGCGACAGGAAATACTTTTTCAGCAATAGAAAATTGAGGTGATATTTTGAGCGAACTTGAAAAGCTGAAAGAAAGATTAAAAAGTTTGCCGAAAGATTTTACTTACAATGAGGCGAAATCTTTGTTGACTAAGCTGGGATTTAAAGAATCTGACAAAGGCAAAACTTCCGGCTCAAGAAAAAAATTCCACAGGGGTAACGATGATTTTTTCTTACACAGACCGCACCCACATAACACGATAGACCCTGCGGCTGTAAAACAGTTGTTGATTTTACTGAAAAATTCTGGAGATATTGAGGAGTGATTTTTATGTGGAATTACAAGGGCTACCACGCAGAAGTTGTTTACAATGAAGAAACAAATTACTGGACAGGTTGGTTGTATGGCATTAGTGATTTTGTGACGTTTGGTGGCGAAACTGAAGAAGAAGTCAAGGCAGATTTTTATTCGGCTGTTGATGAATATCTTGATTATTGTAAAGAAATTGGAAAAGAACCTAAGCACGAGGACTTCAAACTTTCAAACATTGAAGTCAAGGACGATTTGTATAAATCTTTGTCAACTGCCGCAAAAAATGCCGGCGAAAGTTTGAATGGATTTGTAGAAAAAATTTTGTCGGATTATCTTGCAAAAACTGCGTAGCACAGGAAAAAAATTACTTTGTGAGGTGGCTTACTTGAAATTGAAAATTATCGCGCTGATTGTAATTTTGCTCGGCGCAGGGATCGGTTACAAAATTTACAGCGACAAAGTTGAAGCAGACTCGGCGCAAACTTATGAAACTGCAAAAGTTGTGCGGATGGATTTAACAAAAACTGTTTCTGCGACAGGGACGGTTCAGCCGCGTGACAGCGTGGAAGTCAGCAGCAAAATTACTGCGCGAATCAAAGAAGTTTTAGTTGAGGAAAATCAAAAAGTTACTGCAGGACAAACTGTCGCGATTTTGGATGGAAAAGATTTTGAGGCGACAAGAGATCAGGCGCAATTCACTTTGACAAACGCGCAGCAGAAACTTGAGCGCACGAAAAAACTTTATGAAATCGGCGCGAAGTCTTTGCAAGATTATCAAGACGCACAATACGACTATGACAAGGCAAAAACGACTTTAGAAAAAGCTGAGGCAGACGTAAGCGAAACAGTTATCACCGCGCCTATGGACGGCGTAGTTGTCGGCGAGCCGCAGACTGCAGGAACTATGGCAGTGCAAGGTTCAAATAATCCGACAGTCATTTTGCGAATTGCGGACTTGAGTGAAAAACTTGTTAAAGCAAAAGTTGATGAAACTGACATTGGCAGCGTGAAGGTCGGAGCGCAGGCAAGTTTTACTGTCGATGCTTTTCCTGATGAAAAATTTGCGGCGACTGTAAATAAAATTTCGCAAACCGATACTGCGAACTCTTGGGACATTAGCAGTTCTTCTTCAAGTTCAAGCAGTTCAAGTTCAAGCAGTTCAGTCATTTATTACTATGTAACTTTCAGTGCGCCGGATCCAAAAAATCTTTTACTGCCTGCGATGACTGCGCGATTGGATATTGTTGTCGGACAGGTGAAAGGTGCGCTCTGCGTTCCTATCGAGGCGATTAAAACTGATGGTCAAGGTTCTTACGTCGAAAGAATTACAAAAGATGATCATGGCAAAGATGTTGCCGAAAAAGTTTATATCACGGTCGGACTTTACGGAGATGAATTTGTTGAAGTTTCCGGCGGAGATTTAAAACTTGACGACGATGTTTCTGTGACTTATGTTGCGGCGGAGAAAAAAACTTCTTCAAGCAATAGTAGTAAGCGCAGCGGAATGGGAGGACCGGGCGGACCGCCGATGTAACTTTATTTTGATTTAGTGGAAGGAAGTTTTTGAAATGACTTTGATTGAAGAAATTTTACAGACCAATGAAAAATTTTGCGCGAATCCTCCTGCAGATTATTCAGGCGAAGACCTTCACGACAGCAAGTTGCCGAAAAAAAAGTTGGCGATTGTAACTTGCATGGATACTCGGCTTGTAAATTTTCTTGAACCTGCGCTCGGACTTACTCGCGGCGACGTGAAAGTTATTAAAAATGCCGGCAACTGTATTACAGGCGTTTTTGATTCAACTATCCGCAGTCTTTTAGTTTGCATTTATGAACTTGGCGTGCAGGAAATTATTGTTATCGGTCACCATGAGTGCGGAATGGCGAAGACGACTTCAGAAAGTTTGACGAAAGCAATGTTGAGTCGAGGAATTTCTGCCGACGCCGTGAGAATGATTCAGAAAGATTTAAATGAATGGGCAGACGAATTTAAACACCCTGAAGAAAATGTTCGCGACGCGGTTGCAAAAATTAAAACCAATCCTTTAATCCCGAAAGATGTCAAAGTTCACGGCTTGATGTTTCACCCGCGCTCCGGAAAATTGGAATTGATTGTTAAGGACGAAATTTAGGAGCGACTCAAAATATTTGCGACTAAAATTATCAGCGAAATTTTTTTGTCGCAGAATAGTTTTGATTAAAAATTTTTTTTTTTAGGAGAGAATAAATTTTGATTGTTTCTTGGAATACCACCAACGCTTGCAATATGTATTGCGCTCACTGTTACCGCGACGCAGGTTGCAAGGCAGAGGAAGAACTTTCGACGGCGGAAGCGAAAGAACTTTTGAATCAAATTGCTCGCGCAGGTTTTAAGATTATGATTTTTTCCGGCGGCGAGCCTTTAATGCGTCTGGACATTTTGGAACTTGTCAGTCACGCCGCAAGTTTGAAACTTATTCCAGTCTTCGGCACAAATGGAACTTTAATTACAAAAAAAATGGCTGAAGATTTAAAATCAGCCGGAGCGAAAGGCATGGGAATTTCTTTGGACTCGATGGACGCAGAAAAGCATGACAAGTTTCGAGCGTTCAAAAATGCGTGGAGCGGAGCAGTCGAAGGAATGAAAAATTGTCGCGAAGTCGATTTGCCTTTCCAGATTCATACAACTGTAATGGATTGGAATCAAAATGAATTGGAAGCGATAACAGATTTTGCAGTTGAGATCGGAGCGAAGGCGCATCATTTTTTTTTCTTGGTGCCGACCGGCAGAGCGGCGACTATCGAAGAAGAATCACTTCGTGCGGAGGAATATGAAAAAGTTTTGACGCGGATAATGAAAAAGCAGCAAGAAGTTTCAATCGAACTCAAGCCGACTTGTGCGCCGCAATTTTTGAGAA
>CALEPR010000062.1 GCA_937910665.1 uncultured Selenomonadales bacterium
CTACACCTGCTGAGAAAAAAGAAATTCGCAGTAATTTTGAAGGAGACTCCGACAAATATGCTCGTGGTATTGCAAGTTGGTTGATTCAAATGCACTGGGTAACTTCTCATAGAAAAAACATCTCTACAACTTATGAAAGAAAAATTTATTCTGCAGACTTACAGGTTTATTCGTTGACCAGAGCCGGAGAAAAAGCACTGCTCAAAGCACACGGCAACTCAAGCAATCCGCGACTGCCACGCATTGTGATGTTTGAAATGCTCGCATCAAACAAAACTCCTAATGCTGAATTTCTGCGCCTTCAACGTTCGCTTTTGCTCAAATCCATTGCCAATTCTTGGAAAACTTTCGAACAGATTAAAAAAGCGTTGAATGAAGAAGATATGGATTTATCCGGCAGTGCTATTGTCGACCATATTTCCGGACTGAGTTCAATCGGCTTAAATATCTCGGAACATCAAGGAAAATATAAACTGCGCGACAAAATCATTCACCTTGAAATTCCTGAGCAGACTGCATATTCAAATGATTCTGTCAATGAACTCAAGGAAATTGTCCGAAGTAAACTGCAAACTGTAGACCACAAATATCTCATTCTCATTGACTTAGCTTATAGCGATGCGTCCAGTACTCGCCAAAAAGCAATTGTCGCCAAAGAATTTGAGATTCAAACTGCAGAACTTTTCACGAAAGAATTGAATTTTTCGGGTTTACGTCTTGGCGATGCAAACAGACCAGATGTCGTCATTTACTATGGCAACAACGGCACAATCATTGACAACAAATCTTACAAAGACGGCTTTACGCTCGACAAACATAATTCTGACGAAATGAGCCGCTATATCAATGAAAATCGACAACGGATTTCTGGCGTTCCAAACAATGAATGGTGGAAAAATTTTCCTGAGACAGTAGCAAATTTCACGTTTTTGTTTGTGTCTTCCTTTTTCAAAGGTCGTCTTGCTGACCAACTTTCCTACATCTCAAAGACTCAAGGCAACATTAAAGGTGCGGCAATCAATATCGAAAATTTGCTTTATCTTGCGGAAGTTTTAAAAACCGGCAAACTTCCTTATCCGAATTTTTTCGATTTGTTTCAAAATCAAGAGATCGTATTCACTTCGTAAACAGTAATTTTGATAGTTTTATGTTTTGCCCGCCCTTTGTGGGCATTTTTTATTTTTCAAAGTGAAGTTTTTACTTCAGCGAGTTTTACAAAAATGGGGGCGGCGTTTTTGATTTTCAAAGTTTTTTGACGGCGGGCGGATTAAAACCGCCCGCCGCTATAGATTCTTATAGAATCTTATAGGGATTTCGTTACGACGTTAAAACTCGCATCATACCTAGCTAAAACGGCATTTTTTAAGGCGCGAACCGTATGCCGTACTCGGTAGTAGCGTATGCCGTACTCGGTAGTAGCGTATGCCGTACTCGGTAGTTTGACAGGAAATTTATTAAGGAATATAATAAAATGTTAATTATATGAGAGTTTGTTTGCTTGAATTGGATTGTTGTTGATTTGTCCAACATAAGGTTCTCCTATGTCGATGCATCGCAGAATTTTTTACCTTAATGCTTGAAAGAATTTGTCGTATCATTTAAAATAAAAGCGAAGTTTATAAATGTTCATCATATTTCGCTTTAAATAATGACAGCATCATTCTTCAAGTGAATAACCTGTAGTTAGGAGTATTTGGTTGTGGAATTTGAAATTATTAGAGGAAGCATAAATAAGCCGCAACAAACAGAATTGCTTATAAAAAAAATTAAGGAATATTCCCAAGAAACGGAAGATTTTGGGACACTTTATTTAGGTTATCCACTTACTGCTGATGCTACTAATAAAATCACTTTAGATGCCATGTTAATTTCAAATTTACGTGGTATGATAGTGATTACTTTTGAGGATAAGGCGCAAACTATTGATGAGTTAAAAGATTACCAAGATGCCTTATACTATCAGCTGGATCATTATTTAAAAAAGTATGGCTCTTTGAGACAAGGACGTCATATCGCAATTTATCCAATTATTATTACAATTGTTTTAGATGAAAAGAAAGAACGTGCTTCTACACAAGAATACTTTTTTTCAAGCCTTGAAAAAATAAACGAACGGATAAAGCAAATTCCTTTATTTAATAAAGATTATTACAAAGTTTTATGTGAGGCATTACAAAAAATAACCAGTATACGCCCTCAGAAAAGGAGAACTAATGTATTGCTTGAGAATTCTAAAGGCGGGATAATAAAAGAGATTGAAAAAGAAATTGCTAATCTCGATGCTTGGCAACAGAAAGCTGCTTTTGAATCGCCTAATGGTCCTCAACGTATACGAGGATTAGCTGGCACAGGTAAAACAATAGTTCTGGCACTTAAAGCAGCTTATTTACATACACAACATCCAGAATGGAATATATTAGTAACATTCTATACGCAATCTTTGAAACAACAATATAAAGAATTAATTGAGAAGTTCGTATATGAATTTTCGAACGAACAACCTGATTGGGAACATTTACAAATTCTTCATGCGTGGGGCAATCAAATGGAAGATGGTGTTTATTATAATTTCGCGCAACATTACACTGTGCCCATTCATACGCTCACATCAGCTATAGGAAAATTTGGCAGAAAGACACCCTTTAAAGGGATATGTGAGGAGTTGTTAGCATATATTCCGAGTGATTCCTCGTATGAAAAATTTGATGTTGTACTTATTGATGAAGCACAAGACTTACCGAGTGCGTTTTTTAAAATAATTTTTAAATTTACTAGGTCACCTAAAAGAATTATATGGGCATATGATGAGTTACAAAATTTATCTGATGTTGAGATGCCTTCAGTAGACGAGATGTTTGATGTAGATAATAATGGTCAGTCCTTAATCAATATTGAAAACATTGCAGATGAACCTTGTCGTGATATTATTTTGCCAATTTGTTATCGTAATCCACCTTGGATATTGTCCTTGGCGCATTCATTTGGATTTGGCATATATAATACTAAACGCAATATGCCCTTACAAACATTTGAAAAACCTACTATGTGGAAAGATATTGGGTACTCTGTTATTGCAGGTAAGCTGGACTATGGTCAAACGGTATTGATTGAACGATCTGATAAGGCAACGCCAGAATATTTCAAAAGACTTCTTTTGCCTAAGGAAAGTGTCATATTAAGGGCTTTTAAAACCACCGATGAACAATATAAGTCCGTAGCAGAACAAATTTATAATAATATTTATAAAGAAGAATTAGATCCCGATGATATTTTAGTAATTTTTCCAGATGCATATACATCTCGAAGTGAATTTTCTAGATTTTCTAAATATCTTCAAAGTTATGGAGTAGTTGCTTTTTTGGCTGGTATAAATAGTAGCCAAGATACTTTTCGAATGAAAGGTTATGTAACTTGTTCAAGCATATATCGAGCCAAAGGTAATGAAGCACCTATGGTATACGTGTTAAATGCGGAGTATTGTTCTACGGGTTTAGAAAAGATTAAACAGCGAAACATATTATTTACAGCTATTACCAGATCTCGGGCTTGGGTTCGGATAAGTGGTACTGGGTATGATTTCGAAGATATTAAAGCAGAGTTTTTAAAGTGCTTTCAAGAAGATTTTCGACTTAAGTTTAAATGTCCTACTCAATCAGAGATGAAAGAAATCCGAAGACTTAATCGCGAAAGGACTCAAGAAGAACTGACTCAGGCTAATAAAGCTAAAATTAACATAGATTCTTTAATCGAAATATTAAAGAAAGGCAATGTGGATACTGACCTAGTTCCTGAAATTACAAAATTAAAAGACATTTTAAACAGAAAAGACTTACAATGAGTAAAATTAGCATGAATCCCTCAGCATTTAGAACCATTATTCAAATAAATAGTACGCTTAACTTTTTATTTAATAAAGGAGTTATTGTATTTTACAATGAAGTACCGCGAACTTATAAAACTGAGCGACGCTGTCAAATAACTTGGTACAACCATGTTCCAGGAAGAATAAACTGTGGTGATTCGTTTAATAAGTTGGGGCAATACGAACATATTTTAAAAACAAATAGTTATCATGGGTTACTTTTCGATGGTTCTGTTATAAGAGTGAACTTTGCATTTGAAGATGATCTACTGCTCACTCAAAACTTATTATGGTGGCCGTCGCCATATGATTTTAGTACGTTATTGCAAGATTTTGCTCCAATTGATATACTATATGATTTATATGGCGACTCGCAGTGGTTTCAATCTATAACTATGAGAAGTCCGATTCGTATCGACTTTGATAGTACAAACAGTTCCATTAAGCATTCAAGTTGTCATGTCCATATTCAAAATGCGGAAACTCGACTTTTTATTAAATCACCCATATGTTTCAATCGATTTGTTCAATTTATATTAAAAAATTTTTATCCTCAATATGACGTTCATTTTTTAGATACTGATTTCATAAAGTATAAGACTCCAAATTTGAAAAGAATAAATTCACATTATTCGGAATTGATTATATGAAATGGAGTTGCCTGTTTTTCAAATCTCCGCTAGATATAAATGTAAATTTGCTTAATGAAATGCTTTTGAAAAGTGTCGATAATAAAAAATTCAAACATTTTTAATTTGTGAGTAATCTATACTTAAATTTGGAAAAATTTGCTCATTACGTTTTGAAACGTTATTTTGTGCTATGATTTTAAAATGATGAAACATTGCGTAGTATTTGAACTGTACTTCATCGCCAATTTTTCCATTACGATTTTTTAAGATTACGATTTCCATGTCACGTTCAGTTTTTCCTTTCATTTGGCGAATGGTTTTTTCCACTTTACCTGTACTTGTGCCAACTTTAATCTGATCCATATTTGAAAGTTGTAATCCAATGCAGACATCAGCGGTATATTCAATAGCTCCAGATTCTTTTAAAGCCGCCATGCTGATTATGTCAGAGTAACTCATTCGATTCATTGACGACAATATAATAACAGGGATTTTAAAATCTCGTGAAAGTTGCTTAAGTCGCAGAACATTGTAGTCAACAGCTTGCTTGTCCGTCATGTGCGTATCGTGCGCTTTGAGAATTTGCAGGTAATCAATAAAAACCACCGGTAAAGAATTTAATTCATATTCATAGATTTCGACGATTTGGCGGATGTCGTCAGCGTCGAGAGTACCAACGCTACATTCGGTGCGGAGGTATGGAGAAACTTTTTTGAAAATTTCCTTTGCTTGAGGAACAGTTGCGCCTTCTTGAATTATGGAGTGGACAGTTTTCGCTTTGTGCTTATTTTTTTCGTCATGCCAAAAAAGTTGATAGGAAATTCTGCTGATGTGGCGTTCGTAGAGCTCTTCTTCGCTCATCTCCATGCTAATGTAGAGAACATCTTTTTTCTGTTGAGCAATTTGGAAAGCCATCTGCATTGCAAAAGCAGTTTTGCCAGTGCCGGGAGTGCCGGGAAGTACATAGAGTCCTTCATAAAGTCCGCCATCGAGAACTTGATCAAGGGATTTCCAACCGGTAGAAATGGCTTTGCGTCCAGTACGAATATTCTTTTCCCAAGTATCAATTTTCGCAAAGTCAGTCAATTTATAACGAGCATCTTGCTGTAATTGTTGTACTTTGTGAGGAATGGTCGTAACAATTTGAAGAAACTCTTCGCGGAACTTCATTAAACTTTCGTTCTGGTCTTTGCAATCTTTCAGAATCAAGTTCATCTCATAGAACTTGATTTTCATTTTGCGAAGTTCGGCAGTTAGTTTATCGGTAGCTTTTTGTCCAGCGTCATCATCGTCCAAGTTTAAAACTAAAGGTTGATGTGGCTGGATTGTATTTTCCTTAAGCCAATTCAAAAATTTATCAACATTGGTAGTTGAGCCGAGAGCAATCGCGTCGTTTCCCGCCTCAATGATTGACAACGCATCGAATTCGCCTTCAACAATGACGACATTCTGAATGGATGTTTTCAAAATATCAATGTTGAAAATCTCACTAGTTCCAGCTTTTATTTTAGGAATTTTATTATCGTCAATAGCACGAGCAACGTAAGATTCAGGGCTTGTAGGAATAATAACACGTGGAGAAGGAAGAATTTGTGAATCGCCACGCTTTTTAGGGTGTATCCATTTTTTAATGAACCCGCAATTATATTTCTCCGCGACTTTATGAGAAATACCACGCCTTGCAAAATAATCCGTTTCATGTAAATGTTCTGCGGCAAGAATAATATCATTGGCAATAAGTTCTGTTTCAAGTTGCGATTGAAGAATGTCCTCTTTTGAAGGGATTCTTTTAGGAGTAGATTTTGGTTGAAATTTTTTTGTAACAAAATCTAATCCATAAATTTCAAAAATTTGCGGAATAGCATCAAGATTGCTGATGTTATGTTCCACAGCATAGAAATTTATTACGTCTCCTGACGTTCCACATTTAAAACATTTGTATCTGAAAGTTTGTCCCTTAATGAGTTTGACTCCAGTGCCACTGTTACCTGATCCGTTGCCGCAGATAGGACAAACATAACCGCCATCCTTAGAATGTTGGGTAAAATAAATTTCCGGATGGTCGTGGATATAGTCAAAGTTATTGTCATTCAATGTATTTCACTTCCTCGAATGTTTGTGTGGGAGCAATCGAAAAAGAAATTTTATAAAATTTTTGCTCTTGTTTTTCAAATTTATATGCTTGAATCAGTCCAACTTCAAGCCAATAGTCGAACATTTGCCTGATACTATCGCGAATGTTCTTTTTTTTGTCGCGAGTATTTACGTTTAACTTCAGGTTGTCAAAAATTGTTTGGAATAAAATACCATTGTTTTTGTAGTGATTGCTTGAATTTTTTGTCAAAGAAATCTTTACAAGCAAATAATTGCATAACAACGCATTTTGCAAAGTTTTTCTCACTGGAACTCTCATTAGAGATGTTTGCCACGAGGTTACTTGCTTGAGTTTTTCCGAATATTGGAATATTGGTGACAGCTTATTTATGCGATAGACTTTAACAATTTTGCTGTTTTTAACAGACTTCATATTTAAGATGCTTACATCAAGTAAATTTTCCTCAAGAGTTATCGGACGATATTTTTCGCCGTGCAATTTTATGCTTGCGTCGTTGCCGTACCTGTCTTTCAAATCCATCGAAAATCTCATGTACTTGAGTTCATCAAGATGTTGTTCGACGACTTCGACAAGTTCTGATTGAAAATGATCAGCTACATTGCCAAAAATGTGTTGAAGAATATTTCTGCTTGTGAATAAAATATTTCCGGCGCGGTAAAATGAATAAATTGAATTCAAAATCAACTCGTCTACGTCATCAAAATTTCTGTCGAAAGTTATGCCTGAACGCGTATAATCCAGTTTGGCATAGGTAATCAGCGTTTTCTCTCTGTTGAATGTTGTAGCAAAAACTTCGCCAACAGGTGCTATAGTCAATTTATTAAACAACTTCGTCAAATTGTGCTGATGTTCCAATGGCAATTTTGTCTTGAAACTTTCGTTGATTACAATTAAATCCTCGTCATTATAACAAAATTCTTCCGCGTCAACGTTTAAATCGACATTGGTACTCTGCATTAATGTCTCCTTAATACTCTTCGTTCAAAAGTTTTGAAACTAACGACTGCGATATACTTAACTTGCGGGCAATTTCGGTTTGCTTTAAGCCACTTTTATACAGTCGTTTAATTTCTTTCTTACGGTCAGATTTACGAACAAATTTATCATCAACGCTTGTTGAACTACTATCCGTACAATCTCTCTGTTCAATGAAAAAAGAAAAAATTTTCCCTTCCTTCATTCCTTGAACAGTAGCTGTACCTTGAAGTTCATCAATATGGATTTTATTATTTTGTAATTTAGATGCCAATTCCAAAACAAAATTTTTTAACAGTTCTCCGTCTGATTTCATCTCCACCATTGGCATAATATCATCTCCTGTAATATTTTTGATATTATGAATATTACTACTAAAAACTTTAGCTGTCAATCATAAATCCATTAAAACTTGAAGATTTTAAAATATTTAGTCTAAAATAATTTTAGATTTTAATCAAAAATTCGAAGAAAAATCTCTGACAGAATTTTTTTTGCCGAAAAGCAGCGTAGGTACTGGCAAAAAATAGCGTTTCACGAAGTGAAATGCATAAGTGAACATTTTCAGATAAATAACTCATAACAGCAAACTCTCTGGAAATAAATTTTCAAACTTTACTTTTTTGTCTTTAATGATATAATGAAAAAAATTACATTAGGAGGAAAAATTCTTGAGCGGAAATGTAATAAAAAAATCAGATAGCAAACTTGAGAAAAAGAAAGCCAAATTGCAAAAATTACTTTCAACCAAAAATCAAATTGAACATAAAATTAAGTTATTGAAAGCTGACATTGAAGTTTTACAAACTCAACAATTTGAAAAATTGAAAAAAGCTGCCAAAAAGGAAAATCTTGAACTTCGCTCCGATGACATTCCTGAGATTTTGCAACTCATTAAAAATTTACAGCAAACTTCAAAGATTGATTCTGAAGAAATTCTTGAAACAACTTCGGAAAATGAAATCGAGCGGAATTATTCAGAGAATATTGATGACGAAGATACTACCACTTACTATAACGGAATGCGGACTCTTCAGTCGTTGCAAACCATTAAATCTTTCAGTAATTGAATCATTATGCGTTACATCGGTGGAAAATCCGCGTTGTTGAATGACATAGAAAATATAATTGCTAATTCTACAGACAACGTAACAAAAATTATCGACATTTTTTCTGGCAGTGGTATAGTTTCAGCTCACTTTAAATCTCTTGGGTATAATATTATCGGCAATGATTTTCTGTATTTTGCTTATGTTTTATCGCGTGGCACAACGGCTTTAAATTCAACGCCACATTTTTCACAGTTGAATATCGAATCACCGATTGAACATCTCAACGCCTTAACTTTGGAAACTTCTGAAATTGACATCGATGACTGCTTTATTTTTCAGAATTATTCTCCACACGACATGACAAATAGAATGTATTTTCAGAGTGATAATGCCATTAAAATTGACATCATTCGCCTGACCATTGAAAAATGGAAGTCTACAAATTTAATCAACGATGACGAATATTTTTATTTGCTCGCTATCTTAATTGCCGCTGTTCCCTACGTCAGCAACATAACTGGAGTTTATGGGGCGTATCTCAAACATTGGGACAACCGAACATTCAAGCCGTTGACCCTTATCGCTCCTACTAACATTTGTACCGGCACAGCAATTTTCTATAATCAAAACTGCGATGAACTTTTACCAAAAATTTCGGCTGACTTACTCTATGCCGATCCACCTTACAACTCCCGCCAATATCTACCGAACTATCACATTTTGGAGACTATAGCTCGATATGATTATCCTGAAATTCATGGCATAACTGGTATGAGAAATTATGAAAATCAAAAATCTGAGTTTTGCTCAAAGAGTTCAGTTGAATCTGCTTTTCGCCGTATGATCAAAAATGCAAATGTTCGATACATCATTATCAGCTACAACACGGAAGGCTTGCTTTCAAAAGAAAAACTTTCGGAAATTTGTTTGGAATTCGCCGTTAAAAAAACTTTTCATTGCCGTGATATAGATTATCGACGCTACAACAGTGTCGCCACTAAAGCGCACAGAGTAACTGAACAACTTTATTTCTTCGAGAAAGGCTGAATTATGAGTTACAGTAAATCTCCGCTTAATTACATTGGTGGCAAATTCAAAATGCTCCCTGCAATCACGAAATTTTTTCCGCAAAATATCAATATAATGTATGATTTATTTGCGGGGGGATGTGATGTCTGCACTAACGTAACTGCCAATAAAATTTACGCCAATGACATAAATTACTTTGTCATTGGAATTTATAAAACTTTTCAGCAAATGGACACCGATTCTTTGCTCAACGCCATTGATGAAATCATCGAACACTGGCAACTAAATATGTATGACGGCGAAGGATTTTTGAAACTCCGCCAACATTACAATGATACTCCCCTTGAAAGTAGAAATCCTATTGAACTTTATGTTCTGGTCTGCTTTTCCTTCAACTATCAGTTTAGATTCAATAACAGTCACGGTTTCAATAATCCATTTGGTCGCAATCGTAGCAGTTTCAACTCCACAATGCGAAAAAATCTTGTAACTTTTCACGGAAAAATAAAAAATATCCTGTTTTCCAACAAAAATTTTCAAACGCTGGATTTATCATTTTTGTCGGCTGGCGATTTTGTTTATGCCGATCCGCCTTATCGAATCACAACAGCAACTTACAATGACGGCAAACGAGGTTTTGAAGGCTGGAAACTTGATGATGACTTAACTTTGTTCGACTTACTCGACGAACTGAACAGTAACGGAGTCCAATTTGCGATGTCCAACGTTGTCGAACACAAAGGCTGTGAAAATAAAGAATTGTGTCAGTGGATGGAAAAATATTTCGTTCACGAGATTAGCTATAACTATAACAACAGCAATTACCAAACTCGGAATAAAAATTTTTCAACAAGAGAGATTTTAATCACAAACTATTGAGGAGAAATTTATGCCAACAAAAAGAACTTT
>CALEPR010000063.1 GCA_937910665.1 uncultured Selenomonadales bacterium
TTAAAATTATTAAAGTTTCATCATTATTTGATAAATTATGTACTAAAAAAGCTATAACTAATTCTTGTAATTTGGAATTATATTTGTAGTTAAATAAATTATCAATATAAGGTTTTATTTCTTCGGGGAGAAAATTAGAGAAAAGTCTTCTTCCTCCGAATTTTTCAAACCAAGGATGTTTCAAAGCTTCTTTAGCCGAGAGTCTTTTAGTAATATCTTTTTCCAATAATTTACTTACCAAATCTTTAACTTCATCTGAGTGTTCAACAAACCTAGTATCATTTTTATTGTATTTTCCAATTCTAATTCTTCTAATAATATCATCATCCGTTTTTCCATCAAAAGGAGCCGAACCAACCAGTGTCATATAAAGTATGACTCCAATACTCCACGTATCGCATTTTTCATTATATCTTTGATTTAATACTTCTGGCGCAATATAATAAGAACTTCCGATGACAGCTTTTTCTACCCTGTTTTTTTCGAAAATTTTAGCAGTGCCGAAATCTATTATTTTAACCCAGAAATATTCTTCACCGGTTATTATATCTTTTTCGATTTCTGATACCATTATATTTTCGAGTTTTAAATCCCGATGTAAAATTTTTTTTTCGTGAAGATAAACTAAACCAGAGAAAACTTGATAAAATAATACTGATAATTGTTGTTCTTGATATTCGTTTTTTATATAAGAAAATAATTCACCTTTTTTACAATATTCTGTAACGATATAATAATTCAAAGGAGAGTCGAAAAATTCGTATATTTTTACTATATTCGGATGACTCAATGTTTTTAAGATATTTATTTCATTTTGGATTTCCATATCGTCTATCATATTATCCTGTACTTTTTCTATTATTTTTATTGCTACAATATTATCAGTAACTGTATTTCGTGCCATATATACTGTTCCATAAGAACCACTACCTAAATCTTTTAATTTTTTATAATATATATCGGGGTTGCCGACGTTTTTACTTATTAAAGTTTCGTACATTACTGGTATTTTCTTTTCCATCATATGCAATTTTTCCATTTCTCCGAAGATTGATTATCTTTGTCCATCAAAGCATTGAGCACTATGGCAGAGCGATTTGATCTTCCCGGCGGCGGCGTTGGTTATTCCGTCGATTTAACAGATAAACTCGACCAGATGAAGAGAAAGGTCGTGTTTGACCAGTATGCAGAAAAGGTCGTGCGCTATCAGCGTTTTGTAAAACCTTCTATTTCCGAGTCAATGGCCAAGGGCATCCTGGAACTGTGTGCAGCCATGATTTACAATGACAACCCCTCAGATGAGGAAATGGATGAGTTTGCTGAGAAGACTGCCAAGAAGTGGGGTGTAGACTGCGAGGAACTCTGCTCTGAATTTTTCGAGTTCAGCGATTACGTTCACGGAGATTAATGCGTTTTCCCATCCCAAACGTCAAAGAAACAGGTGAAACGCTTGGGATGCGGTGAGACGGGATTTCACATTTCCCTCTTTGTTGTGGGATGGGAAATGCAGGACGGGCGTTATTCCGTAAGGGGAACGTATTTCCGGACATAGTCCTGGATGTAGTGACTCAACTCCGGGGAATCTATCACTTTGATGTCTGCGGCCAGTCCGATGACGAATCGGCCTACACCTTCGAGGCAGGTGACGGTGGTGTCGAGGAGCCAGGTTTTGCCGTCTTTTTTGAGGTCCTTCTCGGCCAAGGGGAATTCCTCTACGAGGAGGGCTTTGGCGCGGGTGTTGAGCTGGAGTTTGACGGGGATGGCACCTTCGCCGGACATCCGGAACACATCGACCTGGAGGCGGCGATGGTCTGATTCGTGCCGCCACGGGTCTGGAAGAATCTCAACCTCATCGATACGGGCGACTTTGAACACGCGGTTCTGTCCTGCCTCAACATCCCAAGCCCAGACATCTATCATTTCGGAGGTGAAGTCGAAGGGCTCCACGATGCGGTCGCGGGTGACATTGCTGTGGCCGGAGGAATAATTCCGGAGGACCGCCTGCCGCTTCCCGTCCCGAGCCGCCACCAGAGCCTCGATATTGGGGGCGTTGTTGCATCGTTCCGTATAATTGGCAATGCTGGTGCAGTCGTAGACGCTGAGAAGTTTCCGCTTGAGGTCTTTCTTGAGGGTATTGGTGACAGACAGGTTCTCAATCATATTGTTGAGAATATAGGCCTCCTCCTCGGTGAAGTAGATGAACTTGGCAAGATTCGGAAACGTCGAGGACATCTTCCCCATCTGGTACACATTGCCATAGAGCTTGCCCACCACCAGCCCCGCCTCCCTGAGCGTGTCAATGTAGCGGTATATCGAGCGCGTCGTGGTCCCCATCTTCGCCGCCAAATCCTCGATGGTCAGGGTTGTATTCCCCGTGAGCATCTTCGTCAGGCGCAGGAGTTTGACTATCTTGGTCTGGTCCATGTCCTTAATAATTCAAGACGTTGCCAATGATAAATTAGTCCAAAGGCTCAGGTTCGTTATCATTATCTGAACCATGTACCTCTGTATCCTCCGGTGCGGTCAGCTGACGGAAAATATCCAAGAATGCACTATTATTGTAGAAATATGTCTCATCTTCTTGAATCTTCTCCTCCATTACAGATAGTCCGTAGTTAATATACTCTTCCATTGTGGACATCAAGAGGTTAACGGTCTCATTGAGCGTTCTATTCCCTTTTTCAAGTTCTAGCCAATCAATTTCAGGGGTCTTTGATACCAAGGCGATAAACATATATTCGCGCAACCTCGGATATGCCTTTCTTCCTTTTCGTGACTCAATATTCCCCCAGTACTGTATGGGTTGCCCTAAATCTTTGATACCGGAGTCCTTACTTAAAGGTAAACGTTTATTGCTGTATAGGCCAATGAAAAAAGCCATAATCAACGCCTCATAACCAGCGCCGAGGACTTTGCCTTTTGCATCGGATGCTTCATTTGTACCCTTGCCAAAGTCAGTTAAGGGCTTAATGATGCTTTCCTCGAAATGCTTTTCGTATGATGGGTTCTTCTTCCCCCATGATTCGAATGCCGATACTATTGGATTGTATGTGTATGCCATGGCGAATTAAATGTCTTCAATAACGGTTTGAATAGTTGAAAGGTCTTCTTCTACAAAAGGTCGCTTGAGTTTCAAACGATATTTCCTGGCGTTGATTTTTTCTATCTTGGGCTTATCTAATAGAGATTCTCCAAGAGAGTTTTCTTGCTCGGTCAGGAAACTCTTGGTGACAATAATGGTCTGCTTTTGGATGTCGCCAATGACGCTGAAAAAATCTCCTTCCTTTGAACCTGTGAATGAGGATGTAGGGGCATCAAAAATTAGAGGATAGTCATTCTCATGCTTAATAGTTGTGAGTTTTGCAACGGCAAAAAGTAAAGACATGTACATGGTGGTCTTAAGAGCCGTATTTGGATTATACACTCTCGTACCGTCAACATCAACAAGAATAATCTCAGCAGAGTCATCTGGTTTCTCAACAATTCGTGCAGTACCTCTAAAGTCACCTTTATTCAATTCGGCAAGATACTCATTAGCAGCGTTCTCTAACTGATTCAAGAATTCTCTCTTATTTGTCTGTTTTGCCGCAGTAAAAGCATTAAGAATCTTTAGGATAGCCTGACTGCTTCTGGCATACATAGCCGCAGAGGACTCTTCTGATATCTTGGAGTATTCTTCTCGGTATTTTGCCAATGTCGTTTCATGTTGGCCAATTTGAGTGCTCAAGAATTCCGAACTTCTCTCCGCCTGCATACGGCCGCTCCACCACTCTGAGATTTCATAATATGCAGATACGAGTTGGTCTTCCGTAAGACCTTCAGTCTGAGCGAGTATCTTCTTCTTGCTTTCTTCTTCCCTTTCGATATTAGCAGAAATCTTATCAATTTGCGAATGCTTCTCGAAATTAAAGAAAATAGCCTTTGTAATATACCCGTCTAGATTTGTCAGGAAACGCATATTATTATGCATGGTGTTGTACATCCTATTAAGTTCCCCGATATAGTCATTCTTAAAGAGAGGTTCGACTTCCTCTTCATCCTCAACTGTTTTTTTGGAAGCCAAAAAAGCGTCAAGACGGGCTTGCATGAAAGCGTACTCTGGTGTCCCTTTATGGGCAGGACGACCACATACTTTACATATCTCGTCGTTCAGCATTTCCCGCATAGTGTTCTCATCCGGAACATTAATAGCAAGAGGGACATGTCCGTCTACTAATTCTTGCTGAATGGTCTTTGCAAGTTTCTTTGCACCAATCTCTTGATCGTATTTACTTTGCTGGCCGCGTTTGGATTTCTCCAGTTTAGCAACAATTTGTCTAAACTCTTCTGCAATGGGAAGGAATCCCATCAGTATCCACATTTCATCCAGCAGACGGAAATTGTATTCCTCCTTAATCTCTCCTTGAGCTTGTTTCAGCTGTTCTTTAAGAGTGGCGAGTCGATCGTTCGTGCTATGAAGAAGGGATGATGCTTCCTTATTCTGCTCCAAGTTTTCGAGCAGAGACTGGAAGTTTGCGGCCTCTGTTTGCTTGACTTTAAGATCGGACTTGAGTTCTCTAAGCTTCTCCTCCTCGGACTTGATAAGCCCTCTTAATCTTGTAGCCTCTCGTGTGTTTTTCCGATCCGAACTCATAGCATTGTCTGTAGCCTTCTCGGACAAAGCCTTTGCTCGCTCCATAAAACTCAAGTATGGATCAAAATTCCTTACCTGACTAAAAGTCTCTACAAGATATTTTAATGCTGCCGGAGCTGTCGAGGATGGTTCGATCGGCGAAGATCACAAATGTGAAACGCATCTGATTCCGCTGATTTTGCAAGTGCCGCTCGGCAAGAGAGATCACATTACAATTTTCGGCGACGATTATCCTACGCCGGATGGAACTTGTTTGCGCGATTATATTCACGTCATCGACTTGGCGGATGCACATATTTTGGCGTTAAATTATCTTCGCGACGGCGGCGAGTCAAATATTTTCAATCTCGGCAATGGTCAAGGTTTTTCTGTCAAGGAAATGATCGTCACGGCTGAAAAAGTTACAGGACAGAAAATTAAAACTGAAATTGGAAAACGCCGCGCAGGAGATCCTGCTCAACTTATCGCGTCGAGTGACAAGGCGAAGAAAATTTTGAAATGGAATCCTCAATTTGCCGACGTTGAAAAAGTTATCGCGACGTCTTGGACTTGGCACAAAAATCATCCCAACGGTTACAAAGATTGAGATAAAAATAAAAAATTTTTACAGGCAGGGCGACCTGCTTTTTTTGCGTCCCCAAAAAATTTTTTCAAGAAAATTTTCTGCGAAAAAAAATCTCCGACAAATTTTTTTTGCCGAAGAAAATTTTTATTTTTTTTCAGAAATTTATGTGCGGATTTTCTGTCTGAGCGAGACAGAATTTTTTTATTCAGTTCATGAGACTGAATAATTTTTTTATCTCAAAAATGCAAAAGTTTTGAAGTCGGCTTTGCCGCTGCCGTTAAATTTGAAATACAAGGCTTGAACTCCTGACTTCGGCTTAACTGCAACATTGACAATTCCCCAGCTGTTCGACGACATATTTAATTTCAAACTTCCAATCGCTGCTCCGTCCAAACTTTGAGCAACTTCAACTGTACCTTTAAAATCTCCGCGCAGTTCAAGCTGAATATTTTTCACGTCCTTGAAGTCAAAATATTTGTATCCAACAATCGACTTGTCTTTAATGTCGGTGATAAATTTGTGATTCATCTGCTCGGTTATGCGAATTTGAGTTTTCATGATCGGATCGCTGAAATCAATTTTATTCACGACTGTCGGATCGGTAAGGTGGCAAGCAATCGCCGAAGGATAACTTCCTGAAGAAATTAGCGGCGCACCATTCAAACCGCAACTTGTCATCTCGACTTGTGGAATACTTCCGTCAGCTTTAATTTCAATTTTCTCCGCGCAACCTTGACGTGAATATTCATTGCCGTCAGTTTCCTTGTGGTAGAAAATATAAAAATCATTTCCAATCTGTGCAATTCCGCCGTGATTGTTGCTGAGCGAATAGACAGGATCGGTTCTGCCATTCAAGCCGATGTCGCCGTTAGAAATAATTGTTCCGCCATATTTAAAATCTTTGTCAGGATAATCGCTTGTCGCGTAGCAAAGTTCATGGCTCTTGTGACTGGAGTAAACGATATAATATTTGCCGCGAATTTTGCGAATCGAAGGAGCTTCAAAATATCCATGCCCTTCAAAGCCTGTGCCGGCAGTATGGTGTCCGCCGGGCAAAACTACTTTCGGCTCTTGCTTGACTGTAACCATATCTTTTTCAAGCTCGACGACCATTCCATTTTCGCCCCAGACAACTTTCATCATTCTGTCCCAATCTTCTTCAGGGAACATCGAGGCAACCATTTCTTTCGTGATAACTTTCGGCATTTCTTTTTCTGCTGCAGGAGCAAAACCATAATAAAGCCAAACTCTGCCGTCGTCGTCCACAAGAACTGCAGGATCGAAAGGAAAATATTTATCCAAAACTTTTCCGTCGGGATATTTTACATGACCATAAAATTTGAAAGGACCTTCCGGTTTGTCGCTGACAGCCACGCCGAACTCAGGATAGAAAGGAAAACAATAATACAAATAATATCTGCCGTCCGCGCCACGAGCAACATCAGGAGCCCAAAGCTGTCTGTTGTCTTTCGGATTAGTTGGATCAGCGTCGCGCGGATAACTTGTGCCTTCGCAAACCCAGTCATGCAAATTATTTATCGGCGCAGACCAAACTTCGTAAGGATGCGGACAATAAACTTTTGCATTCATTGCGTCGTGCGAGCCATAGATATAAATTCTGTCGCCCCAGACATGAGGCTCGCCGTCAGGAATGTAGACATTGAGCGGCAGGTAAGGATTGTAAACCTGCTCAATCAATTCGCCGCCGCCGACAAAATTAACTTCTGCCTCTGCAACTTTTTCACTCACGCCGATTTTGCCGACTGCCGCAGTTGCCGCCGCAATTCCTGCCATTTTCAAAAGGTCGCGCCTTGAAATGTTAGCCATTGAAAAAAACCTCCTAAAAAATTTTTATAAAAAAAGTCGGGAAACAGAATCTTGCTGCGTAAAAATTCTGCCTCCCAATTTTTAAAATTTATTCAGCGTCAAATGTGTTTCTTACTCAAACAGCATCATCATTTGGAAACGATAGCGTGTCTGCTTGGACTTGGTGTCGATTTCCTTGATTCTGTCAACCATTGTATTGAACATAATGTTCTTTGCAACAGTAATGTCAGTACCAATGCGGAAACCTTCAGCATTTTTCGGCCACCAGTCAGTAACAGTTACCCAAGACTTGCCGGGTTCTTTGCGGTAGGTTGCGTAAATGTCATAAGTGCCGGGTTTTGCGGGGTTAGCACCTTTGAACCAAACATTGAACCAGAGACCCGGGCTCTTGTTGACTGTAGGACCGTCATCGCCCCAAGGATGGTCAATCATCTTTGCATTGCTGTTAATGATACCGCCGCGAATCTTCCAGTCATCATTGAATTTGTAGCCTGCATTGATATAGTAGTAAATCGGATGCTTGCGAAGTTTGTCGTCCTGGTAACGGCTTGTCATCGCGCTCATACCGTGAACGCCGAAATGCACATCAGTTTTTTCATTCGGATTCCAGTCCCAACGAACGCCCAAGAATGAAGTATTTTCGTCAGTCTGATAGCCGCGAACATTCTGCAAATAATCGCTGCTCATGTAGTTATCCCACAAGTCAACTTTACAAGCTGTGAAAGTTGTTCTGAAAACTGGTTTACCGAAACTGAGCTGAATACCTGCAATATCGGAGTCGCGGTCATAGCCGTAACCTTCAGGAGTCCATTCATTCCAACGACCGAATTTAACATGGACAGCTTTTCCGCCGCCAACGTCACCTTCAACAAAGACATCAGGCGTTCCCATACCGGTGTGATTTTCTCCGGAAGGATAAATAGGATCGTCAACTTCATCTGTGCTGCCAACCCAGCTAAAGTTTGCCGCCGCTGTCCAGTTATCGTTGACTTTGTAGCGAGTGTTCAGGTAAACGCCGACATGGTGTCTGTCAGTCGAGCGTGTCTTTTCGCCGGTGCCGGGATAATGATATCTGCCGTCCGCGCCGAGAGTCGGATTAGGTGTCCAAGTGTCAGCGATCAGGTGATCGTGACGAATACGCGCGTAACCTGTGAAGGTGAAACGATTTGCAAGACCTTTGAGGTTCTTGGCTTCTTCTGTGGTGAAAAGAGTTTCTCCGCCGCCTGCCTGCGGTTTGTCGAGATTTTCAAGAGCCTTTTCATCAGCCATGTTGATTTTGTTCAGGAGCTGAACTTTTTTAACGTCGTAGTAGTATTCTTGCGCGAGTTTGTCGAGTTGCGCTTTTTGCGACGCATTAAACTTCGACGCATTTTTTTGCGCTTCATCGACAATCATAGCCATTTCCAAACGGCTCATGATCCTGCCGCTGGGAATTTGCTGACTGTAGTTCGGAACATTTCCTGTCGCAATGAGTTCATTGACTGCGGAGTACGACCAATCGCCGCTCGGTACGTCCGCAAAGAAATTTGATGCCGCTTCGACCTGCATGCTTCCAAATGCAAGTGCGCCTGTCAAAAGAGCTGCCGCCAGCTTCTTTTTGCTGAAGAATTTCATTAAAGTTCCCTCCGAAATTTGAAATAGAAATAAAATTAAATCCCTGCTTTCAAAGCACAAATGATTCCTTTGCATTGTACTATGAAAGACTAAAAAACAACTGAAAAACTTTAAAAACTTTAAAAACTTTCCGAAAATTCCTCCTTCAAAAAATCTCAAACAACTTCGGATCGAATCGGCGATTGAATAAGTCCAAAAAAATAAATCTTCGCCGAAACTGAAAATAATTTTTTCATTAGTTAGACAATGATTTATAAAATTCCTGCATAGGTTGAAAAAAATTTTAATAAAATTTTAATCTTGCAAAAAAGTCGAGTAGAGTTCGTCAATCTCCTGCAATTTATTTTTGTGCGCCGACGCAAGTTCAGAAAGTTTTTCAGGCTCGGCAGTGGAATTTATTTCTTGCTCCAACATTTTTAGTTCCATTTCAGCCATTTTAATTTGCGCTTCAATCTTGTCTGGATTTTTAATTTTGAAAGCGGAATGTTGAACAGTTTTTTGTTTTGGTTTTGGAATTGAAACTTTTTTCGACTTTGGATTGACATCGTTCCTAATTCCTAACTCCTCATTCCTCATTGTAACAACGCGACTTGCAACTTCATCAAGCAAATATCTGTCGTGCGTGACGATTAAAATTGTGCCGTTGAAATTTTGAAGTGCAGTTTCAATCGCCTCGCGTGCAGGTAAATCTAAATGATTTGTCGGTTCATCCAGAATTAAAAAATTTGCTCCGCGCAAAATTAACTTCGCCAAAGCTATGCGAGTTTTTTCTCCGCCGCTCATGCCTGAAATTTTTTTCTCGACAATCTCCGCGCCTAAATCAAGTCTTGCAAGTTCGGCTCGCGCTCTTTCGTCCGGCAAATTAAATTCTTCAACAAGTTCATCAATCGCAGAAAAATTTTCATGTAAATCTTCGTGACCTTGCGAAAGGTAACCGATCTGAACGCGGTTGCCGATTTTAATTTCTCCCGAGTCTGCTTTCAATTCGCCGACAATAATTTTAAGCAGCGTCGATTTGCCGACACCATTTTTGCCAATCAAGCCGACTTTTTCACCTTTGCGAATTTCAAGACTGAAATTTTTTATCACGCCTTTAAAATTTATGTCATTCAAAATTAAAACTCTGTCCGCAGTCTCCGACGCTTCCTGCAGAGTGACTTTTACAAATTCGTCTGCAGGAGGTTTTTCAAGTCGTTCCATTTTGTCCAGAGCAATTTGACGACTTCGCGCACGCTTGGCAGTTGAGGCGCGAACTTTATTTCTGCGAACAAAATCTTCCAGCTTTGCAATTTCTTCCTGCTGTTTTTCATAAGCCTTGAGTTCAAATTCTCTCCGCTCGGTTTTCAGCCTGAAATATTTTTCGTAATTGCCGGGATATAAAGTTGCTTTGCCGTTCTCCATGTCCAAAATTTTATCAACGCAATTTTGCAAAAAATGTCTGTCGTGAGTGACGGCGATGACTGTTCCGCGATAATTTTTTATAAAGTCCTCAAGAAAATCTATTGCGTAAATGTCGAGGTGGTTTGTCGGCTCATCGAGAAACAAAATTCGCGGTTCGTCGAGCAAAGACTTCGCCAGAGAAATTTTTGCTTTTTCGCCGCCTGAAAAGTTGTTGGGATTTTTTTCAAGTTCAGTTTCAGTAAAGCCCAAGCCGAACAAAATTTTTTTTGCTTGAAAGTCCTGAACTTCTCCGCTCAAAACTTCCGACAATAAAGTTTCATTTTTGAAATTTGGAATCTGTTCGGCGTAACCAATATCTTCCTTGCGAAGTCCTGAAATATTTCCTGCGTCGAAGTCTTCAAGACCAAGCATAATTTTTATAAGCGTCGATTTGCCCGCACCGTTTTTACCGACAATTCCAATTTTTTCTCCGTCCGAAATTCTGAAACTCACGTCGGAAAAAATTGTCCGCTCGCCGAAAGATTTTGTAACATTTTCAAGTTGAATCATTTATCTGCTCCGAAATTTTTTTTATTTATGATTCGCCAATCGATCTCTTGCAAACTGTTCAAATTCGCCGCGACCAAAATTTACAAAAGGCTCGATAGAAATTCCTCCGCGCACAGAAAAATTTCCTTCGACTTCAAGGTAACGCGGATTCAAAAGTTTAATTAAGTCGTCGGCAATTTTATTCGCAACTTCTTCATGAAAAATTCCTGTGTTGCGGAAACTTGTCAGATAGAGTTTAAAACTTTTGCTTTCGACTAAAAATTTGTCGGGGATGTAGCGAACTTTTATCGTCGCAAAGTCGGGTTGACCTGTCACGGGACAGACACAGGTAAATTCTTCGCTGGTAAGTTTAACAAAATAATTTTTGTCGCTGTTTTTATTTTCAATCGCCTCCAAAAAATCAGGCTGATAGTCGAAAGAATAATTTGTAATTTTGCCGAGATTTTTTAATTCGGTCATTTCAACAACTCCCATATGAAAAAATTTTAGAAGCTGTATTCGCATCTTCGGGGTTAAGGGAAAAGAAAATTCTTATCGCTTATCCCTGAAACTTGCGAATACAAGTTCTTAAAAAAAGTATATCACCCGCAAAATGTTTTAGCAAATTTGACTTTTAAATTTCCCAAAAGTATTATAGGAAAAATTTTTTTTGGAAAGGTAAAATTTATGACTTACGAAGAAAGTTTAAAATATTTGAGCGACTTAAATGTTTTGGGAATAAAGCCAGGACTTGAGCGGATAACTTTGCTTGCGGAAAAACTTTCAAATCCGCAAAATTTTTTCCCGACAATCCATGTCTCCGGAACTAACGGCAAAGGTTCAACCTGCGCGATGCTTGCAAAAATTTTTCAGGAGGCAGGTTTTAAAGTCGGCTTGTTCACTTCGCCGCATCTGGAAAGTTATTGCGAGCGTTTCAAAGTCAACGACAAAAATATTTCCGAAAGCGAATTTGCAGAAATTATCGAGCTGATAAAATTTTTTGAAGTTCCCGCAACTCAGTTTGAAGTTTTGACTGCCGCCGCCTTTGCATACTTCGCGAAAAAAAAAGTTGACATCGCAATTATTGAAGTCGGACTTGGCGGACTTTGGGATTCGACGAACATTATAACTCCAAAAATTTCTGTAATTACAAATGTTGCTCTCGATCATGAAAATATTTTAGGCGACTTAAAAAATATCGCGCTGAACAAGGCGGGCATCATCAAAAAAAATATTCCTGTCGTGACTGGTGCAACAGATCTGCCGTTAGAAATTATTCGCGAAGTCGCCGAAAAAAATTCTGCGCCGATCTATGAAGTTCATGAACCCGCCGAAGTCAAAATAAATTTGCGCGGAGAATTTCAAAAATTTAATGCGGCGATTGCGATTCAAACTGCAAAAATTTTAGGCGTTGAGGAAGAAAAAATTTTTCGCGGACTGGAAAAAGTTTCTTGGGCAGGGCGTTTTGAAATTTTTGAAACAGACTTTGGAAAAGTCGTGATCGATGGAGCGCACAATCCTCACGGCGCAGCTGCCCTTCGTCAAAGTCTGGACAAAAATTTTCCGGAAGGTCGAAGAAATTTTATTTTCGGTGCGCTTGCGGATAAAAATATTGACGCGATGATAAAAATTTTGTTCCGCGCAGACGATTTCGCAATAGTTTTGTCGCCGAACTCCGATCGAGCGGAGAGCGTTGAAAATTTATGTCGCAAGCTGAAAAATTTTAGTGTGGAGTGCGTTGGAGCGAAAAATATTTCCGACGCTCTGGAAAAATTAAAAACTTCCGACGGCTTAAAAATTGTTTGCGGTTCGCTCTATCTGATCGGCGACATCAGAAAAAATATTTTGACCGAGCAAAATTCAGCCGCGCTTGCAATATAATTTTGCCTGTGATAAAGTTTCCCCGAGCGCGAAAAATTTATCTTGAACTTTTGGGAAGGAGAAATAATTTTGGAAAATAAAATTCAGCAACTTCGACAAGCGGCGGCAGAAGCGATTGAAAGTGCAACCAAAAACTTGAAGGAGTTGGATAATGTCCGAGTACAATTTTTAGGCAAGAAAGGCGAGCTGACAACTTTACTGCGCGGAATGAGCCAACTCAGCGCGGAGGATCGTCCACGCATCGGAAAAATTGTGAACGAAGCGCGAGCAGAAATTGAAAAACTTCTCGCCGAAAAAAATTCCGAACTCAAGGCAAAAGAATTGCAAAATAAATTGGCGGCAGAAAAAATCGACGTGACTTTGCCGGGCAGAAAGATTCATCAAGGTCATCTGCATCCGCTGACTTTGACTTTAAATCGAGTGAAAGATATTTTTATCCAGATGGGTTACACTGTCGAAGAAGGTCCTGAAGTCGAAACAGACTATTTTAATTTCGAGGCGTTGAACTTGCCGAAAGATCATCCTGCGCGAGATATGCAAGATTCATTTTATATCACGGAAGAAATTTTGCTCCGCACTCAAACTTCTCCTGTTCAAGCGCGGACAATGCAAAAAAATAATTCAAACGCTCCAATAAGAATGATCGCGCCCGGCAGAGTTTATCGCCGCGACGACTACGACGCATCTCATTCGCCGATGTTTACGCAAGTCGAAGGTCTTGTCATTGACGAAAAAATTACTTTCGCCGACTTGAAAGGAACTCTGGACTTTTTCTGCAAAAAAATTTTTGGCGACAGTGCACAAATTCGCTTGCGTCCAAGTTTCTTCCCCTTCACCGAGCCGAGTACCGAAGTCGATGTTTCCTGCGTGATGTGCAAAGGCGAGGACGAACATTGCAAAGTTTGTCACGGCAGCGGCTGGCTGGAAATTTTGGGTGCGGGAATGGTTCACCCGAAAGTTTTGGAAATGAGCGGTTACGATTCTTCAAAAGTCAGCGGTTTTGCTTTCGGACTCGGAATCGAAAGAATTGCAATGCTGACTTACGGCGTTGATGATATGCGTTTATTTTTCGACAACGACATTAGATTTTTGGAACAGTTTTGATTGAAAAATTTTCTGATAAACGATCACAGGAAATGAAAGGCGGGATTTTTTCATGGAACTTGTCAACAAAGTTAAAAAGTTTTTTAAGAAAGATCCAATTTTGAAACGCAGAGTAATTGCTTTGTTCGTAGCACATGTTATTCTTGGTTTCGGTGTCAATTTGTTGAGGATCAGTTTGTTCGGTAATGATCCTTTTTCCTGTATGAATTTGGGTTTTAGTAGCCTGTCGGGAATGAGTTACGGAACTTGCGTCATCTTGTTCAACTTGGTTGCTATCATTCCAATTTTCATTATCGACAGAAATTATATTCAATTCGGAACTTTGGTGAATATGTTTTTGTTTGGTCCGATAGTCGATGCTTGGTTTGCTGTGTTTGTTTACTTTTTCCCGGGAGTCGGATCAATTTCTTTGGCGGCGAGAATTGCTTGCTTGATTTTCGGCGTAGTAATTTTGTCTTTCGGAGCGTCGATGTATATGGCTGCCAATCTTGGAATGGGTCCTTACGACGCGATCGGTTGGATTGTCGAGAAACTTTCAAAGAAAAAAGTTCCTTTCAAGTATGCGCGTATCGCTCTGGATTCTGTTTCAACTGTCGCAGGATTTATTTGCGGCAGCATCGTCGGACTTGGAACTTTGACAATGGCACTCGGCACAGGTCCGCTTGTAGTTTTCTTCACGGACAATGTTAATAAAAAATTGATTTATGGCTGATAAAAAATTTTTGTTTCAAATTTCTGTTGCGGTGAAGGCGACGAAATTTTTTTGTTAAAGGCAAATTGCAATATCAAATCAAACATTTTACCAAAAATTTTTCTCTGCTTCGGTGGAGAATTTTTTTTTGTAGTGTAAAATAATTTGTGTAAGTGAAAAAATAAAAAATCAAATTTAAAGAAAATTTTTAAAGCAATTTGAACTGATAAGTGTCTGCTGTGATAGCGAATTTTTTTTTGCAGGAAAACCAAAGCGTTTGCAGAATCAGCAGAAGAATGACTTTGATAGCGTAAAATTTGTATGTGTGTGGCATGAGTTATTAAATTTTGAAGGGAGAAGTTTCAATGGCAACAGTAATTGCACCATCAATTTTATCGGCAGATTTTGGACATCTGGCAGAGGAAATAAAGAAAGTCGCAGATGCGGGAGCAGAATATCTTCATCTTGACATCATGGACGGAACTTTTGTGCCGGAAATTACAATCGGTGCGCCTGTAGTAAAAAGTTTGCGCAAAGTTTCTGACATTATTTTTGATGTTCACTTAATGGTTGAACATCCTGAAACACATATAAAAAGTTTTGCCGAAGCAGGAGCAGATATTATTACTTTTCATGCAGAAACTGCAAAACATTCGCACAGGTTAATTCAGCAAATTCATGAACTTGGTTGCAGGGCAGGCGTTGCGATAAATCCCGGAACTTCTTTGTCAATGATTGAGGAACTTGTTGAAGATGCGGAAATGATTTTGATAATGACCGTTAATCCCGGTTATGGAGGACAAAAGTTTATCGACTCCATGCTCGGCAAAATTCACATGCTTTATCACATGATTCAAGAAATGGAAACTGAGTGCGATATACAAGTCGATGGCGGAATCAATCCGAAAACTTCAGTTGATGTTCGCGAGGCGGGGGCAAATATTTTGGTTGCAGGTTCGGCAATTTTTGGCGCGGAAAATATTGCAACTGCAATCAAGGACATTCGCGGTCAAGAAATTCATCATCACCATCACGATTAAAATTTTTGTTTAAGGAGGATTTTGGGTGAAGAAAATTTTTTGTGCGTTGCTTATGTCGGCAATTTTACTTTTTGTCACGATAAATTTTTCTGCAAAAAAAATTTTTGTCGCGGCGGAAGTCGAAGGAAGTTTGAAAACTATCGCAGTCGTTGATGCGAAAAAAAATTTGCCGCTGACGATAAAATTTATTCACTCGGTGCAAAAAACTCCTGTGATTGAGGAATTAAAATTTGACGGCGAAAATTTTATTTTGCTCAGGACAATTTATAAATCTCATGGAGTTGGTCTGCCTTTCTTGGAAAGCGACGGAAATTTTCGCGAGGAGGACGGAAAATTTATCATGGACGATATGAATCGCAAAATTAAAAATCTTGAGCTTCGGACTGGCAAAGGTACAGAACTTTGTATCGAGTTGGACGGAAAACTTTTTGAACTTTATAAAAAATTTCCCGCCGGCACTAAAATAGTTGTTAGTGCTTAGAAAAAAAGTCGATAAAAATTTTTGCAGATTTAATTCCGTCCACCGCCGAAGAAATAATTCCTCCTGCGTAACCTGCGCCCTCACCGATTGGAAAAAGATTTTCGCAACTTAAGGATCGCCGAGAAATTTTGTCGCGCACAATTCTGCAAGGCGCACTTGTCCTAGTTTCAATTCCTGTCATCACGACATCAGGCACTGAAAAATTTTTTATCTTGCCGTTCCAAAAAATCAGCGCATCTTTCAAAGTTTCAGAAACTTCGACAGGCAGACATTCAGCCAAGTTTGAAATTTTAAATCCGCGAGGATAAGTCGGCGCAGTCAAAAAATTTTTCGACACCGCTCGACTTTCCAAAAAATCTCCGACAGTTTGAACAGGCGCAGAAAAATTTTTCCCGCCGAGTTCAAAAGCCAACTTTTCAAAATGTCTCTGGAATCTCATTCCGCTCAAAGCATCGCCGCCAAATTTTTTTTCAAAATCTGTCGGACTGACTGTAACTAAAATTGCGCTGTTCGCAATTCCGGAATCCCGCGCAAAATTACTCATGCCGTTCGTGACAACTTGAAAATTTTCAGAAGTAGCCGCGACGACTTGACCGCCGGGACACATGCAAAAACTGTATGCGCCGCGCCCGCGATTTAAATCTTTGTACGTCAAAAAATAATCTGCTGCAGGAAGTTTTGGATTTAAAAAATCTTCGCCGTACTGAGCGCGATTTATAAATTCCTGCGGATGTTCAATCCTCACTCCGATGGCAAACGCTTTGCTTTCCAGAAAAATTTTTTTGTCGCTCAAAAGTTCGTAAGTATCTCGCGCAGAATGTCCAATTCCTAAAAAAACTGCGTCGGCAGAAAAATTTTCCTCGCCGTTCACAATCACTGCAGAAATTTTTTTGTCGGAATCAAATTCAAAATCTGTTACCTGCGAATTGAAAAAAATCTTTCCACCGAGTTCCAAAATTTTTTTGCGAATATTTTTCACGACTTCGCGAAGTTTGTCGGTTCCAATGTGCGGCTTTTGCAGATACAAAATTTCTTTCGGTGCGCCAGCCTCGACAAAAATTTCCAGAACAGAATTAACTAAGCTGTCATTTGTTCGCGCAGTCAATTTTCCGTCCGAAAAAGTTCCTGCGCCGCCCTCGCCGAATTGGACATTTGAATTTTGATTCAGTTCGCCGCCACAAAAAAATTTTTCTACAGTTTTGGTTCGCGAATCGACATCTTCGCCGCGCTCAAAAATTATCGGCTGAAATCCCGCGCTTGCCAAAGTCAACGCCGCAAACATTCCGGCAGGACCAAAACCAATTACTATAGGAGCTGTTGAATTAGGAATGAGGAGTGAGGAATGAGAAATTTTTTTACTTTCCACTTTTCCACCTTTCCAACTTTCCAACTTTTCTATATTTTTGTCATGTGGAAGATTTATTTTGCTTTCAACTTCGACTTCGACAATATAGTTAAATTTAATTCCCGCGCCTTTGTAGCGTCTTGCATCGACAGCCTTGCGAATAATTTTAACGCCACGAATTTTTTTTGCGGAAATTTTCAGCCGCTCGGCGATAAGTTCTTCAAGACTCCGATCGTCGTCAAGATTCGCGGAAAGATTTGTAATTTTGATTGTCATAAAAATTTTTTCACTGCCTTTGAAAATTTTTTTGTTTGATTCTTTTCGAAAAAAATTTTCCCTGCAAAACAAATTTAATGCTATAATATCGCCATGAAAGAAAAATCGATTTACGTTCACGTTCCATTTTGTGCGAGGAAGTGTAATTATTGCGCCTTCAATTCAAAAGTCGGCGACGCGAAAGAAATTTCAGATTATGCGGACGCTTTGACTCGGGAAATTTTTTTATCAGGGGAAGGCGAAAAAATTTCTACAATTTATTTTGGTGGAGGAACTCCCTCGATTTTGAAACTTGAACAGCTTGAAAAAATTTTTGCCGCACTGAAAAAAATTTTTTCTTTCGACTCCGCGACTGAAATTACAATCGAAATAAATCCCGGGACTGCGACGGAAAATTTTCTTCGCGGCTTAAAGGAAATTGGTTTTAACAGACTTAGCATCGGCGTTCAAAGTTTTAACGACAAACTTTTGAAAATTCTCGGCAGGATTCACGACTCGAAAACCGCGCTTGAAACTGTGGCGACGGCGAAAAATTTTTTCAACAACATCAGCATCGATTTAATGTATGCTTTGCCGAATCAAACTTTAAAAAATCTGCGCGACGATTTAAAAATTATTTCTGAACTCGACATTCGGCATATTTCGATTTATGGACTTGAGATTGAGGAAGGAACAAAATTTTTTGCTGAAAAAAATTTTTTAAATTTGCCTTCGGAAGAAATTTGTAGCGAAATGTATGACCTTATTACTGAAAAAATTCCCGCGCTCGGTTTTGAAAGATATGAGGTCAGCAATTTCGCAAAAAAAAATTTTGAAAGTCGTCACAATATCGGTTATTGGATTGGCAGAGAATATTTTGGTTTCGGCGCAGGAGCTCACAGTTACAAAAAAAATCTCCGCACTTCAAATATTTCCGACGTTGGAAGTTATGTAAAAAAAATTCGCGCCGGAGAAAATTTTTCCGAAGTCGAAGAAATTGTTACTGCCAAAGCCGCGATGGAAGAATTTTGTTTTCTCGGTCTGAGAATGACGGCAGGCATCAGCGCAAAAAATTTTTCGGACAAGTTCGGGAAAAATATTTTTGACGTTTACGGAAAAGTTTTGGAAAAATATTTTAAACTTAATTTGTTGAAACTTGACGGCGACAAAATTTTTTTCACGCCACACGGTTTTAAAGTCAGCAATATTGTCTTGGCAGATTTCTTGTTATAATTGCGAGGTGAAATTTTTAGTGAAAATTCAAGAACTGAACGCGAATGAAAAATTTTTGTTCGACTGTACGCCTTGCAAAACTTTTTATCCGGAGGAAATAATTGCTCGTGTCGGACGGATTGAACTTTACGGCGCGGAAGAATTTTTGTTCAAAAGTCGCGAAAATAGTTTTGTCTTTAAAATTACCGATTCGAGATTGGATTTCAAAGTAAAAAATTTTCTTCGCAAAAAATCTGTCGGCGTGGCGACTGTCAGCAATATTGCAAAGACAGCAACTGAAAAATTTTTTTGTCTGCGAATTATTTTTTTCACTCAAGCAGTCAGGTTCAATTACCTGCCGATCAGGATCGAAGGAAAATTAAAATCTGAGTTGTCGAGTTTTGGCGGAAATTTCAGATCGCCGAAAAATATGCAGAAAATTTTTCAATTCGACGATGGCATAAATGAAAATTGTTTTGCCTTTTCCTGTATCCCGACTGAAAAAATTTTAATCTTGCAGTCGAAAGAACACAAACTTTTGGCGAGAGTCGAAGGAAAAAATTTTGAAAGTCGCGTCGTTGCGGATAAGATTTTTTCCGGCGAAAATGAAACTCAAGAATTTGGTTTGCAGATCGGTTACGGCGAAATTGAATTCAGTTCCATTAAGCCAAATTATTTGCCTTACCGCATAACAGAAATTTTATTTAACATTCCGAGCTACATAAAAGTTTGGAATGAATACGCAGAACTTGAAGGAGATTTTTTGCTGAACCGCGCAAGGGCAGTCGGAACAATTTCCTACAATTCAAATTTAAAAACTTTTTCCGACAAAGTGGAGCTGACTTTAATTCGAGATGGAAGATTTGATCTTTCCTATGTTTCTGTTGGCGATTATTTGGAATTTAGAACTTCGCCGCCGCCATACATTGTCGATATAACTATGACTTGGAAAGAATATCAAAGAAGATTTCCTTCCGATTTGAAATCTGAATTGCGTTGTGAAATTGTAAAAAAAGATTATAAAAGTCTCACCATAAAATGCGACGAAGTTTTTCCAATGGTCGGCAAACTTTATTATTCGATCACAGGCGACGAAAAACAAATTGAGCGTCGAATTTCTGCGCGCAGAAGAATTGAAACAGGGACGAGCGCACTAACCAATCTTGGAATGATTTTGGGCAGCCGCTTGGAAAATTCTTCGCAGAGTACAGGAATTATTTTTCCTGCGCGACAAAAATTTTTTCCGCTCTCGCCACTTTTGCGCGAAAAAGTTTTTTCCAAAGAACCGACTTTCAATCAGATTCAAGCAATAGATATTGCAATAAATACTCCCGATATCGCCGTGATTCAAGGACCGCCCGGAACAGGCAAGACAACTGTTATCGCCGCCATCTTGGAAAGACTGAACGAAATTTCCGACAAAAATAATTTGCAAGCCGGACAAGTTCTGGTAACAAGTCTACAGCACGACGCAGTGCAAAATGTCATCGACAGAATCAGTATAAATTCTTTGCCAACAATAAAATTTGGTCGTCGGACAGGAGAAAAAGAAATTTCTCCGGAAGAATCAATTTCAAAATGGCGCGGAAAACTTTTGCTTGACTTGAAAAATAAATTGGATAAGCAGCCGAAAAATATTTCTGAAGTCGGAAAAAATCTTTCAAACATTGTCAATGAATTTTATCTTGAGTTGAAAAATAATCCCGAGCAGACGGAGAAAATTATTTCTGCATATAATTTTGCCTTCGCCGCCACTGCCCAGCAATCCGACAGAGTGGAAATTAAACGCGCAAAAAATCTTCTGCGTCCGAATGACGACAATTCCCATGCCGAGTACGATACAGTTATTGTCGACGAAGCTGCGCGAATTACTCCCGGCGATTTGATGATACCGATGTCGCAGGCATCGCGCAGAATAATTTTGGTTGGCGATCAAAGACAGTTGCCGCACATTTATGACGAAGAAATTTTTTCGTTCATGCGCGAGGACGAAAAAATTGAGGACGAAGGCGACATAAAAATCAGTATGTTTGAACAGCTTTGGTACAGGGCGAAGGAATTGGAAAAATTTGACGGCATAAAACGCTCCGTGACTTTAGATTCTCAGTTCAGGATGCACCCGACGCTTGGAAAATTTATCAGCGAAAATTTTTATGACATTTACGGCGAAGGATTTGATTCTCCTCGCCCTGCTTCGGATTTTCGGCAAAAAATTTCTAACTCGCCGGCTTGTTGGGTTGATGTTCATGCCAAACATGGAAAAGATTTTCGAGCGTCAAATAAATCTCTTTATCGTCCTTACGAGGCATCTTACATAGTGAAAAAATTGCAGGAATATCTTTCCGATTCGGATAACGACAATTTAACTTTCGGCGTAATCAGTTTTTACCGCGCACAAGTTCAGGCAATCAAGCGCGAAATAAATCTTTTGGACGACAAGACTGTTAAAAAATTTAGTGCGCGGGTAAAAATCGGAACTGTGGACGAATTTCAAGGAATGGAATTTGACGTTATGTTTTTGTCGGTCGTCAGAGCTTGCAGAAAATTTACCGAAGTCGATTTAGAAAAATTGGAAAATCCTCCGCCGAAAGATGACGAAGCGGCTTTTGCGGAATACAAAAAATTTGTTAGAAATGTCGGAACAAAAATTTATGGATTTTTTAATGACAACAGACTTTGCGTGGCGTTGAGCAGACAGAGAAAAATTTTGATCGTTGTCGGAGAATCAGCGATGTTTAACGGCAAAATTTCCGCGCGGGTTGCAAAAGTTTGCGTTCCTGCCATGTATAATTTTCTGCAACTTTGTAAATCGGAAGGGAGTTTAATCAGTGTCTGAATTTGTAAAAACTGTTTCGCGGTTTCGCAATAAATCTTACAGCGAAATTTTTCCGAACAAAACTTTTTCGTCGGAGGAAAATTATTTTTTGCAATTCAACGGATACACAGTTTATTTGCCGAAAATTTCGCCGCCGCCGAGAGCACTGAATATTTTTGAGATCAGCATTTTGAAACTTTTGGCAGTCGAGCCGTTTACTCCACAAGATTTATCTGAAAGACTTTGTTTGGAAGTTGACCTGATAAATTTTATTTGCGCCAGACTTTTTGAGATGAAATTTCTTGACAAATTTCGACAACTCACCGCCGCCGGAAAAAATTTTCTCGGACAAAAGACAGAACCTTTCGCGAACAAAAATATTTTGCCTTACTTAGTTTTGGTCACGCGAGACACCGGAGAAATTTTTCCGAAACTTTTTCCGCGCAGCACTTGGCAAATTTCAAAACTTCTTGGTGCCGCGATTATTCAAAATTATAATTCAGCTTCCGCGAAAGTAAAAAGAAAATGCATCTTTGTCGAGCAGAAGGCAAAAATTTCTTCCTCCATTTCGCAAAGAATTTTGCATGAGATTTTGGAAAATTTTAATGTCTCGCATGTAAACAAAATTTTTATCGAGCAGGACTTCAATATTCCTTCAAGTTATTCGGAGCCGATTTTTTTGCATATCAAGGCGATTTTGAAAAATTACGAGGACGATTTTTTTCTTGTCAGCGACGGACAGGAAAGTAACGATGAACTTTTGCACAGTTATATTTGCCGTCAGCAAAAAGATATTTTAGCTAATTTGAAATGGCACGGTTTGAGGAGATGATAAAATGTTGCCGCCGGAGAATATTGAAAATAAAAATAAAAAATCAGGAAGCCAAATTGATTTCCTTCAAGATTGGGAAAAGGAGCTTGCGGAGGAAAGAAATAAAATTTATGACGATAGAAAAAATTTAAAAATGTTGGAAGCAAAAGTAAAGTTTCGCGAAAATTTACTTGTCAAGCGCGAAAGACAACTTGAAAAAATTGTCGTCGATCAAGCCGAGCGCGAAGAAAAATTGCGGCTGTCGGAAGAAACTGCGGAGGAAATTTCAAAATTTGCAGCAATGCTCGACGCTCAAAACGAAGAAGTTCAAAAGCAAAAAAATTTTCTAAAAAATTTACAGGAAGAACTCACAAAGCGCGAACAGGAAATTCAGACAAAAATTACCGACCAAGAAACTGTTCAAGTTGAAAAGTTGCAGAAAAAATTAAAAACTATTCGCGATCAAGAAATCAGAAGTTTAAATATCGAGTTGGAAAGAATGCGAAAAGATATGACTCGCGAAGTGGATCGTCGTCGCCAATCTTTGGAAAATGAAACCACACAAAGATTGTTTGCTCTCGATGAGGAATTGAAAAAGCGTCGCGAAAAATTCAACGCAAATTTAAATCAACTTCGCGCACAGACTGATGAAGAATTAAAAAATCTGCGCGAGGAATTTAATCAGTCTATTGCAAAGCGCAGAGAAAATTTTGAGGAAGAATTAAAAAAGCAGCGCGAACTTTCCACAGAAAAAATTTCTGTTCTTCGCGAGCAACATGAAGAATTTTTTCAGGAACAGAAAAGTTCGTTGCAGAAAAAGGAAGAATCCTTGCGCGATTTACAAGCTCAATTAAATGTTGACAAGAAAAATTTAGAAGTTGAAAAATTACGCCTTAAAACAATGGAGAGAAAAATAAAAAATCTGCAGACAACTTTCGACCAAGAAATTGAGAGGCGGTTTGAGGCGCGCAAAAAAACTCTTGACGAAAAAATTTTGGCGATGAATCATGAAAATGAAATGCTTCGCTCAGAATTAAAAATTGCAGAAGAAAAGCTCGCAAGTTTTGAAACATTACGAGCAATTTATGGCGATAATCCTGAAATTCTCAGGCAGAGATTACTTGATCTGCAAAAGGCTTACGAATCGTTACAAGAAGAATTTTCAAAGCGTCCCGGTTCCGAAATTTTACAGCAACATGAAAATTTGAAAGCGGAAAATTCCAGACTGAAAGTTGCGATTGATCAGCAATTGGAGCAGCTTGGAATTTTGAAACGACAAGCAAGCGAAGTTGAAGAACTTAGGATCACGAATACAATTTTACAAGAAAGTTATGACGCTTTGCATGCTAAGTGGACGGAAGCGCAAGATTTAATTAAACATTTGCAAAAGTCATAAAAATTTTTATTTTTTGCCGAGCGCGACGCTCTGAGGAACAGTTGTCTCTTTGTCGTAGCAAGCAAATGCATTGTCTACCAAAGTTTTGTCAGGCTTGGAAGTAAATGCGCTGACTACAGGAACAATTATCAATCCTGCCAACATGGCAATCGCGCCGCTGTTAATCGGAGACTGCATTATCGCGGGGAAAGCAGGACGAATTAACATATTCGCTGTCATTAAAATCGAGCCGAAAAGGAAACAAGTCCAGCAAGCCGCCGTTGTAACTTTTTTAGAATAGAGCGAATACATGAAAGGCGCGAGGAATGCTCCCGCCATAGCTCCCCAAGAAACGCCCATTAACTGCGCGATAAAGTTCACTGAACTTGTGTACTGGATTAAAGCAAGAACGGCTGAAATTGCGATGAAGACCACGATTAAAATTCTCATCAACAAAACTTGTTTCGCCTCAGACATATTTTTTACAATAGCACCTTTTATCAAGTCGATTGTCAAAGTTGAACTCGACGCAATGACCAACGACGACAAAGTTGACATTGATGCAGACAAAACCAAAATCACAACAAGCGCGATCATTCCTTCTGACAATCCTGAAAGCATCGTCGGGACAACCGAGTCGAAACCGTTTGCCTTTATGTCAATTTGATCTGAAAATAATCTTCCGAAACCGCCAAGAAAATAACAGCCGCCGGCAACGACAAAAGCAAAGAAAGTTGAAATTATTGTGCCTTTCTGAATTGCTTGCTCATTTGTTATCGCGTAAAATTTCTGAACCATTTGAGGCAAGCCCCAAGTTCCCAGCGAAGTCAAAATTACAACAAACAAAAGATTGAGCGGATCAGGTCCGAAGAAAGATGAAAAAATTCCCGGCGTTGTGGAAACTGTTTCGTCAGTAATTCTTGCCAAGCCGTCCAGAGCATTCATGAAACCGCCTTTACTTTCCAGAACGGCAAAAATTACTGCGGTGATTCCTACCAACATCACCATGCCTTGAATAAAATCATTTATCGCCGTCGCCATATATCCGCCGGCAATAACATAAATCGCAGTCAAAACTGCCATAAGTGCGATACAAATTGAGTAGTCAATATCAAAAGCCATTCCAAATAGTCTGGAAAGTCCATTGTAAAGAGATGCGGTGTAGGGAATCATAAAAATAAAAATTATAATCGACGCACCAATTTTTAAAGCGTTCGAGCCGAAACGTTTTCCAAAAAATTGCGGCATAGTCGCCGAGTCCAAATGTTGCGACATAATTCTTGTCCGACGACCGAGAATAAACCAAGCCAGCAGCGAACCTATTAAAGCATTTCCAATTCCTGCCCAAGTCGCCGCAATTCCATACTTCCAGCCAAATTGTCCCGCATAACCGACAAAGACAACCGCAGAAAAATAACTTGTGCCGTAAGCAAAAGCAGTCAACCAAGGACCGACATTTCTGCCGCCAAGCACAAATCCATCGACATCGGTAGCATTTTTTCTGCAGTACAGACCAATTCCAATCAGCACGGCAAAATAACAAATCAATAGGGCAATTTTCATTTACAAAACTCCTTCAAAAAATTTTTCCTATGTACCTCAAATGAAAATACGCTACATAATATGACAAATTGTATATAAAAGTCAACTGTAGAAAATTTTGCAAATTGCAAAAAGCAATGCAAGATTATCTTGACGACCCGAGCGACGCAAATAAACAATGCCTGAAAGATTTAAAAATTTCCAACGCCAGATTAAAAGCGTTTAAAGAAGGTCGTGACTATGACTTAGATGTTGGAGCGTTTG
>CALEPR010000064.1 GCA_937910665.1 uncultured Selenomonadales bacterium
GATTCTAATATCAATTTTTACTTTATTATAGTACGGAGGTGAATAAAATTGTTGACAATTGAAAAAATAAAACAAACTATCGAAAAAATTGCGCCAGAATATAAATTAACAAAAGTAACCTTATTCGGAAGTCGAGCAACAGGAAAAAATCGCGAAGACAGCGACGTTGATTTGCTTGTTGAGTTTGAAACGGAAGCTGTGTCACTGTTCACGATAGCAAATTTGATTAACAGGCTTGAAGAAATTTTTGGAGTCGGTGTTGACGTAGTTCACGCTCCAGTTCCTGAAAATTCTATACTTGAAATTGATAAGGAGATAGAAATTTATGCAGCATAAAGAATAAATTGTGTTGCAAAAAATTTGTGATGAACTTGATATTGCAATAAATTTCTTGGACAATGTAAAATCTGAAGAATTTTTAGAAAATGAAGTTATGAAAAGAGTTATAGGAATGACTTCGATAAATATCGGTGAACTTGTGAAAAATTTAGATTTTGAATTTAGAAAAAAGTATCCTGAAGTAGCTTGGAAGGATGCCGCAAGATTTAGAGATGTTGTTGCACATAAGTATGAATCCTTGAACTTTAAAGACATTTATAAAACTGTAACGGAAGACTTTCCAAAAATGAAAAAACAAGTTGAAAAAATTCTTGAAACTGAATAAATTTTTCTAAAGCACTTTGCGGAGTGCTTTTTTTTGGAAGGTGAGGAAATGAAAGACACAGAAAGCAGATTGTACAGCATTTGGCACAATATCAAACTTCGCTGTTAGAGGACGTTGCAACTTTCTTTAAGGCTGTGCGAACTACTTTTTATGGCGAGCGTGATAAAGTTGACGCTGAAAATAAAAAAGTTTCAAATGCTGAAGGAATTGAACTGCCGAAAGGTTACAAGACCGAAACAGGAAAATCTCTTGCTGAAAGTAATGTTCACGATTTTATTGTTGACGACAAAGGTAACAAAAATCTTGGCGAAGTTTCGGCAGATATTGAAGAAAAAACAAATGGAATTGTGAAATCCGCGCCTGTTGGGAGTGCGGAAAAATTTCTGTAAATAGATTCCTCCGTGAAATTGAATCGAAAATTACATCGGAAGAGCTGTTTTTTTTTGTCTGCAAATGTCCGCAAAGGCAAAAAAAAACGCAAAATTTCAGTAAAGTACAGTTAAGGCAAAAGTTAAGTTTATTTCGCGACATTTCAAGACTAAAAACTATCGAAAAAGTACAGTTAAGTTTTCGTCGATTTTTGCAAAAAAATATACCTGTGTCGAAGAAAAATTTTCAAGGTACAAAAAAATTTATCGCGTGAGGAATGGTTTCAATCTTCAGCGGAAGTTTGTCGCCAATTTCTCCGTCCAAGTCACTTGTCAAACTTTCTGCAGAATTTATTTCAAAATTTTTCGCCTGCAGGTAAAAAATATTTTCATCAGCCTGAACACTTTCGCCGGACAAAATTTTTTTGCTCAACTTCAAAAGTTCTCTCGGCGAACATTTTTTCAGCGCAAGAAAATCTAATTTGCCGTCGTCAATTTTCGCAACGTCGGAAATTTTTTTCAAACTCGCGACCGCCGGACTATTTAAAACCAAAAACAAAAATGCGTCCACTTCAAAAAATTTTCCGTCCGCTCTAACTTCCAAGCGAACAGATTTAAATTTCGGAAGTTCGCCAATTCCGCGCAGATAGTAAGCAAATTTTCCGAGAGCATTTTTTTCTTTTGAATCGACTTCGTGAGCTATCGAAGTAAAAACTCCCGCGCTCGCCACATTGATAAAAAATTCGTCGCCGACTTTGCCCAAGTCCACAGATTTAATTTTTCCTTCTGCTATCGCATCAAAATATTTTTCAGCGTCGGAAATTTTTAAATGCGTCGCGAAGTCGTTTGAAGTTCCTGTGCCGAAAATCCCGACAGGCAAATTTAAATTCAACTTTTTTATCAAATTCACTACGCGATGCAAAGTTCCATCGCCGCCGGCAGAAATAATTCCGTCCGCACCGAAATTTTTCACGCACTGAAAAAAATTTTCAGCGTCGGAATTTTTTTCAGTGCGATAGAGTGCGACTAAAATTTTTCTCCGCTGAAATTTTTCAATAACGCCATCCAATTTTTTTTTGAAAACTCCGCGCCCAGAAACAGGATTGTAGACCAGCAAAATTTTTTTCAATTACAAAACTCCCTTAGTCGAAGGAATCCCCTGAACTTTTTCGTCGTGGCTGACTGCAATTCTCAGTGCGTGACCAAGTGCTTTAAAAATTGCCTCAACTTTGTGGTGAGAATTTTTGCCGTAAAAAATTTTCGCGTGCAAAGTTATCCCCGAATTAAAAGCGAAGGCTCGCAAAAATTCCTCAACAAGTTCGGTGTCAAAATTTCCAATCATCGGAGCAAGTTTATCGACTTCATAAACCAAAAAAGGTCGTCCGCTGATGTCCAAACTTACCAGAGCTAAACTTTCGTCCATCGGCAGAAAAAAAGTTCCATATCGAGCAATTCCGCATTTGTCGCCGAGAGCTGATTTAAATGCCGCTCCCAAAGAAATTCCAATGTCCTCGACGCTGTGATGTCCGTCCACGTCCAAATCCCCGACGCATTTCACATTCAAATCAAATTGTCCGTGCGCCGCGAACAAAGTCAGCATATGATTAAAAAAACCAATTCCGGTTTCGACGGAAGAATTTCCGCCGCCGTCAAGATTTATTTCGACTTCAACTTTTGTTTCCTTAGTTTCGCGAAAAATTTTTCCAATCCGCATAAAAAATCACGTCACGCTTCCTCAAAAATAAAATTCAGTTCGTCGCGCTCAATTCTTTCTACCAAAGTCGGCGCATTTTTATCTTTCTCTGCCAAAATTGCAGGCTCGAAAGGCCAATCAATTCCAATTTGCGGATCGTCCCAGCGAATATTTCCCTCGTACTGCGGAGCATAAAATTGATCTGCCTTGTACTGAATTTCTACGTCGTCGGTCAAAGTCAAAAATCCATGAGCAAAACCGCGCGGAATTAAAAGTTGCTTTTTATTTTCCGCCGACAAAATTACTCCGACCCACTGCGCATACTGCGGAGAATTTTTGCGAATATCGACAGCCACGTCCAAAAGACTGCCGCGAGTACAACGCACAAGTTTTGTCTGCGCCATCGGATCAAGCTGATAATGAAGTCCGCGAAGAGTTCCCTTTTGCGCGGAAAAAGATTGATTGTCTTGAACAAAATCAAAATTCAAGCCCGCCGCCTCAAATTTTGCCTTCGACCAAGTTTCCATGAACCAGCCGCGACTGTCGCCAAAAACTTGCGGCTCAATCAAGAATACGCCTTTCAATTTTGTTTCTGTCACTGCCATTTTAAAACCTCCGAAACTTCTACAAAAATTTTTAAAAAATCTGAATCAAAAATTTTTCTGTCGCCGTCATCGTAAACATGTAAACAAAAAAATTTTTGTATCCATCGTCGACAAATTTTATTACAACTTCAGCACTGTTTTCAAGACTTAAAAAAATTTTTTTCTTTCCACAAATCAAATAAAACAAAAAATACCGAAAATGAATTTGTGTCCTGAAAAATTTTTTTTCTCAAGCAACAAAATATTTTCAAAATAGGGTAAGTTGATTTTTTGCCGCGACATTGACTGAAAAATTCCAAACGCAGTCAGAAAATCTTGAAATAAAAAAATCCTTCGCCAAAAATTTTTTCAGCGTCGGAAAAATTTTTTGTAATTTATGCTTCGGTAATTTGTTTGAATCTGTCGCCGTAGGCAAGCGCAAGATTTTCTCTGAGTCGCGCGAAATAATTTAAATCGGCTTCATTTGTAATAAATTTTTCTGCCGCACCGCGAGCCGCGAGCAAAATTTCAACGTCGCGAAAAACATTTGCAACTTTCAAGTCCGGCAAACCGTGTTGAGCGTCGCCGAAAAATTGTCCCGGTCCGCGAAGTTGCAAATCTTCTTCGGCAAGTTTGAAACCGTCCGTTGTCGTCTCCATAATTTCAAGCCGAGCCTTTGCGATGTCCTTTTTGCTGTCGGAAACTAAAATGCAGTAAGAATCATATTCGCCGCGCCCGACTCGACCTCTTAGCTGATGAAGTTGCGCGAGTCCGAAACGCTCCGCTTGTTCGATAACCATGACTGAGGCGTTCGGAACGTCTACGCCGACCTCGATGACAGTGGTTGAAACAAGCAATTTAATTTCTCCTGTGCGGAAACTTTCCATGACAGAATCTTTTTCAGCAATTTTCATTTTTCCGTGAAGAAGTCCGCAGGGAATTTTTTTGAAAATACCTGTCCGCAACATTTCATAAATTTCAATCGCGGGATCAATGTGTTGCATTTTTTCCGAGTCGCTCCGCTGAATCAATGGACAAACCACATAAGCCTGCCGCCCCGACAAAATTTCCTTCATCACGAAATTGTAAATTGCTGCGCGTTGGCGTTTAGTCCTCACGAAAGTTTGAACAGGTTTTCTGCCCGGCGGCATATGTTTTATCAAAGAAACGTCCAAGTCTCCGTAAACTGTCAGAGTCATTGTTCGCGGGATTGGCGTGGCAGTCATAACGAGCATATCGGGAATAAGTTCAGATTTTTTTTCCAACGTCGAGCGTTGAGCAATTCCAAAACGATGCTGTTCGTCAGTCACGACAAGACCAAGTTTTGCAAATTTTACATCTTCCTGAATCAGCGCATGAGTTCCAATCACAATATCTAATTCACGTTCGGCAATTTTTCTGTAAACTTCCTCGCGCATTTTTTTTGTCCGAGTAACTTTCGCGCTGAGGAGTCCGACTCTGATTCCGAAACCTTCAAGTTGCTTGGTAAAAGTTTCAAAATGTTGATTCGCCAAAATTTCCGTCGGAGCCATGAATGCGCCCTGAAAACCACTCTCCACAGTTTTAACAAGGGCAAGCATCGCCACTGCAGTTTTTCCGCTGCCAACGTCGCCTTGAATAAGTCGGCGCATCGGCAATTTATTTTCCATGTCTTTTGAAATTGTTTTGAAAGTTTTTTTCTGATCGCCTGTCAATTCAAATGGCAAACTTTCCAAAACTTTTTTCACCAGCGCACCATTTTTTTTGTGCGAAATTCCAAGCCTGTCGTCCTGCGTCTGTTTTTTTATCAACATCAAGCCGCACTGAATCATAAATAATTCGTCGAATGCCAAACGCCGCCGAGCTTGTGCAAGTTGTTCGTAACTTTTTGGAAAGTGAATTGCTCTGACTGATTCGTCCAGCGACATTAAATTTAATTCTTCAATCAATTTCTGCGGCAAAATTTCCGTGAGAGTCGGCATCTTGTCCAAAAGATTTCTCATCGCCGTCCGAAAAAAATTTTGATTCAGCGACGCGGTTGCGGGATAAATCGGAACAATTCCCAGAAAAGGTTGTTCGCCGTAACTCAAAATGGAAAAACTTGCGATCTGATTCATCGTCGGCATACCCGAGTAGCCGTCCAATTTTACTTTGCCAATCACGACCAAAATCATTCCGTTGTCGAGTTTGTCGAAAATCCATTCTTGATTGAACCAAGTCAACTGAATGTGACCTGTTTTGTCTGACAAAATTCCGGTGACAATTTTAAATCGACCTGTTTCTCTCATGCGAAGATTGGAAAGTCTGCCGACAATCACCGCCGACTGATCTACCTCCAAATTTCCAATTGGAGTAAGTTGTCGCTGATCTTCATAATCGCGCGGATAATGAGTCAAGAAGTCATACATCGTCACGATATTTAATTTTTTTTCCAGCACCGCCGCCTTTCGCGGCCCAACGCCTTTCAAATACATTACATTGTCTGTAAATTCAAAATTTCCGTAACTCATTTTCTCACAGCCTTGTTTTCAGTTGCCAATAAAAATTTACCAAAAATCTCAATCGCGCCGACAGGACAAATTTCATAACAGTCGCCGCAACCGATACAAATTTTTTGATTTATTTTCGGCGGCGTTTGAAAATTTTCTATCGCCCGAACAGGACAATCGCTCAGGCAAGCCGAACAGCCGACGCATTTTTCAGAAATAAAAAATTTTTTCAACTTACAAAAGTTTCATCAAGTTGCCGTGAACAATCGTGGCAACCGCTCTGCCTTTCAATTTTCTGCCGATAAAAGGCGAATGACTTCCGCGAGTGTAAAATTTTTTCTCGTCCACCGTCCACTCAAATTCAGGATCAATAACAGTAATGTCGGCAAAAACTCCTGTCGATAAAGTTCCCGCATCCAAGCCGAAAACTTTTGCAGGTTCATAAGTCATTTTTGAAATCAAAGTCGTGAGGTCGATTTTATTTTTGTAATATAAATCTGTCATCAAAATTCCGAGCGAAGTTTCAAGTCCGGGAAAACCGCTCGGCGCGAAAATATATTCTCGATCTTTTTCTTCGGGAGCGTGCGGAGAATGATCGGTGACAATCATATCAATCGTTCCGTCCTTCAAACCTTCAAGTAGCGCATCACAATCTTTTTGCGTGCGGAGCGGAGGATTTATTTTTGTCGAAGAATCGGAAGGATTTACTAGATCATCAGTCATTGTCAAATGTTGCGGAGTGACTTCGGCAGTAATTTTCACGCCGCGTTTTTTGGCATCGCGAACAATCTCAACAGATCTCGCGGAACTTATGTGCGCGATATGAACTCTGCCGCCTGTGTACTCGGCAAGCAAAGCGTCTCTTGCAACGGCAATATCTTCCGCGACTGTCGGACGACCTTTCAAGCCTAACATTGCACTGCGTTTACCTTCATTCATCACGCCGCCCTCGACAAGGGAAGTTTCTTCCTCGTGACAAATAACAATTTTGTCTGTACCTTGCAAATAATCCAGTGCATTCAAAAAAATTCTTGCGTTGTCGTCAAAATGTCCGTCGTCGGAAAATGCGACAACTCCTGCGTCAATCATGTCGCGCAGTTCGGCAAGTTCCGCGCCTTTCTGGTTTTTAGTAAGTGCGCCGATAATTTTTAAATTTATTAAACCTTCTTCCTCCGCGCGAGCCAACATTGCTTTAACAAGTGCAGCGTTATCGACTACAGGCGAAGTATTCGGCATCGTCGCTACAGTTGTGTAACCTCCGGCGACTGCCGCCCTCGATCCGCTACCGAAATCTTCCTTCGCCTCTTGTCCGGGTTCGCGAAAGTGTACATGCATATCAATCAGACCGGGCGTAATAATTTTTCCTGTAGCGTCGTAGTCGAAGTGCGCCGAGAAAGTTATATTTTCGGCGACCGCCGCAATTTTTCCGTCCACAATTAAAACATCGGCAATTTTATCAATATCATTTGCAGGATCGATAACTCGACCGCCGCGAAGCAGGAGCGAGTCAGAAATTTTTGACTGCCAACGCTGAATTTGCCAACCTTTACCGCTCATAAAAATTTCTCCTTCGTCGAAATTTTTTAATTAGGAATGAGGAGTTAGAAGTTAGGAATTTTCATTCCTCATTCCTAATTCCTATCACCTATTCAAAGTCAAATCTAAAAGTGCCATTCTGACTGCCACGCCGTTTTCAACTTGGTCGTGAATCGCAGAATTTTCACAGTAAACAACGTCATTTGAAATTTCCAGTCCTTTATTTTGCGGACCTGGATGCAAAACTAAAACATCTTCCTTAGCCAAACGCAACCGATCTTCATTGATTCCAAAAACTCTGGCATACTCCCTCGCCGAAGGAAAAAGTCCCGCCTGCTGTCTTTCAAGTTGGATACGCAAAATATTTATAACGTCGGCATTTTGAATCGCGTCCTCGACATTGTCATAAATTTTCACGCCGTCAAATTCAAAAAATCTCGGCAACAAAGTTTTCGGCCCGACCAAACGAACTTTCATTCCCATTTTTGTCATGGCGAAAATATCTGACCGCGCAACTCTGCTGTGCAAAATATCGCCGACAATTACAACTTTCAAACCTGCCAACCGACCTTTTGCCTGTTCGATCGTGAATAAATCCAAAAGAGCTTGCGAAGGATGAGCGTGAGCTCCGTCGCCTGCGTTAATGATGACAGGTTTTACAACTTTGCTCGCGTATTCTGCAGAACCTTCCGCCCTGTGTCGAAGGATAATCGCGTCCACTCCCATCGCCTCGATCGTCCTCAAGGTGTCGCGCAAACTTTCGCCTTTTGCCATGCTGCTTGTCGAAGAATTTATATTCACAACGTCCGCGCCGAGATATTTTCCTGCAAGTTCAAATGAAGTTCTCGTCCGCGTGGAATTTTCCAAAAATAAAGTTACCATAGACCTGCCGCGAAGGTTTCCAGTTTTTTTTATGTCGCCGCGAATAATCTGTTTCATTTCCTTCGCCGCCGTGAGGACAAGTCGAATTTCTTCCGGCGAAAAATTTTCCATTCCGATGATGCTTTTTCCGTACAAAGTATTTTCTTCCAAAATTTTCACTCCCTTGCATTTCAAAAAAAATATTTCAGTCATTATAGAGTAAAAATTTTTTTGCGTCAAACCTTTCAGTCGCAAGGAAAATTTAAAAACTTGTATTCAAAAGTCTCAGGGATAAGGATTAGTAAAAAATTCTATTTCCTGAAGTTGTGAAACAGTTTCTAAAAAATTATCTCGCCAAAGTTAAACCTGCCGCACAAGCAAAAATTCCTGCCGCCACGCTCCCGAAAATATTCGCCGCCGCAGAAAAAATTTGTCCGTTCTGAATCAGCGTCAAAGTTTCTGCCGAGAAAGATGAAAAAGTTGTAAAACCTCCCAGAAATCCCACCGCCGCGAACAGTCGAAAATTTTCCGAACTTCTGCCAATTAAAATTCCCAAAACCAATCCCATGACAAAACTTCCGAAAATATTTGCGACAAAAGTTCCTATCGGAAATGTTCCAAATTTCCCTGCCAACGAAGTCGTGACAAAATATCTGCAAACTGCTCCGAGTCCTCCACCGAAAAATACCGGCAAAATTTTTTCCATGCGCTCAACCTCCGCAAAAAAAATCACGCAGAACTTTTTCAATTCTGCGCGACAAATTTTTTTTACACTTAACACTTATTCTTTAAACCACTTGCTTTTCAAAATCTAAATCTTTGCCTTCAGAAATTTCCAATTCAATAATTTTCGGTTCCGTGCCTTCCTCGATACATTCTTTTGTCACGATGACTTTTCGCGGCGCATCGGATTTTGGAAGTTCAAACATAACGTCAAGCATAACGTCCTCGATAATTCCTTTGAGCGAACGTGCTCCGGTTTTTCTTTCGATAGCTTTGGCGGCGACGGCGAGGAGAGCTTCCTCCTCAAATTCCAAATCGACATTATCCATCGCCAAAAGTTTTTGATACTGTTTGACAGGCGCATTTTTCGGCTCGGTCAAAATTCTCAGCAGTGCATGTTCGTCCAAAGTTTCCAGAGTGCAAATGACAGGAAGACGACCAATAATTTCAGGAATAATTCCATACTTCATTAAATCTTCGGGACGAACTTGGTGAATCAGTTCGTTAAATCTTTCGTTGTCATCTTTTTCGGAAACAACCTCTGCGCCGAAACCGATATTGCTGTCGCCTTTTTTAATTCTCTGCGCGATAATTTTATCAATGCCGACAAATGCGCCGCCGACGATGAATAAAATATTTTTCGTGTCGACTTTGATTGTTGGAGCTTCGGGATGTTTTCTCTGACCTCTCGCCACAAATTCGACAACGCTGCCTTCCAACATTTTCAAAAGTCCTTGCTGAACTCCTTCGTGTCCCGGGTCGGCGGTGATAGAATTATTTTCTCCGGACTTGCGAGCAATTTTGTCGAACTCATCAAGATAAATTATTCCGTGCTCGGTTTGCTCGACATTTTGTCCGGCGGCGTAATAAAGATTTCTGACTGCAACTTCCACGTCCGAGCCAACAAAACCGGCCTCAGTCAAACTTGATGCGTCCGTCACCGCGAAAGGTATTCCCAATCTCTTTGCAAGATGACTGAGCAGAGCAGTTTTTCCACAACCTGTCGGACCGAGAATAATTACATTGGATTTGTCAATTTCTTCGTCGCCGCCAATGTTTTCCAAATCATATTTCATTCGCTTGTAGTGATTGTAAGCCGCGACCGACAAAATTTTTTTCGCCCGCTCCTGTTGAATAATAAATTCGTCCAGATATTCTTTGATAATGTGCGGCTTGTTATTCTCCAGAAGTTCATCCAACTTGTTCGCGAAAGTTTTTTTTCCGCGCCGCATAACTTTATTTTCATTGTCCTCAACAAACCTGTTCAATTCTTTAATGCAATGTTTGCAAACTCCAAAACCTGAATTCGGATCTAAAATCGGCATATCAAATTGATTTTGAACTTGGACTCTTCGTCCGCAAACGCTACAATGAAAAGTTCCCTGTATCATTTTATAATTTACTCCTTCGCTTTCAAATAAAATCTTGCAATAAAAATTAGCAAAGTGTATAATACACCTTACGTTGTTGCAGCGTCAAATTTTTTTAATCGCGTTGCAAAAAATTTTATCGGGAGGTCAGTAAGTTGAGAGAAAAAATTCATCCAAAATATTTTGAAGCGACTGTGACTTGCGGTTGTGGAAATACTTTCAAGACAGGTTCGACAAAACAGGAACTGCGCATCGACGTTTGCTCCAAATGTCACCCTTTCTTTACAGGTCGTCAGCGCGATGTAAAAGCCGGCGGCAGAATTGAAAAGTTCAACAAGCGTTACAAAAAAAGCTAAAATTTCTTTTCAAAAAAAATTCCCCTTTCAGGTTTCAAAACTTGCAAGGGATTTTTTTTATTTCCAAAAAAAATTTATTCTCCAATGATTCTGACTTCCGGAGTCAAAGTCACCCCGTGAGCTTCCTTGACGCGGCGTTTCACTTCCTCAATTAAATTCAAAACGTCTGCCGCCGTCGCTCCACCAACATTCACGACAAAACCTGCATGCTTTTCCGAAACCATCGCGCCGCCAATTTTTAAACCTTTCAAGCCTGTTTTGTCGATTAAAGTTCCTGCGAAATAACCTTTCGGTCTTTTGAAAGTACTTCCCGCGCTCGGAAGTTCCAACGGCTGTTTACTTTCTCTGCGCTCGGTGAAGTCAGACATTTTATTTTTAATTTCTTCGCACTCGCCGCGATTTAATTTTAATTCTACTTCGCAAATCGCACATCCATTAGTTTGAAAAATACTTTGCCTGTAACCTAAATCCAATTTATCTGCGCCGAAGTCCAAAAGTTCTCCTGCGCGATTAACTGCCTTGACGTTGTGGACAATATTTTTCATCTCGCCGTCATAAGCTCCGGCATTCATAAAAACTGCGCCGCCTATTGAGCCGGGAATACCTACTGCAAATTCCATTCCGCAAAGTGAATTTTCCGCCGCGAAGTTTGAAACATCTTTCAACTTCGCTCCTGCACCTGCGATAATATTTCCGTCCTCCAATCGAATCCCGCCGAAAAATTTGTCGATAAACTTTATCACAACTCCGCGAACTCCGTTATCCAAAACTAAAACGTTGGAACCGTTTCCCAAAACTGTGCAGGGAATTTGAAATTTATTTGCCAATTTGAAAACGCTTGCGACTTCGAGCGGCGTTGAAGGAAAAATTAAAACGTCAGCCGCGCCGCCGATTTTAAAAGTTGTATGTTCATTCATTGGCGCATGAAAAATAAATTGCCTTCGCGTCAAAAAACTTGAAAGTTCTTTTCCAAATGATTCTTCCCAATCCATCAGAAAAAAATCTCCTCCTACTGTATGTAATAAATCAAAAATTTTATCTTGTCGGTGATGATTTTACAAAAGCTCCTCTATTGATAAATTATTTTACTATCAGCATCACAGTAAATTCAAATCAAAAAAAAACCAAAACTTTCCGTTTCCAAGCTGCTTATTCTACCAATGTCACAATTCCCCTGCAAGAAAATCATCAACAGACACATAAACGTTTCATAAATTTCAGGCAAGAATAAAATCAAGCAAAAGTTTGTTTTTGAGAAGGCAAGACAAAATATTTTCAAAAAAATTCGGCGAAAACCGAACTACTTCCAAAAAATATTAGTTGAAGAAAATTATTTTTTTGAAAGATAGTCAGCAATCATTAAATCATAGTCGGCAGTGTGAGCGAAAGCCTCTGCCGCCAACTTTTTGCGCGTGTCGTAATCAACGCCGCCATTTTCGGCGATCATTTTTGCAATTTCTTCGTAGCTGTCGGGATTCGTCACGACGGTTACAAATTTAAAATTTTTTGCCGCCGCACGAATCATCGCCGGACCTCCAATGTCAATATTTTCGACTGCCTCTGCCAGCGTGACATTTTCTTTGCGAATTGTTGCCTTGAAAGGATATAAATTCACGACGACTAAATCAATCGGCTGAATATTATTTTCTTGCATCTGTTTGACGTGTTCGGGATTGTCGCGGACAGCCAAAATTCCTCCGTGAATTTTCGGATTCAAAGTTTTTACTCTGCCGTCCATAATTTCAGGAAAACCTGTAACGTCGCTGACATAAGTCACAGGAATACCGGCGGCGCGAATTGCCTTCATTGTTCCGCCTGTCGAAATAATTTCAATTCCGCACTTACTTAAAGATTTTGCGAAATCCACTGCGCCGAGTTTGTTCGACACGCTGATCAAAGCGCGATTAATTTTAATGTCCGTCATCTTCCTTCTACCTCAACTTTCAAAAAATATTTTCAAAATTTATTTGCTGAAAAAATTTTCGTCGCTGAAAGTTTACAAAAAAATTTCCACCCTTTCAAGTGGAAAAAATTTTATCTTTCAATTATCTTTTTGTCGATGCAATTTTCTGAACCAAGTCGGCGAAAACATTTGCATTATTTTTTGCGGAAGATGCGCCTTCAGGTTGAGAAGGTTGATCCTCGCCGGTCAAGCCGTTGTAAGTTGCTACAAAATGCAATTCGCTGTAGTAACCGAGAACTTCATAAAAAGCTCTGTCACCTTGCGACAAAATAATTTCTCCGTTCGCCGCATCATTCAAATAATCTTTTCCGTAAGCCTGAACAAGTTTTGTAAAATCAATGTTCGCAGAAATTGTTTGCCAATTATGTTTGTTGACTGTCCAAGCGCAAATTAAATCTGTATTTTGAAGTGCGTCGGCAAGGTGGTCGATAAAACTTTTTTGCTCAACTTTTTCTGTCTGCGAAAGTTTTTCAATATTTGCGTCGTTGTATGTGTGCAAAAGTTCCGCAAGTTTTTTTCCGTCCAAAGAAATATTCATAATCCTTTGATCGGCATCGTCCTTCAGGACTTCGACAGATTTTATCGCCGACATATTTTGTTGCAAAATATTTATGTCTGTAGTTTTTATTGCGTTGGCAACTCCGACAGGAATTGCGGGCAAATTAAATTTGCTCCAACTTCCGTTTCTTCGGACAAACATTGTCATAATTTCTCCGTCCTGTGCGACGTAGAAAGGAATATTTTCAGAAATAATTTGATTGTCGGCAGGATTGGTGAACTCCCAATTTATTTGCCCGGTCATTTGAGTGGTTGCGTCGCGCAAAATAAAAGCGCGGCTGTTCAGTTCGGCGCGGTAACTCGGCCCGAAAAAATCTGCGTTGACACCGAAAGCGCGATTGTTTATGACTTCTGCCAAGTAAGCCTCTTTAAAAGCTGTCAAACCGTCTGCCGCATAAGTTACAAGAGAATTTCCTCCACCGAAAATAAATCCTCCGACTAAAATTGTCGCCAAAATTTTTTTCTTCAAATTCATAATTCGCTCCTCCAATTTTTTTAGCTGGATTGAATTGTAAAATTTTTTTATGAAATTTCTGTGTAAAGACAGGATAAAATTTATCAAATTTTTTGCAGGAAAATTTTTTGGCGCGGTGAAAAGTTTCAAAAAAATTTTTGGAGGTTTTTATGGACGTTGCTGAAGTTAAAGCGGAGTTGAAAAAACTTCGCGCGGAAATAAAATATCACAACAAAAAATATTATGATGACGATGCGCCGGAAATTTCAGATTTTGAATATGATAATTTGATGAATCGACTCAAAGAAATTGAAAAAAATTTTCCGGAGTTCATCACGGCTACTTCGCCAACTCAAACTGTTGGAGGAAGCGCAAAAAGAACCGCAGGAAAATTAGTCGCACACGATGTTCCCATGCTTTCCCTGCAAGATGTTTTTTCAAAAGATGACGTTGAAAATTTCGTCGAAGATATTTTAAAAATTTTTCCAGACGCTGAATTTGTCGTGGAGGAAAAAATTGACGGCTTGAGTTTGGCTTTGAAATATCGCGATGGAAATCTTTTTCAGGCAATTACTCGCGGCGACGGTTCTATCGGCGAGGACGTGACAGAAAATGCAAAAGTTATCGGCGACGTTGTTCAAAATTTAGTTGACGCGCCAAAATATTTTGAAATTCGCGGCGAAGTTTACATGACTAAAAAAAATTTTGACAAAGTTAATCGGCGGCAAGAAATGCTTGGCTTGAAAATTTTTGCGAATCCCAGAAACTGTGCGGCGGGAACTTTACGCCAACTCGACAGCAGAATTGTCGCGGAAAGAAATTTGTCGATGTTTGTTTTTAATTTGCAGAAAGTCGAGGGCGAAAAAATTTTGTCGCACACTGACGCATATGAATTTATGAAAAAAAATTGCATCAAAATTATTCGCGCCTACGAAGTTTGCAAAAATTTTTCAGAAGTTTGGCGGGCGATTGAAAAAATTGCCGAACGTCGCGAAAATTTGGAATATGACATTGACGGCGCAGTCGTGAAGGTAAATAATTTTTCCGACAGAGAAAAACTCGGCGCAACTTCAAAATTTCCGCGCTGGGCAGTCGCTTACAAATATCCTCCGGAAGAAAAGGAAACAATTTTGCGGAAAATTGAACTCAGCGTCGGGCGCACGGGGCGAATTACTCCGACAGCAATTTTTGACGCAATTTTTCTGAACGGCACAAAAGTTGAACGCGCAACTTTGCACAACGAAGATTTTATAAAAAGTTTGGACATAAGAATCGGCGACACGATTAAAGTTTACAAGAGCGGCGAAATTATTCCAAAAGTTCGCGGCGTGGTTCGTCGTGGAGAAAATTCTGTTGAATTTAATTTTCCTGAAAATTGTCCTGTGTGCGGACACAAAATTATTCGCGAAAAAAATTCTGCGGACTTTCGTTGCACTAATCCGAATTGCGCGGCGCAGATTGAAAATCATTTGTTGAATTTTTGCAGCAGAAACGCGATGGATATAAAAGGCTTGGGAGAAACTTCCATTCCCAAATTGATTGAAGAAAATTTTATAAAAAATATTGCCGACATTTACAAGCTGAAAAATTTTCGCGCAGAGTTGATTGAGAAAAAAATTTTCGGACGCGAAAAGGCGACGGAAAATATTTTGTCGGCGATTGAGGAGAGCAAAAAAAATAATCCCGCGAAACTTTTGACAGGGCTGGGAATTTTTGGCGTGGGGAGTGCGGCGGCGAAAGATTTAATAAAAAATTTCGGCGGCATTGAGGAAATTTCGGTTGCGAGCGTGGAAGATTTAGAAAAAGTTTCGGACATCGGCGAAGTCACCGCGAAAAATATTTTTGAATTTTTTTCGGACGCAGAGAATAAAAAAATTTTGGCAGAGCTGAAAAATTTAGGTTTGAATTTAAAATCTGAAGTTGTCGAAATTGAATCGAAACTTTCGGGAAAAATTTTTGTCTTAACAGGCAGGTTAGAAAAATTTACTCGCGACGAGGCGACAAAAAAAATTGAGGAACTTGGCGGCGCAGTGAAAAATTCCGTCAGCAAGAAAACAGATTTTTTGGTGGCAGGAGAGGACGCAGGAAGCAAATTGACAAAGGCGCAGGAACTTGGAATAAAAATTTTGTCGGAATCGGATTTTGAAAATTTGCTCGCGCAGTAAAAAAATTTTTCCAAACTGAAAAGCCGCCGACTCATTTCAAGCCGACGACTTTTTTTTATTTCTGTAAAATAATTTTCTTAAATGGTCGGGACAACAGGATTTGAACCTGCGACCCTCTCGTCCCAAGCGAGATGCGCTCCCAAGCTGCGCTATGTCCCGACGCTGTTTATCAAATTTAACTTATCTCCAGGTAAAAATTTAAAATCGCTGTAACTGATTACTGTTATGTAACAGCCTATGACAATTTGAACAAAGCAGCAAACATTTATCAATTTCGTTTTTGAACCGTTCCCAAGACCAGTGGCGACTAGATCTAAAATTTGGATCTTTGTCCTTTGGATCGACATGATGAAAATCAAATGCGCTGATTCCCTTGTCAAAACCGCAACATATACACTTTCCACCAAGATACTCAATCGCCCTGATTCTGCCGTTCTTCCTAGTTTCAGCCACTTCCTTGACATATTTTTTTCTGTACACAGAACGACATTTTTTACAGCGTGTGTACCTGCCTTTCGTAAATTTTCCAGGATCAGTTTCACCGCACATTAAGCATTTATACTCTCTTTGAACTGTCAGCAATCGAGTATTATGCGCTCCAAATGGCGAACACTCCAAACAAAATTTGCGACTTTTAAAGTTCCGCGCTTTGCCATCAATTTTAGCATACGTTGGAAAATATTTTCCGCACTTTGCACAAATCATTTTACTCAGCTGCAGCCGCCAAAAGTTCTTCGCCTTCGTCCGACGCATTGACAACTTCATTCAACGCATCAACAAGTGCATCTGCATCAATTCCATGCGCCATACAGCCTTGCTCAATATTTTCAAAATGCGCCGCCGCACAACCGAGGCAACCCATTCCTGCATACATAAAAACCATCGCCGTATCGGGATAACTCCGAACGACATCAATAATGCTCATGTCCTTCGTGATAGTCATTGGAAAAACCTCCTTAACAGATTGCAATTATATCACTAAAAAATTTTACGTCAAATGAATTTTCACTGAAAAAAATTTCTTGCATGGGCAGGAAAATTTTGTTATAAATTGAATAACAATTCTGGGAAGTGGGAAAATGTTTTTTCATCACGTCAGCGTAATGGCAGATGAAATTTTGAAAGTTTTGGAGGTCAAGCCTGATGGAGTTTATCTGGACTGCACACTCGGCGGTGGAGGACATTCGCTGAGAATCGGAAAACTTTTGTCGTGCGAAGGTTTTTTGATTGGAATTGACAGGGACGACGATGCGCTTGCGGCGGCGAAAAAAAATTTGTCAGATTTAACTTGCAAAGTCGAGCTTGTTCATGGAAACTTCAGCGAACTGGAAAAAATTTTGTCGGACTTGGGCGTTGAAAAAATTGACGGCGCAGTTTTTGACTTGGGAGTTTCTTCCTATCAAATTGATTCTGCCGAGCGCGGATTTTCCTACATGAAAAATTCAAAACTTGATATGCGGATGGACAGAAGGCAGAGTTTAACTGCTTTTGAGGTCGTGAACGAGTACAGTGAAGAAAAACTTGCAAAAATTTTTCATGAGTACGGCGAGGAAAGATTTTCAAAAAAAATTGCCAATGTCATTTGCGAAAGTCGAAAAAATTTTCCGATTGAAACGACAGGCGAACTTGTAAAACTGATTGAAAAAAATATTCCGCACACAAAAAACGGCGGACACCCGGCGAAAAGAATTTTTCAGGCGATAAGAATCGAGGTCAACAGTGAACTTGAAATTTTGGAAAGTTCGGTTACAAGCGCAGTGAAACATTTAAAAGTCGGCGGTAAAATCGCGGTGATAACTTTCCATTCGCTGGAGGACAGATTGATAAAAAAAACTTTTAAAAAACTTGCTCAAGGTTGCGTTTGTCCGAAAAATTTTCCTGTCTGCGTCTGCGGTCATAAGCCGGAGATAAAAATTCTTGGCAAGGCTCTTCAGGCGACGGCAGAGGAAATAAAAAATAATTCACGCTCGAAGTCGGCAAAACTCAGAGCGGCAGAAAAAATAGCCGGTGGTTAGTTAATAGTGGGTGAAATTTTTCTAAAAACTAAAAACTTTGTAATTATAAACTGGAAGACGGAGGAGGAATAACATGTCGGCGAGGCGTACACCAAAACTTAAAGTTCAAAGCCGCGCAAATTATTCTGTGAACTATGGAGCGGTTCAAACGGCAGAGGAAAGGTCACAATTCAGATTGATAAAACGTCGTCCTAAATTGGATCATCTTCTGCGCTCGCGTTGTCGAGTTGCGTTTTTGGTCATCGCGATTTTTGCAATGTTGGTTGTCGTGCGGAGCGGAATCAGCGCAAGTCGCGGTTACTTGCTTGTTGCCACGCAAACTCAAGCCGAAACTTTGGAACATGACAATGAGCGTCTGCGGATTGAAATTGCAAAATTAAAATCGCCAAGCAGAATAAAACAAATTGCGGCTGAAGAATTGGGAATGGCTGTACCGAAAAAATTGTACTTCTCACATGAAAAGTAAGACCTTGTATTCACAAGTTCCGGGAATTAGGAAAAAGGGGTTAGTGATTGCTGCCTTGTGGCTTCATTAAATCCTTTGAACTAATTCCTATTTCCTTTTTTGCAATTCAGTCAATCATTTGCGGAGTTTCTACGCCGTCGGTTGTGAGCGGTTACGGAATTTTTGCCTACTATGTCGGCTCGGTCAATTCTGCCGACAGCAAAAGTTTTGCGGAATTTATGTTATTGAAGAAGCGAAAAAAATTATTGATAAATTTGATATGTGGAGTTTTGCGAAAGGAACTCAGAGCGCGGAGCCTGAAAAGAAAAAACTTTTGCGCTTTCACTATCGCGCATAAAAAAATTTTTTGAGGAACGAGGAATGACGGTACAAAAAATTTTGTCGAAGGCGACTTTGCAACTTGAAAAAGCAGAAATTGAAACGCCGCGCCTTGACGCAGAAATTTTATTGGCGTTTGTTTTAAATTGGCAAAGGCTGAAACTTTACACAGACGCAGAAAAAATTTTGTCGGCAGACGAAGTCGGACGCTTTGAAAATTTAATTGCCCGCCGCGAAAAAAAAATTCCTGTCGCCTACCTGATCGGCAACAAAGAATTTTTTGGACTGAATTTTTTTGTGAATGAAAATGTTTTGATTCCTCGCCCCGATACAGAAATTTTGACTCAGCTTGCGATTGAAAATCTCGGCGGCAAAAAAATTTTTTTAGACTTGGGAACCGGCAGCGGAGCAATTTGCATTTCAATTTGTAAATTTGTAAAAAATTCCCGCGCATTTGCGGCAGATATTTCGGAAAGTGCTCTCGAAGTCGCAAAGTTTAACGCAAAAAAGTTCGGCGTGGAGGACAGGATAAATTTTTTTTGCGGAAATTTATTTGAGCCGTTCGCAGGAAAAAAATTTGACGCGATAATTTCCAATCCTCCATACATTCCGACGGCAGAAATAAAAAATTTGCAAGCTGAAGTGAAAACAGAACCTTTGCAGGCTTTGGACGGAGGAGCGGACGGTTTAAATTTTTACAGGAAAATTATTTCTGCCGCGCCTGAATTTTTATTTTCGGGAGGATTTTTGGCGTTGGAAATCGGGAGCAATCAAGCCGACGATGTTAAAAAAATTTTTTCCGACAATAAAAATTTTTACGACACTGAAATTTTTCAAGACTTGGCAGGATTGGATAGAGTTATCGCGGCGAGGAGGAAATAATTTGCGGACGGAAATTTTAAAACCTACGCAGGAAAATTTATTTTTGGCGGCTGAAATAATTCGCGCAGGAGAACTTGCGGCATTTCCGACCGAAACGGTTTACGGACTCGGCGCAGACGGCTTGAATTTTTCAGCGCGGCAAAAAATTTATGCGGCGAAGGGCAGACCTTCCAAAAAACCTTTAAGTTTGCACGTCGCAAGTTTGGAGCAAGTTGAATCTGTTGCAAAAATTTCTCCGGCGGCTGAAAAACTTTTCAAAAAATTTTGTCCCGGACCTTTGACAATAATTTTGCCGAAACAAAAAAATTTGCCGGACTTCGTGACAGGCGGACTTGAAAGTGTCGGAATAAGGTTTCCCGAAAATCAAGTCGCTTTGAATTTTATAAAAATTTCCGACAGAATTATTGCCGCGTCGAGCGCAAATATTTCCGACCAACCGCCGCCGAAAAATGCTGAGGAAGTTTTTGAAAATTTGAAAGGAAAAGTAAAAATTATTTTGGACGGTGGAGAATGCGAATTTGGAATTTCTTCGACAGTGGTGGACGTAACAGAAAATTTTCCAAAAATTCTTCGATGCGGTTCAATTTCCGAAAAAGATATTCTTGAGGCTTTGCAATAAAAAAACAGACAATCTTTTCTAAACTGCCTGTTTTTTTTTGAAAATTTATTTTTGCAAAATTATTTTGAACTGCCGACAATCGCCTTGCGAATCAAATCGACAGGGATAATTGTAAATGCCATTGCAAGAACAAAAATCCATTCGCTCGCCGTCAAACCGAAACAACGCAAAATAACTCCGCCGAAGTAAGTCATAATGACTTGGACGACAACAATAATTCCCATGACGCGCAAAAATCCCGGGTTGCCGCCGATATTGTCGAACAAATTCATTCTGTCTGTACGCGCATTAAACGCATTGAAGACCGCCATGAAAATGAAGAACGCAAAGTAACCTGTCAAAACATAAACGCTGTCTCCGCCGAAAGTGAAATTTATTCCTTCAGGATTTACGTCGCGGAAGTGACTGCGTGAAAAATCTGTCAGCAAGAAAATCAATCCCATGACAAAACTCCACAACGCTCCCGTTCCAATCGCCGAGTACATGTAAGTGTTGATAATTTTTTCGTCGCGCCTTTTCGGTTCTTCTTCCATGTACCTGTCAAGTGCAGGTTCTCCACCGAAAGCCAACGCCGCCAAAGTATCCATAACCAAGTTGACCCAGAGAATTTGAGTAATTGACAGCGGATTTTCCAAACCTAAAAGCGGACAGACGAAAGAAATTAAAACTGCGCCGACATTGATTGTAAGTTGGAAAATTATAAATTTGCGAATTGAATTAAAAATTGTTCTGCCATACAAAATTGCTTTGCCGATAGATTTAAAATTGTCGTCGAGGATAACAATTTCGCTCGCCTCTTTCGCGACTTCAGTGCCGCCGCCCATCGCAAAACCGACATCAGCTTTTTTCAGCGCAGGAGAATCATTAACGCCGTCGCCTGTCATACCGACAACTAAATTTAATTCCTGTGCAAGTCGAACAAGCCGACTTTTATCTGTAGGAAGTGCGCGGGCAATGACGCGAATTTTTTTCAAGTTGGCTTTAACTTCTTCGTCGCTCATCGCATTGAGTTCGGTACTTGTAATGACAATCGCGTCATCAATTTCAATCAGCCCTGCTTCTTTCGCGATAGCCTGTGCAGTTTCTTTTCTGTCACCTGTAATCATTACAACTTGAACGCCGGCTTGATGAACTTGTTCGATAGCTTTAATTGCGTCAGGGCGAACATCGTCGCGAATACCTGTCACGCCGACAAAAGTCAATCCACTGTCAGGAATATTTCCGTCCGAAACTTCGCCATCATAAGTCACAAGTGCAAGCGTGCGAATTGCGCGGTTTGCAAGTTCATCAATCTTGGAATTTATTTCGGCAGTCGAAGTAAGTTTTTGCTTATTGCCTTCAGCGTCATAATAAAAACTGCATTTGTCAAGAAGTCTTTCAGGCGCACCTTTAATCAGCCACAAGTCATAATCGCCTGTAACCTTTGCCATTGAATATTTTTTCGCGCTGTCGAAAGGAACAGTATCACCGACTTTAACTTCAGGCGGAGTATCTTTGCCGAGAATGAAACCTAAAAGCGCACGGTCAGTCATATTTCCGCCGACAATTTTATCGCCTGAAATAACTGCGCCGCTGTTAAATCTTACTGACAAGGAAATCAGCGACTGAATTTTTTTCCCGAGCTTGTCGAAAGTTTCTGTGAAGTTCGCCTTGCCGTCAAGGAAAGTCACAACTTCCAGCTGACCTTTAGTAATTGTTCCTGTCTTGTCGCTGAATAAAATATTTAAACTGCCTGCCGTTTCAATTCCGGAAATTTTTCTGACCAAGACATTATCTTTCAACATCTTGCCCATGTTCTGCGCGGAAACAATCGCAATCATCAGCGGCAAACCTTCCGGCACAGCCATAACAATAATTATAACTGCCAACATAACCGCTTCAACTGCGCTGTTCAAAATATTCCAAAATTCAAAGTCGAGACCTTGAATAAAAAATCTTTCAAACATAAAAGCGACTGCGATTGCGATACCGCCAATGTAACCGAACTTTGAAATTTGTCCTGCAAGGTCGCCGAGTTTTAATTTCAGCGGAGTGTCTCTGTCTTCATCAATCTGAAGTTCTTCAGCAATTTTCCCATAAAAAGTTTTGTCGCCGAGCGTGACGGTTCTCATGACTGCATTTCCACCCGCAACGACTGCACCGCGAAAAACTTTGTGCGGATTTAATAAATCTTCGCTCTTGGCTGACTCTTCCTCAGTTGCAGAATCAGGCGCAGGAATTTTAGTTTCTTCCTTCGCCTCGCCGTTCAAAATTGATTGGTCAACTTGAATATTTCCATCAATAATTATTCCGTCCGCAGGGATTTTGTCGCCTGTCTGCAGTAAAACGCAGTCGCCCATTGTGATGTCATTGATTGGAATTTCAACAACTGCGCCATTGCGATAAACTTTGCACTTGATTAAAGACGCTTCACCTTGAAGTTTTTGGAAAGCGTTTTCATTCTGATACTCTGAGTAAGTCGAAACAAAAGTTGCAAGCAAAACTGCCATTGCAATGCCGACCGATTCATACCACTCCGCTTTTCCCATGAACGCAAAAAAAACATTCAGCACAAGTGCAAAGATTAAAATTTTAATAATTGGGTCGTCGAAATTTCCTTTCAACTTGTCCCAGAAACCTTCTCGCGCCTGTTCAGTAATTGAGTTGTCGCCGAACTTGGCTTTCATTTCCTGAACTTGCGCGTCGGTCAATCCTGTAATTTTCAATTAACATTTTCCTCCTTAGTCTGAAATTTTGCCAGCTGTTCTTTCAATTCTGCAACTTGTTTTTCAAGATTTTGAATGTGAAGTTTGTAAAGATTTGTCGCAACGAAAAGCCAAGTAGTTAATGCAGCGTTTTCGCCCGGTTTTTTTGAAAAAACTCCATCGTAATACATTACAAAAAGTTCCTCCAGATTGGGGCCACCGGAATAGAAATTAAACTTGACTGTAGCATCCAGCCTCCATTGTGTAAAAAATTCTATCATTGAATAGCGAATTTTTGGATTGTCAATAAAAAATTTCCTGTGAATCATAAAGTCGTCCAAAGCAGCTATCGCCTTAGTCATATTGGCTATGACTTCTACAACACTTCTTGCATCATGTGAAAGTGAATTTTTTCTGACTCTGTAGTAATAACTGACAAAAGGTACGCGAACATAATTTTTTGCGCTGATGAGACACATGTACGCAAAGACTAAATCTTCAAAACTTGTCATTTGCGGAAATTTTATTTTGTTATCGACAAGCATTTTTCTACGCAACAATTTATTGCAGCCCCACCACAAATATTTTTTCTGCGTGAAGTCTATCACGCGCTGACCAATGTCAAAGGTTTCAAGCGTCGGCTTATCAACAAAACCGCCTTCTTGAAAACTATGTGCCTCATAATCGCGCATATTGTCCGCTTCGGCAAATGGAAAATACTTTTCCACATGAACAACATCTGCATCAAATTCTTTAGCGACTTTGTAAAGATCTTCCAGCGCAGTTTTGTCAATGAAGTCATCACTGTCCAAAAAATAAATGTACTCGCCTTTTGTCGCACCTAATGCGGTATTGCGTGGCGGACCGGGATAACCGCTGTTTTTTCCCATTCTCATCAAATTCAATCTGCCTTCAAACTTCGGCAAAAAAGCTTTTACAATAGCGACTGAATTATCTGTTGAACAGTCATCAACCACAATGACTTCAATATTTTCCAATGTCTGATTTAAAAGACTTTGCAAACATTCTGCTATATAATCCTCAACATTGTACATTGGAACAATTACGCTGACTGTTGGAATAAATTTTTGTTTACTTTTAGCCATCACACAACCTCCTATATCTTTTACAATAAACTTTTATATTTGCTTATTATTGTCCACAAAATTTGTATTCAAATGCGATACATCTGTTAAAATAATTATTTTTGAGATATTGCCAACTGATTTTGCAATTCTGCAATTTGTTCTGCCTGTTGCTTGACAAGCAATTTGTAAATACATGCGTTGACAAACAAATATGAAGTTAAGGCAACGTTATCCTGCGCATTAACAGAAAAAACTTCCTTACTCAAAAAAGAATAAATTTCTGAAGGTGAAAAATCACTGTAAATAAAAAGATTTTCCGAAACAGATTCAATAAAAATTTGAATAAAAAAGTCTAACATCGCGTACCTGTAACTGTGATTTTGAATGAAAAAATCTTGCATTTTCATAAAATGATCCATAGTTTTTACAGCTTCTATCAAATTTTGAATTAAACGAACACTTTTTGAAGATTGGTGGGACAGTGAAGTTTTTCGAATTCTGTAATGATAGCTGACGAATGGAACACGAACATAATTTTTTGCAGTGATAAGACAACAAAAACTGAAAACCAAATCTTCATAACTTGTCATTTGCGGAAATTGAATCTTATTGGCAATTAAAAAATCTCTGCGAAAAAGTTTATTGCATCCCCACCATAAAAATCTTTTTTTGATAAAGGCATTTACTCTTTCGCCAATGTCTGAAGTTTCAAACGTCGGCTCTTCAACAAATTTTCCTGTTTGAGTACTTGCAAGTTCATCTTTTATTTTGCCGTCAATTTCTTCATGAATAAAACATTTTTCTGAGTGAACAACATCGGCATTAAATTCTTCAGCAATTTTATAAAAATCTTCCAGCGCAGTTTTGTCAATAAAGTCATCACTGTCCAAAAAATAAATATATTTTCCCTTCGCCGCATTCAATGCAAAATTTCTCGGCACAGACGCACAACCTGTATTCGGTTTCAGAGAAATTAAATTTAATCTGTCACCAAACTTCGGCAAGAATTTTTTTACCACTTCGACTGAATTGTCTGTCGAACAGTCATCGACGACAATGACTTCAATATTTTCCAGCGTCTGATTTAAAAGACTTTGCAAACACTCTGCAATATAATCCTCAACATTGTACATCGGAACAATTACAGAAACAGTCGGCAGAAATTTTTGTTTACTTTTAGCCATTACATAAACCTTTTGCTGAGTTCACCAAGACCGGGATCTGTCGTGCCATTTCCGATGGCGTTAAATTTCCATTCGCCATTTTTTTTGTAAACTTCTCCGGCAACCATCGCGAGCATATTGTCATAGTTATCGCTTAAATTGAAATGGATAAGTTCTTCGCCGGTTTCATTGTCCACGATTCTGATAAACGCATTTTTAATCATTCCGAAATGCTGTTTCCTGTCAACTGCTTTATAAATATTTACAACAAAAATCAGCTTGTCATAATCTGCAGGAAGTTTGTCAAGGTCAACAAAAATTTGTTCGTCGTCGCCTTCGCCTTCGCCTGTCAAGTTGTCGCCCATGTGCTGAATTGCGCCGCTTTTGTGCTTCAAATTGTTGAAGAAAACAACGTCATTTTTGTCAGTCAACTTTCCGCCTTTGCAGACAAAAACCGACGCATCGCAGTCAATATCCTGCTTACCGCTGAAAAGTTTTTTCAAAAATCCGCCGCTTTCAGGTTCAGCTGCATCCCAGCCAAGACCGACCATGAGCTTTGTAAGTTTTTTGCCGTTCGACTTCGTGAGATTAACTTTCTGTCCTTTTTGCAAATTTACAGCCATTTCAAATTTCCTCCTCAAAAAAATTTGGAACTGGAAATCAGAAAAAATTTTATCTAACTCCCAATTCCAAAATCAAAAAACATTTTCTGACTTAAAATCTAAATTACAAATTAACTCCAAAATTTCTGCCGAGCGCAGCAAGTCCGCCGCTGAAACCTGAACCGATAGCTTGGAATTTCCATTCGCCGCCGTGACGATAAAGTTCGCCGACAACTACTGCAGTTTCAATCGAAAAATCTTCGCCCAAGTCGTAGCGGATAAGTTCTTTGTTGCTTGCCGCATCGACCACGCGAATAAAAGCATTTTCAACCTGTCCGAAATTTTGCTTGCGCGTGTCTGCCTCGTGAATCGTGACAGTGAAATCGATTTTCTCAATACTTGCAGGAACTTTTGACAAGTCAATTTTAATCTGCTCATCGTCGCCCTCGCCTGCGCCTGTCAAGTTGTCGCCGAGATGTTGAACCGAACCTGAAGAATGTTTCAAATTATTGTAGAAAACAAAATCTCCGTCCGAAGTAACTTTGCCGTTCGCGCCGAGCAAAAATGCCGCCGCATCCAAGTCAAAATCAAATCCGCCGTCATATTTGTTTGTGTCCCAGCCGAGACCGATTAAAACTTCCTTCAAACCTGGATTAGTTTTTGTCAAGTCAACTTTCTGACCTTTTGCCAAACTTACAGCCATGAAAAAATTCCTCCTCACAACTTTACAAAATTAAACTAAACTTTTGACATTTTAAACCAACACAATTTATATTGCAACTATTTTTTCCGCGCAGAAAAATTTTTCAGGTCATCAGTGAGTTACAAAATTTTTACGCCATATAAATTTGTCATTTCAAGATGAGTTTTTTTCGCGAAACTTTATCAGTAAATCTCGGTTCACTCTATTACTTCGGCATCAATAAATCCCACGTCGTAAAAATTAAATCACGAGCATATACAGAGATTGAAAAGACTTAAAGATTTTTTTGGTTATTTTTAATCGCTGGAGTAATAAATTTTTCTGAAAAGATTTTTCACTGCGAAATAAAATTTGTAGAAAAATTTTTTGTTCGCGTCAACTCAAAGTTCAGTTGCAGGAAAAATTTAATTGACGGCGAAAAATTTTAGCATTGATAAAGTGATTTAATTTTTTTAGGAGGGTCGAAAGTGGAAAAGAGAGACAGTTTACTTGATGCGTATCTGAAAAGAGGATTTAGTCGGCGCAGTTTTTTAAAAGGCTGTGTTGCTTTAACTTCGCTCATGGGATTGAGTACAGATATGTTGTCAAAAGTTGTGGAGGCGGCGGAGACTAAACCGTTGCCTGTGGTCATCTGGATTCACGGTCACGAATGTACAGGTTGCGACGAATCATTTATTCGCTCGGGTTCGCCTTTGGCATCTGATGTAGTTTTGACAAGTATCGCGCTGGAGTATGATCACCTTTTGAGCGCGGCTTGCGGTGCGCCGTTTGAGGCACACCTCGACGAAACGATTCAGAAGTATAATGGTCAATATATTTTGGCAGTTGAAGGCGCGGTATCGACGAAGGAGAGCGGAATTTATTGCATGAGTGGCGGACATACTTTCACGCATCTTTTGTCGAAGGCGGCAGCAGGTGCGGCGGCTATCATCGCTTATGGAAGTTGTGCATCTTACGGTGGAATACAGGCGGCGAGTCCGAATCCTACGGCGTCGTCCGGAATTGGAATGTTCGTCGGTGGAAAACCTGTCGTGAATGTTCCGGGTTGTCCGCCAATTCCTGAAGTTATGACAGGCGTTGTTATGCATGTTGCACTTTTCGGAACAATTCCTCCGCTCGACGGCGACGGCAGACCGAAACAATTTTATGGAAATAGGATTCATGACACTTGCTATCGTCGTCCGTTTTTCGATGCAGGAATGTTTGCTGAAAATTATGATGACGCAGGATCAAAAGCCGGGTGGTGTCTTTATAAACTTGGTTGCAGAGGTCCTGAAACTTACAATTCTTGTGGAAATTTGCGTTGGTGGCAAGGTATGAGTTATCCAATTCAATCCGGCGCGGCTTGCATTGGCTGTTCTAATAAAAATTTCTGGGACGAAACGCCATTTTCAGAACGCTTGCCGAAGTATGGAAAACTTGGCGACGTAGATAAAATTGGTGCAGGCGTGGCGGCTGTGACAGCTTTAGGTGTCGGCGCACACGCTGTCGCAAGTGTTATCCAGCGTAACAGTCGTGATAATCTTCTTGAAGAAGAAAATAGGGATTAGGGGCTAGAAACTAGGGTCTAGGGCGTTGCTAAAATGCCTTTGAAAGGTTATAAAAATTTAATTGTATGGCAAAAATCCATGCAGTTAATAGCTGAAGTTTATCGTTTGGTAAAAATTTTGCCCAAAGCAGAAACTTATGCTCTTTCCGATCAAATGCGTAGAGCTGTTATTTCGATAGCTTCAAATATTGCTGAAGGACAAGGGCGCGATTCGACTCGTGAATATGTTCGTTTTCTGAATATTGCTCGCGGTTCTTGTTTTGAGTTAGAAACGCAACTCAACGCTTGTTTGATTATAGAATATTTTACAGAAAGAGATACATTGGATGCTTTTGGCTTAGTTGATGAAATTGGAAAAATTTTAACTACAATGATAAATAAGCTGAATAAAAAACTAACCCCTAACCCCTAAATCCTAACCCCTAGAGAAGGAGGAATTTTGAATGGCACACGTTGTAGTAGACCCTATCACCAGAATTGAAGGGCATCTGCGCGTTGAAATAGAAGTTGACGGCTCAGGCAAAGTTACAGACGCAATTTCAAGCGGTACTGCTTGGCGCGGTCTTGAACTTATCATGAAGGACAGAGATCCTCGCGACGCTTGGGCATATATTCAGCGCATTTGCGGAGTTTGCACGACTGCTCACGCCTTAGCGTCTGTTCGCGCAGTTGAGGACGCACTCGGCATTGCTATTCCGCGCAACGCAAATTACATCCGCAACATTATGGCGGCAACTTTGACAGTTCAGGATCATTTAATTCATTTTTATCATCTCCACGCTCTGGACTGGGTCAGCCCTGTCGATGCACTGTCTGCAGATCCTGCAAAGACTGCTGAACTGCAAACATCACTTTTGAACGCTTACAGATTGCCGCTGAAAGTTCCGAGTGAAATTCCGACTGAAGCATTTCCGCACGACTTCCCCGCTGCAACTGCACAATATTTCGCCGCAGTTCAGACAAAAGTTAAAGCAATTGTTGACAGCGGACAACTTGGAATTTTCGCCGCTCAATGGTGGGATCATCCAGACTATAAACTTTTGCCGCCTGAAGTTCATCTCTTGGCAGTTGCACATTATCTTGAAATGTTGGACAAGCAGCGCGAAATGGTTACTCCGCACGTTATTTTCGGTGGAAAGAATCCTCACCCGCATTACGTTGTCGGAGGCGTACCTTGTGCAATTTCACTCAACGACGGCAATGCGCCTGTCAATACTGCGCGTCTTGCTATCGTCGATAGGGCGATAAATTTCTCTCGCGTACTCATCAACAATTATTATCTGCCTGACTTAATCGCGATTGGAAATATTTATGTTCGCGCAGGTCGTGTTGACGGCGGCGGACTTTCAAAAGAACGCGTTATGGCTTTCGGCGATTATCCTCTCGACGGCTACAAAGGCACTGCGGACGGCGGCGGTTACTTCAATAATTTGCTGATTCGCTCCAACGGCGTTGTTGAAAACTTCGGTCAAGGCTTGGCAAACGCTCAATTCTTTGAACTGACTGCAAGCGACTTGAAAGACAACTCTACAATTTCTGAAGGCGTTGAACACGCTTGGTATGAATATCCTGAACATAAAGATTTGCATCCTTGGGACGGCGTTACCAAGCCTAACTACACCGGGCCCAAGACAGGAACTCCAACAATGTGGGAAACTTTGAATGAAGGCGGAAAATATTCTTGGCTGAAAACTCCAAAATGGCGCGGAAAACTTTGCGAAGTCGGACCTCTTGCAAATTACATCATTATTTACACAAAATCTGCAAAAGGTTTACTTCCTGAACCGACTTGGGCAGAAAAAATGATGCTTGACCAAATTGCTGCAGTTTCCACAGTTCTCGGAGTTCCTGCAGAAACTTGGATGACTACAATGGTCGGTCGCACTGCTTGCCGTGCACTTGCCGCACAGGTTGCCGCAGAGATCAACAGATTTTTCTTCGACAAGCTGATTGAAAATCTCAAGACCGGCGACACCACGACGATGAATAATGAAAAATGGGATCCCGATACTTGGCCTAAAGAGTGTATGGGCGTTGGACTTTATGAAGCTCCGCGCGGCGCACTGAGTCACTGGGTTGTGATTAAAGACAAGAAAATTGATAACTACCAGTGCTTGGTGCCGACGACTTGGAATGCTTGTCCGCGCGATGATACCGCAGGTCACGGCGCGTATGAACTTGCGATGATGGATACTCACGTTCAAGACTCGAACAAGCCGCTTGAAATTGCAAAAGTCGTCCGCTCCTTCGATCCGTGCATGGCTTGCGCGACGCATATGTATAACGCAAAAGGCGAGGAAATTAACGTAATTTCTACCGATCCCTACAGGAGGTGACGGCGATGAAATCTGTTAAAGATGTTCAGCGGAAGGAATATTATTTATTCAGTCCGTTCCTGAGAATTTTTCACTGGATAATGGTTTGCTCAATCTTGACGCTTTTTGTGACAGGTCTTTTGATTGCTAAGCCGATGGACGTAACCTCAACTGAACCTTACTTGACTTCAACTTCAATGGACTTGGTTCGAGACATTCATTTCTTGGTTGCGTTTATTTTCTGCGCGTCATTTATCTTGAGGATTTACGGCTTTATCGTGAACAAAGGCGACAGACTTTTTCCGCGTGTTTGGGAAGGACATTTTTACTCCGAAACTGTTGAAGTTGCACTTCACTATATGCTTTTGAAATCGCATCACGCACCATTTTTAAGAAATCCTCTGGCTCGCGCCTCCTACGCAGGACTTTATTTGATGGTCTTGATTGAAATTCTGACAGGTTTTGCGATGTACTTCATGACTTCGCCTTCGACAATCGGCGGAAAACTTTTCGGCTGGGTGAATACAATTCTCGGCAGCGAGATGATGACGCACTATGTTCATCACTATGTCGCTTGGCTGATAATTGTCTTTGCGATTGGACATTTGTACATGGTCGTTCGCGCAGAATTTATGGAAGGCGAAAGCGAAGTTTCAAGTATGTTCTCCGGCAAAAAAGTTTTGGCGCATACTCCGAAAGATGCAAATGAACTTGATTGAAAAAATTTTTTAACTGAATAAAAAAAATTTTCCCGGCAAAGTCGTCGGGATTTTTTTATCTGAAATTTTTTATTCGGAACTTTTTATTCGGAACTTTTTATTCGGAACTTTTTACAATTCGCCTGAACTCAAAAAAAGCGGAGAATTTTTTCAAACTCTCCGCCGAAAAAAATTTTTTATAACTTTTTCAATCAGCTTTCAAAGTTACGGTTGCAAGCGCGGCAACTTTGTCTTCTTCGCGCGTTTTCATGATTTTTACGCCTTGAGTATTTCGACTGATGACCGAAATTGAATTTACGTCTGTGCGAATTACAATTCCCTCCGTCGTGATTAACATCAATTCTTGGTCGGGATTGACAACTTTCAAGCCGACAACGTCGCCGGTTTTTTCGGTGACTTTCATTGTTATCGAGCCTTTGCCGTTACGACTTTGCGGACGATATTCATCAGTCGAAGTGCGTTTTCCGTAACCTTCGGAACTCACAACCAAAACTTCTGAATTTGGTTTCAATTTGTCCATGCCGACAACGAAGTCGCCTTTCTGAAGTTTAATTCCCTGCACGCCTTGAGTTGCTCGTCCCATTGAGCGAACTTCTTCCTCGTCGAAAACAATCGCCTTGCCTTTCGCCGTGCCGAGAATAATATGTCTTTCGCCTTCGGTAAATTTCACTCCGATAAGTTCGTCGCCTTTGCGAAGTTTAATCGCAATTACTCCGCGTTTGCTCATCGCGCTAAACTCGGAAAGTTTTGTTTTCTTGACCATGCCTTTCTTTGTCGCCATGAATAAATATTTGTCAGGATTGTACTCGCGAACCTTTACAAGCGCAGTGACAATTTCTCCGTTGTCGAGCGGCAAAAGATTGCTCATGTGAACGCCTTTGGCAGTTCGTCCCGCCTCGAGGACTTGATAAGTTTTGAGCGGAAAAACTTTTCCGAAGTTCGTGAAGAATAAGATTGTCTGGTGATTTGTCGTTATCAAAATTTGTTCGACAACATCCTCAGCCTTCGTCGCCATTCCTGTGATGCCAACTCCGCCGCGTTTTTGATTTTTGTAAGTGTCAAGATTTATGCGCTTGACATAACCGCCGCGAGTCAAAGTTATAACAACGTCATCGTCGCCGATCAAATCTTCTTCGTCGAACTGAGTGGAAACGTCGCCGCCAATAATTTCTGTGCGTCTTTCGTCGCCATATTTTTCTTTGACTGCGGAAAGTTCAGCTTTGATAATTTCCAAAATTTTATTTTCGTCCGACAAAATTTCCGTGAACTTTTCGATAGCAATTTTAATTTCTTTGTACTCGGTTTCAATTTTTTCACGCTCAAGACCTGTCAACTTTTGCAATCTTAAATCTAAAATTGCCTGCGCTTGAAGGTCGCTGAGTTCAAAATTATTTATCAACTCGGATTTTGCGTCTGCCGCTGTGGAACTTTCGCGAACAGTTTTTATCACCGAATCTAAATTATCAATCGCCTTCGTCAAGCCTTCCAAAATGTGTGCGCGGGCTTTTGCCTTCGCCAAGTCGTGGCGAGTTCTGCGCGTGATAATTTCTTCCTGATGTTTTATGTAGAGTTTCAGAACTTGAATTAAATTTAAAACCTGCGGCGAGCCGTTGACAAGTGCCAACATAATCACGCCGAAAGAATCTTGCATTTGCGTGTGCTTGAAAAGTTGATTGAGCAAAATTTGCGGATTAACGTCGCGGCGAAGTTCAATTATAATTCTCATTCCTTCGCGATCGGATTCGTCGCGCAAGTCGGTAATGCCTTCGATAGTTTTTTCTCGAACCAAGTCAGCAATTTTTTCAATCAGCCTTGCCTTGTTGACTTGGTAGGGCAGTTCGGTAACAATAATTCTCGGCTTGCCGTTCGACATAGTTTCAATTTCAGTTTTCGCACGCATTTTTATTGAGCCGCGACCTGTGGCGTAAGCGTCAACAATTCCCTCGCGTCCGATAATTTGTGCGGCAGTCGGGAAATCCGGACCTTTAATCACAGTCATCAAGTCATGCAAATTTGTTTCAGGATTATCAATCAACATCAAAGTCGCGTCGATAACTTCAGACATATTGTGCGGAGGAATATTCGTCGCCATTCCGACTGCAATTCCCGAAGTCCCATTTACCAAAAGCTGCGGAAATTTTGCAGGAAGGACTGCGGGTTCCTGGAGCGATTCGTCATAGTTCGGAACAAAGTCAACAGTTTCCTTGTCAATGTCTTGGAGCATTAACTCGGAAATTTTTGACATTCTGACTTCGGTATAACGCATAGCCGCCGCCGGATCTCCGTCGACTGATCCGAAGTTTCCGTGGCCGTCGGCAAGTTGATAACGCATGGAAAAATCCTGCGCCATTCTGACAATCGCATCATAAACGCTGCTGTCTCCGTGAGGATGATATTTACCCAAAACTTCACCGACGATACGCGCAGATTTTTTGTAAGGTTTTGTCGAAGTCATTCCCGCTTCCTGCATCGCAAATAAAATTCTGCGATGAACAGGTTTCAATCCGTCGCGAACGTCCGGAATTGCGCGGGAAACGATAACCGACATCGCGTAATCTATGTAAGAATATTTCATCTCGTGCTCAAGATTTACAGGAACAATATTCCCATGCATGTACTCCAATTCTTCCACTATCTCACCTCATTTTATTTTCAAACGCGATAAGTATAACATTTCAAAAAAAAAAAGTCTAGGCAAGCAAATTTTGCGAGCACGGACGTTTCATAAAATTTTTTTACAAAAATTGCAGAAAAATCTGCCGAACTTTTTGGCAGAAAATTTTTATTTTCGCAAAATATATTTCACAACCCAGTAACCGACTTCATAAAGCAACATTACAGGAATCGCGACGGCAATTTGACTAATCACGTCGGGCGTTGTGACAAGTGCGCCAATCACGAACGACAGGAAGAAAACAATTTTTCTATACCTGCCCAAAATTTCGCTCGTCAAAATTCCCAGCTTACCCAAGACAATTATTGCCAGCGGCAACTCGAAAACAAAACCAAAAGGCAAAACAAACATTATCACGAAATCAAAATAATCTTGGAAGGAAAATAGCGACTGCAATTCCGTCGCATTTTCCTGCAAACTAAATCCCATGAAAAATTTTAAAGCGATCGGCAGAACCAGGAAAAATGAAAACGCCATTCCCGCAAAAAATAAAATTACCGACGCAGGAACCAAAATTCCCAACACTGCACGTTCGCCTTTAGTCAGCGCAGGCAAAAAAAATTTCCAAGCATGAAAAAAAATTATCGGCAGGGCGATTAAAAATCCTGTGACAATATCAATTTTTAAGTAAGTAAAAAAAGCCTCGCCCGGCTTCATGTAATAAAGTTTGCCGACAGGACCGGTTAAAAATTTTGTAATTTCGTCCAGAAAAAAATAAGCAACGCTACTGCCAAAGACCACAGCCAACAAACTTTTTATCAGCCGCGACCGAAGTTCTTCAAGGTGTGCGGTCAGCGACATTGTGCCGTCGTCCTCCGGCAGATCATCTTCCTGCGAAATATTTTCTTCTACCTGAGATTGAGAATTTAATTTATCTTCGTCCGAAGTCATTTTTTATCTGTTTCCGCATTCAATTTTTTTTGTTCGCCAACGTCAACAGTTTTGTCGTCGTCAGAATTTGCCTGTTTAAATTCTTTGATACTTTGACCGAGTGCTTTGCCAACGCCGGGCAATTTTCCCGGGCCAAAGACAACCAATCCAATAATCAAAATCAAAACAAGTTCAGGCACTCCGATTCCAAACATAAAATTTTCTCCCTTCGATGTAAGAATTTTAGTTTTGCAGATTATAACACAAAAAACTTTTTTGTAAAATGCAATAGTAAATTTGTTCACCGGTGTTTCATAAATTTTTTTTCCTATCGAATCAAAAAATTGTAGAAAAAATTGGCGATAGTAGATTTTATGTAATTTCAGATTATCAGACAAAAAAAACCGAAATATTATTCAGGCAAAAAGCAAGGTCATACTTTGAGATCTGCCTTTTACAAAAATTTTTTGTAAAACTTTCGCTTCGGAAAAAATTTGCCAAGTTGGCGCATGACTTTTTTTTCGAAATTACTTTGAAAGATTTTCCCAACGACTCGACCGATTAAAAAATTTTTTGAATAAAAAATCGCTCGACAAATTTTTTCCGCCGAGCGACATTTTTTTTACTCAAAATTCTACGCAAAATTTTATCTTAAACCCTACTCACAAAAATTTTTTCTCCGCTTGCTGAATTAAAATCAGTTTGCGTGTGTCCATGACGAATTTGTGTGAGAATATTTCCAAGACGATCCGTCACCGAGCAGGAATTTGGCACTGTCACCGCCGCTGTCATTAACCGTTAATGTTTGTCCATTATTGAACTTAAGACTAATGCTGTTTGAAGATGTTTTTATCGAACCAATATCGGCAAGCATGATGTTAGCCAGATTGATCACGTCGCTTGCGGAAGAATTTGCAATAACATCGTTGCCATTATTTTTGTAGTAAAGGAATGTGTCGTTGCCGCTGCCGCCGATTAAAGTATCCGACTCAGTTCCGTTTCCGCCCCAAAGCGTACTGTTTCCACTTCCCGCAATTATGGAATTAGATTTTGAATTGCCGACCAAGAGCAAATTATTTGTGGTTTGCGAAGCGTCAAGGTTGTAATAATTGGCGTAGCTGCCGGTGTTCATTGATACATTGTCGCTTTGTGCAGCAGACAAGGTAGCGGTCAAGCCGTCATTATCTTCGGCAAGGTCTCCGGCGACATCATAACTGTAGTAGCTGCTTCTGATTTTGAAACCTTTTCCATAACCGCTCTTAACTCTGATTGAGCCGCCGCTCGAAGGATAAATGATAATGTCCGAATTACTGGAAACTGTGCTGTAACTGCCGCTAAGACTAATTGTGTCTGTGCTACCGATTCCATAAACTGTATCATAGCCGTCGCCACTGTAATACTTGACTACATTGTGTCCGCCGCTCACGCTGATATAATCGTTGCCTGTTCCTCCGTAAATTGTGTTGTAACCTGCATTTCCCAAACTATTAACTTTTATCGTGTCTGCTCCTGTTCCTCCCGAAACCGAAACATGTCCGTCAGCACTGTAAATTGAATCGTTTCCATACCCACCGTCAAGCGTTACATATCCATAGCCGCTGTTTACTGTGTACGACCCATAAACATTACTGTAAACTGTATCATTGCCGTACCCACCATAAACTTTTGTTCCGCCTGCATAGTTCACAATATAATCATTTCCGGAATATCCATAAAGATATGCATACTTTCCATAATTATAAATGTAATCTGCATAGCTTGAACCGCCGACAACCGAGTAATTGTTATAATTTGTTGCCATTTTAAAAATCTCCTTTCAAAATTTCAAAATTTCAAAGTTTCAAATGTTCCTTGTATCAATCGAATAATATCAAAAAAAAGTTTAGAAGTCATTAGAAAAATATTAAACTTGATAAAGAAATTACTCCGACTACAATAAATCCAAATATATCTGTAAAAAACTTTGCTGTCATCTGTCGAACTATAATTTTTTTTGGAATTTTAATCGCCGAAGTAATAAATTTGATTTTTAATGTTTTTTACTTATACAAAAACATTGACACTACTCGTGATAAAATTTTTAACCAACTTCCGAAAAAAAATTTTGCCTTCCTCCGAAAAATTTTTTTCTGTTTAAATTGATTCTTGCCTGAAAAAAATTTCCCTTCACAC
>CALEPR010000065.1 GCA_937910665.1 uncultured Selenomonadales bacterium
GTCTGCGTTACACAAATTATCGTGGCTCACCTAAAGTTAAATTTCAAGTCACACTTATTTTTGCTTGCATGAATCTGAAAAAAAATGGCGATGAAAAAGTTCAAAGCCTTTTTGTTTCTCCTGAGATTTTTACTCGTATCAAAGTTAAAGCCCTTCTCAAACTTACTTGAAAAGGACTTTGTCTACAGTCTGATATTTCAAAAAAATATTTCTTGATTTATTGCAAAAATTTTGTGTGGTAACTATAATAAAAAAAATTTTTAAAGGATGTGATAAATTTGATGCGCGTTTTACTGGCAGAAGATGACAAACGACTTGGCAGACTGATTGAATATATGCTCATGCAAAAAAGGATTCAGGTTGAGTGGATAACGAACGGCACAGATATTTTTGAGTATGCGATGTATTCGGAGTATGATATTTTAATTTTGGATTGGATGTTGCCGGGAATTACAGGGATTGACGCTTGCAGAAGTTTGCGCGAGGCAGGTTATGAAAAAGCGATTTTGATGCTCACGGCGAAAGACACAATCGAGGACAGAGTCACAGGTTTGGACGCGGGTGCGGACGATTATCTTGTTAAGCCTTTTGAATTTGACGAACTGCTTGCAAGACTTCGCGCACTCGGCAGACGCAGTACGCAAAAAATTCAACAGGAAGCTGTTGAGGTCGGCGACTTCACTCTCAATCGCACTACCAAAGTTCTCAAGAAAAAAAATCAAGTTATCCAACTTTCTCCGCGCGAATTTCAACTTTTTGACCTCTTGGCACAAAATCTCGGCGTTGTCGTTCCGCGCGATATTATTCTCGACAGAATTTGGGGAATGGAGAGAGATATTACTTCCAACAATATAGATTCTTACATGAAAATTTTGCGGAAAAAATTAAATGAAGTCGATGGAAATATTTCCATAAAAACTGTTCGCGGGATTGGTTATCGGTTGGAAGTCTGATTTAATTGGGAAGTAGGAGTGAGGAATGAGAAATTTTTACCTAACCCCTAAGAAGCTGTGAATACAGTTTCTAAAATTAGAAAAAGGAGTTTAAATGGAACTTTTCCGAAGCAGTCGTCTTCACCTGACGCTGTTTTACACAGTGATAATGTCAATTTTTTTGGTAGTTTTAATTTTTGTCGTCCACAAGACAATGGATTGGTCAATGTTTTCAGAACAGGCGCATGAACTTTCTGACGCAGCGGACTCAATCGCTGAGGCGCAGGCTTATCAAGTCAATCACCCAAACGTCGCCTTTGATGAAAATCGCTATTACAAAAATACTAATGACAGATTATTTTTCTATATTTTTAATGCAGATGGTCAGCTTTTGGAATTTGTTCGCGCTTCCTTCCGAATTGAACCGCTGATTTTGGATTCAATGACACCTGAAAAACTTTCCAGCGGCGAAGTCGAAGTTTTCAGTCATCCTAACGAACAGGGCAGAATTACAAATATCATGATGACTGCCAAAAAATTTCGCGTCGCCGGAACTGAATTTGTAATTTATGTTGGAAAAGATGTCACCGCTTTATATTCCGGACTGCAAAAGGCAACTTACGCACTGATTTTTCTCGGCGTGGTCGCTTTGGTAATTGCAAGCGTTATCGGCTACATTTTGGCAGGCAGAGCGATTGCTCCACTCAAGGAGGCTTACGACAAACAAAGACAATTTGCGGCGGACGCATCTCACGAACTTAGAACGCCGCTGGCAGTCGTCATGGCTTCGGCAGATTTATTGCTGTCAGATCCTTCGATTCAGGAACCTTTCTTGAAAGAAGTCATTGACGACGTTAAAAGCGAAGTAAAAAAAATGTCGAAACTTGTCAGCGATTTACTTTTGGTCGCCCGAAGTGACAACAACGCCTTGAAAGTTAAATTTCAGAAACTGGACTTGGGAAAACTTTTGAATCAAAATGTGCGAATGATGACTCCGCTTGCCGAGAAAAAAGATATTTCGCTTTTCGGCGAAGGTTTCAGGAAAGTTATTTTCTCCGGCGACGAACAAAAAATTAAGCAGCTGATTTTAATTTTGGTCGACAATGCAATTAAATATACTCCGCCCGGTGGAAAAGTTATCGTTCGACAGGAGGACGCGGACGAGCGTCATGCAGTTTTTTCTGTGCAGGATAGTGGAATTGGAATTGATCCTGAAGACCAAGAAAAAATTTTTGACAGGTTCTATCGCGTCGATAAAGTTCGCAGTCGGGAGATGGGCGGCAACGGTTTGGGACTTGCCATTGCGATGGAAATTTTGAAACTTCATAAAGGAAAAATTTTTGTGGACTCAGAGCCGGGCGTCGGGACAAAATTTACTGTCGAATTAAAAATCAAGCGCGAGGAATCTGAAGAAGTTGTTTGAGCTTTTCAAGAAAATAATTTTGTAACCTTGCTTACAGAAAATTTGTTTGATAAAATAAATTCGTTTCATCACGGAACAAATTTATTTTTTTATTGGGAGGAAAATTTTTAAGATGGCAAAAGAAAAAATTAACAAAGTTGTTTTGGCTTACTCCGGTGGACTTGATACTTCAGTTATCATTCCTTGGCTGAAAGAAAATTATGACTGTGAAGTTATTGCAGTTTGCGCGGACGTTGGACAGGGCGACGAGCTCAATGCAGTTCATGACAAGGCTCTGAAGTCCGGTGCGTCGAAAGTTTTTATTGCGGACTTGACGAAAGATTTTATTGAAAATTATGTTTTCCCGACGCTGAAAGCCAATGCCGTTTACGAAGAAAAATATTTGCTTGGCACTTCTTTTGCGCGTCCGATTATTGCAAAAAAACTTGTCGAGATTGCTTTGCAGGAAGGCGCAGAGGCAATCGCTCACGGCGCGACAGGAAAAGGTAATGACCAAGTGCGTTTTGAACTTACAATTAAAGCTCTGGCTCCTGAGCTGAAAATTATTGCTCCGTGGCGTGAATGGGATTTAGATTCGCGTGAGGCTGAACTTGAGTACGCAAAAGCTCACAACATCGAAATTCCGACCGACAATAAAAAGTACAGCATGGACAGAAATATTTGGCATTTGTCGCATGAAGGTTCTGACTTGGAAGATCCTTGGAACGCTCCGAATAATTCAATGTTTTTAATTTCAGAAGCTCCTGAAGATGCTCCCGACAAACCTGAGGAAGTCACGATTGATTTTGAAAAAGGAATCCCCGTCGCAGTCAACGGCGAAAAAATGGACAGCGTAAAAATTATTACTTGCCTGAATGAAATCGGCGCGAGGAACGGAGTCGGAATTGTTGACATTTGCGAAAACCGTTTGGTCGGCATGAAGCGAGATGGTTGGCGGCTCAGGATAGTTTTCGGCCGGTCCAACCCGGTTTACAAGTCTTTGTTCAAGCATATCGAAGCTAACATATTGACCTTCAATAGCATATTGTAAATCTTTTGTTATAGATACGGTCGTTATCGGTTTTGATGCTATTGTTTGGTTGTTGCTTTGTGGCAATAGTAATTTTAGGGCGTTTGGAGCAATCAGTGTCGATGTCATCATAAAAAATATGAGTAACAGGAAGACAAGGTCGCTCATCGATGATGACGAAAACTCACCGCTAACTCTTGAATGTCGTTTGAGTGCCATTTTGGTT